>NZ_JAALFW010000019.1:0-53463 GCF_011800485.1 Pantoea sp. EKM20T | reverse complement strand
TGGATAGCTAATATTTTGAATCCTAAAGCCATCATTTTTTATCTGACAGTCGTTTCGCAGTTCGCAGGGATACAGGGAGGCGTCTACAACTATCTGACATTGGCAACAGTACATGTCGTGGTCATGAGCGTTTGGCTTTTCGCTGTCAGTCAGACACTTATATTTTCAGTAAAAAAAACAAATCCATTAATGCTCAAAAAATACGTCAACATTGCCGGCGGGGTGTTGCTCATTGCTTTTACTCTGCACAGCCTGACCCAGTAACTCATCACCTTTAGCAAAAATGTCCGCTTCTGGCTGTGAGTTCAACTGATAGATGCAACACATTGGTTAAAACGCTCTGCGGGTGATTCATAGTCTAGCGTTTTTCTTGGCCTCTCGTTGAGCTGCCTGGCAACACTGTCTAGTCTTTGCTGGCTGTGAACCGATAAGTCAGTTCCTTTTGGAAAATACTGCCTAAGCAATCTGTTTGTATTTTCATTGGAGCCGCGTTGCCAGGGGGATTGAGGATCGCAGAAGTAAACCTGGATATCTGTGGCTACAGTAAAACGGGTGTGGCTGGTCATTTCAGCGCCCCGGTCCCATGTTAATGTTTTATAAAGCTCAGCAGGTAATTCCCGGGCTTGTTTGATAAGTGCAGATATAACCGTGATGGTCTTGTTGTCCCTGATCCTGGCCAGCATAACAAAACGGGAATGACGTTCTACGAGGGTGACGATATAGGAGTTTTTAGAGCCCTGGATCAGGTCACCTTCCCAGTGACCGGGTATGGCTCTGTCAGCGGCTTCAGGTGGTCTTTCGCTGATAGAGATCGTATCCCGGATTGACCCTAATCCTTTCCCTTTAAGCGATGATGTTCTGGATCTACGCACGACTCTTCCGCTTCTGAGGCATTGCTGCAGTTCTTTTTTTAATGCACCCCGGGTTTGTATAAAAAGCGTTTTATATATCGTTTCGTGTGACACATGCATTTCCTGATTATCCGGATAACAGCGTTTCAGCTAACCGGCGATTTGTTCCGGCGACCAGTCCTGATGCATCTTCTCTGCGATGATTTTACACAGTGTGGGTCTTTCAATTAGCTTGCAAGGTTTTGGTCTCAGAGCATTTTCCCACGCAGCAGTATCCGCTTTTGATGCACGGTATTGATTTGCACCACCGTGCCTCTTTATCTCCCGGCTAATCGTTGAGGGGGCTCTCGATAGTTTGTTTGCGATCGCCCTGATGCTGATTTTGCTACCAGCGCTCTGGATATTTCCTCTCTTTCATCAAGTGAAAGCGCTAACGGATGCCGCTTTCGGACAGGGGGGCGGTATCCACCAGTCTGGTGGATAGTGGGCATAATAGAAGAATGATATCTGTCGAACATTCTGGCGATATCATGCAGGGAATCACCTTGCTTATATCTGTCCCAGATAATCGCCTTCTGCTCTGGCGTGTAGTTAATCCGAGTTCTTCGTTTCATGGAAACGCCCCCCTTGATTAAGGATAGCGTTGCATCGACCCGTTGAACTCACAGCGAACAGCAGACGTTGACTGATGACTACTCAGTGAATTCATCGTTATTGAACATACCCTCCCGGCAACGAACTCAATCTCAATCGTTCTCAGACAGCTAGCGCTAGTTGTTGATGACGCTCTATAAATTTCGCTTTGAGGGCGCTATAGCGATGAGCATCGTTCCTGCTGACTAATACAGCTGCGTGTTTTATCTCAGCATACTCTTCTGCAATGTCTTTGTTTCTTCGAAGATAATCACGGAAAGCAAGATGTCTCAATACCTGCATATCTCCGACTGCAAACGCATGGACTTGATGACTACGCTGATCACCACCTTTAATGAAATATCTGCGCCCCGCAATCCCGTTCTCACCGCGAGCAACATACCCGGCGTGGGCCATTGCTGAATGGTACTTATCCAGTTCATTGATGTCGGAAACTTCAAGTAGCATATCAATTACAGGCTTTGCTGAGAGACCAGGAACTGACGTGCTTCCAATATGATGGACATCCTTAGCCATTCCACCGAGCAATGTTTTTATCAGTAAACTTTCAGCTTCAAACATCTCAGGCCATCTATCAACGTATGGCACAACAATAATCTTCCGCATAAACACATTCTCTCTGTCCTAAGTGTGCAACTCAACCCTGAACCCCGGCATTGCCTGCAGCCGGCGTTCCCTGGTGAAAAAACAGAGTCCACTGGCCCTCATCCGAACAAATCCAGCAAGAGGAACGTAGTGCATGATGGCTACCATCAGCGTAAAACGTCCGATAGTGAAGCAGAGCGTAACCGCAGCCCATCTCCGTAAGACGGAAATCGCTGCTGAGAATATAAGGTGCAGCCTTTTCACTTAGCAGCGACGCAATGGTCTCTGACCGGTCGACCGTCACACCTGACCGGGTGATTTCACGGAATTCAGGATGAAGAATCAGTTCCAGCCACTCCGGATCATTGCGCCTGTCGCCGTGAAGGCTGCACTCAAGCAATCTGAGCTTCTCCAGAAGCATTCTGCTTATCCTCAAGTGATTAAGCCGGACGTTCAAATTTACCATAACAGTTCATGCGCTACTTCCGCTTCTGGCGGTTTTGCCTTCTTGACTGAAGGGGTAATTATCTAAGAGCCTTCTCAACTTTTTTAGACTAACGCCCTACAATCGCTTTATCATTTTTAAACTTATCGGGCCGTAAGTTTAGCAACGCTCAGGTGTGGAAAAGCGTAAAACAAGCAAGATACATATGGAATGAAGATAAGGGACAGGCATGACTGCATATTCAAACTCTGATGCGGCAAGGGACTTACGCCCGGCATTAGACAAGGCACCTATTGGCGCTGTGAACGGTGAATGGTTCTTTATTACGGAACAGGCTGGTGTTTCCTCGCAATATGGAGGTTACATGTATGCTGATGGGAGTCACGTTACTGCTGGTGACCATGTTTTTCAGAGGGTCTGCAACGTTGTAGATAAACTCGAAGCATTACAGATACAGTCCTTTAATAAGGTTATTGTTCGCTGGACTAAGTCTAAAATACCGTTCATGCGCGGGCGCGTTACGGTTGACACAATTTTCGATGAGACAATAGTGCCGCGCGGTCCTCTGAGTCCGATGTATGAGGCTGCCGCTGTCGCAAGGCGAGCATTCTGGAAAAGGTATGGCGACGTGTCAGATAGCTTTATTGCTGAACGAAATGACGCAAACGTACACAACCAGACGAAGTGGTTCGGGCCCCAACGCCGGGTACTCAGTACCAAAAGCAGCACCAAATTAACGCTGGCTACCGATGGTCTCTCGACGCCCTGGGCCGGCATTTCAGACCCGGAAAACGGCGTAAAATGCGAACTTTTCATGGAGCTGGATGCTTCAGATAATACCAGCCAGCAGATTGATGATTGGGCTCATTTGTTAATTAGCTTGGGGGATCTCGTTGCCGACGGCTATCAGGTCGCTGCCGATGTTGAAAAATATAGAGCCATACTGTTTTGCTCTCTTACCGACGACTATAAACCTATGTCCCGCATCATTCTCAGCCGTGATGCTCGTCAGATTGAAGGTTTGCCTTTCGGTTCAGTTCCGCTGATCCGTGTAACGCCGATAGCAGAGGCAGAGATTGAAAATCATGACCAGTCCGATGGATGGGCATCAAACGCAGCAAGGCATGCACTCACGGAACGGCGGATAGAAGCGTAGATAATTATCATATGGTTATTCACGTCTTCTACAGAGAAAGGTGAACCGGTCACCTTTCTTGAGGAAGATCAGCATCAAATTATCAAAATTTGTTCTGCTTTAAGTAAAGAGCAGACGTTTCACACAATCATAATTCTGTCCAGACTATGCAGATTGAAATCACTGGAAAAATCATGGATATCCAACTCATAAGCGTCACCCCGGACAGCCCAGGATTTGCTGAGTTAAGATCGCAGAGCATGGCTGAAGGATTTAACATGTTACGCCGACTGGAAGATAACTGGCTTAGCGGACAGAACCGCTTTGATAGACCCGGAGAAAAACTAATTGGGGCTTCAGTAGATGGAGTAATCGTTGGCGTTGGTGGACTCAACATCGACCCGTTTACGCTAAAAAATGGCATCGGACGTCTGCGACATCTCTACGTAGACTCAGGATGGAGGAAAAGGCAGGTTGGCAGCGCCCTGCTCAGTGAGATACTTAAGGATTCTGGCCACTGGTTTGATTTTATCAACACAAACGCTCCTCAATCGGCATTCACTTTCTATGAACGAGCTGGCTTTGTTGCTTTGACGGGCATAGAAAAAGTCACGCACCATCTATGCCTCAGAGACCCAGCGCGTTGATATAGTCACGTCATGGATAGACCGCATTTTCTGTCCACTGAACCACTTTTCAGGAACGCCTGCCGAGATACAGCCCTGACTTAACCAAACCGAACCAATTTCAGGGAAATCAGAGCCATTACAGTTAAATCCGCACCGCCCTGGACACACTGCGTTTCTGACCAGGCATTCAGAACGGCGGCTTAAACATCTTCAGGAAATCAAAGGAACTGACTGGCAGCTTTGAGCGAATAGCGGAAGTTTGAAGTGGCTCTCACCTCTGATGAAGGTATTACTTAGAATTGCGGTGTTAATCAATGTGGCGCAAGTCATATAACTGGAATGCTTCGCGGTGTCGCGCTAGCACGTTTTATCGCCGTCAGCCCAGCGCTTGATATCAATTATCTTTGGTGACCGGATTCCCGTGCTCAAGACGTTCTTGGTTGTATAAAGGGAGACCTGTGCGTTGTCACCATGCCGACTTTCGATCTCAATTAGCGTGTTATTTATCAACAATCCCTGTGAAAGGAACTTTTGATTAATCTCCCCTGCTTTGCGTTCACCATCAAATTCGCTCAGTACGATGACCGGATTTCCTGAATATGCCTCATATTCGAGGCACTGTCTTGCCATGTACCTTAGGGTTCGATAAGTATCAGATGAGCCTGCCTTGCTCACGAAACTGCCGTCAAAAGAGGATTGGCTGCTTTTTAGTTCACTGACCGTAATAGCGCACCCGCTTAGTGAGAGCGAAATTAACAGGCTTGCAAGAACAACGTATTTCACGTTTAACTCCATCATTCAGGTAACGGCCATTCGCCGGGGCGGATCAACGTTGTCCTTGCTTTCAGGCGGACTTGTGATTTGGGAAATCAACCGAAACCATCAGCCCACCTTCTGCCGACGTACTGAGGCTTACGCTGCTGTTGTGTTGCTGCGCAACGGCTTTAACGATGGCAAGCCCCAGCCCACTCCCGCTTTGCAGCTGGTTAGGATCACGAAAAAATCTGTCAAACACGCGCTCCCTCAATTCAACGGGAATGCCAGGCCCTGCATCTGAAACACGTAACTGCGTGGATTGATTTAAGGATCGTAATTCCACCTCAATCCTCCCGCCCCAGGGGCTATACTTCACGGCATTTTCGACTACGTTATCGATAAGCGACATTAACCGTTCCCTGACGCCAGTCACCCAGATTTCCTCTTCGGCGTAAAATTCAAGTTCAATCCTGCGTTCCGCCGCGAGCGGTGCCAGCCCGGCCATACGTTCTTGTATGAGCGTTGTCAGCGGCAAAGGCTCCATAACCATGTCAATGCGCGCTTCGCTGTGCATCAGCAGCAGCAACTGATTGACCAGACGAGCCGCACGGCTGTTGCTGCGAACAATGCCCGCAAGCAACTCTTTTTGGCTGTCACTGCTCACATAAGATTCCAGCGCCTCAACATTGATTCGCATCGCCGCCAGGGGGGTACGCAACTCGTGAGCGGCATCGGCAATGAAAACGCGTTCCCGTTCAGTGCTTTCCCGCACCCTGGCAAGAAATCCATTAACCGCGTCAACCATCTGGCGAAGCTCCCTGTGCTTTGGCACTGCTTTTAAGGGCGAGAGATCGTCCGGCGTGCGTAAGGACACTTCATTTACCACTTTATTCCATGGGCGCATTGCAATGCGGATCGACAGCCAGGCAGGGAACAAAAGAAAAGGAATGCATACCAGCAGCGGCATCACGTAGTAGCCACGCGAGTTCAGATAGATAAAGAAATTCCAGCCTCCAGCAGGGGTGATAAGCGTGACCTCTGTGTCGGCGTTCCCGGACTTTAAGGTACGGCTGTTCCAGGCGCGACCATCACTCTCCACGCGCTCAATTTTTCCATAACGGCTGTTTATCACTCCGACTGGCGCACCATCAGAGGCATAAATTATCTCTTTATTCTCGCGTACGATAAGGCTGATTGAGAGTGCTGGATCTTCACCGCCGCCATAATTTTCCCGTACTGCCTTACTTAATGCAGCCAGCACATGCGTTCGCTCCTGCGGGCGATCGTCCATACTCTTAACCACAGTAAAAATGGTTTCGTACGTCTTGCTGCCCGTTAATATCGCCGGACTACGTAAGTCCTCCCACAAAACGTAAGTCAGAAAAAGACACCAGAGCAGAGTGAGCAATAGCATCTGCGCTACCATAATTCGCCGCACGAACGTTGGGGTTCTCAGATGGCGCCAGACATTTCGCATCAACCTGCTCCCTTCTGAATGGGTACGGTATCAATGACATACCCAACGCCCCTCACCGTTCGTACATAGCCTTCGCCGATTTTGCGACGCAAATTCCCCATATGCACATCAAGCGCATTACTCATATTTTCTTTTGCGCCGAAGATCCTTTCTTCCAGAAAACTGCGAGTAAGCACGCGGTCAGTGCGTAACATCAACGTTTCAAGCAGCGCGTATTCACTTGCCGTCAACTCAATATGCCGTGCATTCACGGTCACGCGTCGTGTGGGCACAAAAAGTGATAATCCCCGAAGTTCTATCGCCTCGTTCTGAAAACCATAACTGCGGCGCGCAAGCGCTCTCACCCTCGCCAGCAACTCGGCGAGAACAAACGGTTTGACGAGATAGTCGTCTGCACCCGCGTCCAGCCCGGAAAGGCGATCGTGCAGTGTGCCTCGCGCCGTCAGGATGATCACGGGAATGCCCTTGTGCTGCTGACGCAGGCCCACCATCAGACTCATGCCATCGCCGTCGGGTAATCCGAGGTCGAGCAACACAAGTTCAGGCACGCAGACATCAAGCTGATGCAGCGCATCCTCTTTGCGGCGAACCCATATAACATCAAATCCTTGATCTGCAAGGGCAATACGTATGCCGTTACCGAGATCCAGGTCGTCTTCAATCAGGAGTATTTTCACAATGGTTACGGTATCAGCAGTGAATGAAGAACGTCTGAAGAAAAAAACGGTATCAGGAAATCTATCAGCTTTGCAGCATCTGTGGTTGCTTCACCCTTTCTTCATTTTTGGCTCATGAGAACTTTAGCGGGCGCATTCAAAATGAACGTTCTGGCGTTTACAACCCGCTTGCATCGTAATCATTTGAATGCATAAGGACTTCTTTAATGAGAAATAACACACTGCGTCATAAGTTCCCCCTTTCACTCACGGGGTACAGCCTGAAAAAAATGTTGTCGGGCGCAGTCCTGGCGTTACTGACCACCCCGATACTGGCGGCAGCACAGAATCAGGGCAACGCGTTGACGGTGGGAGGCGGCGCGAACGTGACGCCACGTTATTCTGGTTCGGACAAAAGCCGCGTCACGACTTCCCTGGTGCTTGATTACACCATGGAAAATGGTTTCTTCGTCAGCTCCACGCGGGGCATCGGTTATGGCAATAACATCGGCAAATTCGATTACAACGCTGCGGTGAGCTATCGCGCAGGCCGTAAGGATCGTGACGTGGACAGTGACTCCCTAAGCGATGGCAGCGACTATTTGCGAGGTATGGGGGATGTCAAAGGCTCGGCTCTCGGTGTATTTGGCTTGGGATACGGGGTGACCGACTGGCTTAATTTGCAATTGCAGGCTGAAGTGCCATTTTCTGAGCAAAACAATGGCACGGCATTGCATTTTGGCATTAATAGCCCGCTCTATACCTCACCGAATAATACAGTAACGCTGGCGCTGACCGGCAGCTGGGGGACGGACAAATACATGCAGACTTACTACGGAGTCAGTGCATCTCAATCGGCTGCATCAAGGTTTATCCGATATGATGCCGGATCGGGAATTTATGCCTGGTCGATGAATCTTGACTGGACACACAAGTTCAATGAGGACTGGAGCGTGATTGCCGCAGCAGGCGTTACGCAGTTAACGGGAGATGCGCGCAATAGCCCGATTGTGCAACGAGAAATATCACCCACAGGAAGCCTGCTGGTGACATACCACTTCTGATCGTTATTCAATGTGTGTTTCCCGCCAGCTTATGGCTCTTCTCTGCCAATAAACACGCTTTCTAATCCACCCTCTTTTCAGCTAACGGGGCAGTACGCAACAGATTGCAAAACCTAAAGCTTCAGCCCCGAACATGTATAACATCTGTTCACCTCCGCTGGCGCAACAGCAAAAGCGCGCGCGCCGAAGAACATGCCTACCTTGCTGGTGTTGCGGAATTCGCCAGCAATGCATCGGCGATATCCAGTATGGACCGCAGCGATCGATATGCCGGAGATAATAGTGACATCCCTCGGCGGCATTTGAATACTCTGCAATCCGGCGATGGCGTCGCCATGAGTCCCTGGCAGCATGGCGGCAATCCCTATTCCCCGATGGCACATCTGCGCCTGAACGTCCCGACAGGTGCTGGTGAACATGCACCGCGATTGAGGGAATCTATCGGGCAACCAGGCGACGTAAAAAAAGCGGGATGTACCGTATTAATAAGAATAAGCCCAGTGTCGTACCTACAATGAAGCGAGCATGCGATAGAGCGAGTTGCCTGCCTCCGCCACGGTGATGGATTAAGACTCGGAGTAAAGACGGTCACAAGGATAATGCCGACTACTTACTTTTTGAGAACAGTCTCGGACATAAGCTTAACTATACCCACTCAGAAAATGATATGGCTGTAGATTGCTCCCTGCATATGAGTACATCTTGATGTCAGTAATGTCAGCTTATGGCACAAAGCGGACTGACGTCAGGCCAACGTCCGCTATGAGCGAGGAGCGGACGTTGTGTAAGATTAAAGCTGTAAGAAAATACAGACCTATAGGCCGATTCAGGCTGCAATTTATGTTTATATAAATATCAAGAATTAGTATTTAAGCTTTTTTAAGGGGGGTACGTGCGCATTCGACCATCATCTCGACTGATCATTGTTTCGCCTGATAATCGCGTCCTGCTCTTTAGGTTCTGTCATAAAGATGGAGCTCTGAGAGGAAAAACATACTGGGCAACACCGGGTGGAGGGCTTGAAAAAAATGAATCTTTTGAGCAGGCCGCTATACGCGAATTATTTGAAGAAACGGGTTTGATAAGGACATTAACAGGACCACAGATAGCGTCCCAAAACTTCACAATGATGCTACCCAGTGGGGAGACTGTACTTGCTGAAGAGCGTTTCTTTATGATTGATGCAAATACAGTTGAGCTCGACCGCTCAGGGTGGAGTAGCAATGAACAGGAAGTCATACGCGATTATCATTGGTGGACAATTGAAGAGCTCATACACACCAATGAGACAATTTTTCCACGCGATTTAATCATTAACATACTTGAAAGGGAGTAAGCCGGACCTTCAACATTAACTGCAACATGATACCCTGAACGTCCGCTTATGGCACACAGCGGACTTTTACTGCAGGCTTAGGTCCGTTATTAGCGAGAAGCGGACGTAGTAACCGCATTGATTGTAAGTGGGTCAGGTATTGTTAGTTATGCTTCTGAGCATGTCCAAAATGAGCTTTGCTGCTGTCCCTTCATGATCTAAATCAGGATCATAAATGGTCACTGTGATGCCACAGCAGCGCATATTTCTGAAAAGTTCGCGACAGAGATTTACAAGTGTTTCAGAAGACAAACCGGGATTGCCGGGACAATCAACTGCAGACATTTCAGAACTGTCCAGGACATCCATATCAAGATGAATCCAGTAGGGCATTTCAGGAAAAAGGTTGAGCCGCTCGAATATCACATTGATGAGATCATGATCAGGCAACTTAAGCGCGTCAAAAATAGTTATACGCCGGATATCAGTGCCAACAATGTCAGGCCATTCATAATCTTCAAGGAGCGACTCACGCTCTCCCAGCTGAATCACTGCGTCATCCTGAACCAGGGATCCTTCGATACCGGGCCATGCAGTCAGTAATGGCTCTCCCCGACCGGTAACGAGTGCCAAATCCATTCCGGCCGCAGCGCCTGGTCGTGCTCCTGGTTCTCGCTTCCAGTTGCCGGGATGACGGAAATCGCTGTGGCCGTCAATATGCACAAGTGCAAGTTGCCCTAACTGACGCCTGCTGCCCAGCAAGGCTCCGGGCAGGATGGCGCAGTCGCCTCCGATAACAACGGGCTTTAAGTTGCGATGATGCGCCGCCTCTACTTCATCAGCCAATCGTAGATTAAGTTGTCTGAGCTTGTGACCGTTCAGGATATCAGTACCTGGCTCACATTCAGGACTGTATTCAGGGCAGGGAACAGTAACAAAGTTACAAGAGGGAAACATTTTATCGAGTCCGTGGTGCATGAGAACTGCTGGCGCACGGAATGTGCCCGGTATGTGCCCTTCATAAAGAGGGTTGAGACCAAGACCAGACGGGACAAGAATTATTTTTTCCAAAAAAATCCTGATCTTAACTGGGTTGAGTACCACATAAACTAAGCTTTCTTACGAAACAGTTTTGTCGCCGAGATAAAATTCGAGGTGTTAACCTGTGCCAGAACGCACAAGGTTCGCTATAAGTGAGAGGCTGACATCCATATTTTAACGTTTATATCGCCGTTTCCACTCATCCACGACATTACCCAAATTTTTAGGGGTAGCATTACTTATCCAGATCATAAATTCACGATTGAATCGGAAATTCTCTCCACACTCTTTGATCATAAAACGGCGAACGTTTTGTGTGTTTTTGTAATTTTTATCAATGATGGTCGAACGTGTTAGTGAGGAGCTATGCCAATTGGTTTCCATCTTTCCAGTTCCCGTAATGAGTGGTTTTAAATAAAAATTAGTACTCCACTTTAGTCAGGGAAGCTGAAATTTCTCAAGGTCTGCTCCGGGAAAAAAGCGGTCTGAAACGCGGCTCCATGCCTCCAGTGCGTTTTAACCTGCCACAACCCGTCAAAACAGAGGTGCGCTTGTTAGCCGAGCTCAATATCGACTGGCGGGCCTGCTACTGCAGTCAATCGAGCGGTTCAGGCATTGACTGTACCTCTTTCAGAAAATCTACAAAAGCGCGCAGAGGTGCTGACATAAAGCGGCTGGGAAAGTAGAGCCAGGGACCTTCAAATTCGGGCCACCACTCCGGAAGCACAGGCAGCAGTTCACCCGTCGTAAAGCAGGGCTGCAGCCAGTGTTCAAAGACGGCGACAGCCGGTTGCTGTCGGAAGGCATTAAAGTGCGGCTGGCTATCATTGACGTGACAGACCAGAAAAGTGTTGATGCGGCCGTCGGGCAGATAAAGTCAGAAGATGGAAAACTAGATGTGCTGATCAACAATGCGGGTATTCCCGGAACCTGGCCCATCGCGCCTGAGTCGCAGAGCATCAGCGATATTATGACGGTGTATAACACCAACGTTTTCGGCGTCATCAGAGTAACGCAGGCTTTTCTGCCGCTGCTCAAACTGGGTGAGGAACCCCGGATTATCATGGTCAGCAGCGGGCTGGGATCGCTGGAATGGGTATCTGACAAAGCGCATCCCCACTCTCAGGTAGCGGCACTGGGCTATACCAGTTCAAAAACAGCATTAAATGGCGTTACGGTGGCATTTGCCAATTCACTGTCTGAGTATGGCATCAGCGTAAACGCAGTTGACCCGGGATATACGGCCACCGATTTTAACGGACATACCGGTTACCGGACTGTATCCCAGGCGGCCAGGGGGATCGTCTGGCTCGCTGCTGAAGCATCCCAGACAATCACCGCAGGATTTTTTTGGATGGAGAGTGCGCACCCTGGTGAATCTCGTCTAATAAAAGCGTTTCACCTGCCTGGATGGGGCAGGTTGGTTGACGGGTGTGGGCAGAACGCCTGGCGTGTCGTGCGCAGTCGGTTCTAAAATATGTCCGAATCATACTGAAGGAAAATAAGCGGCTCAATGTTTCTTAGCGCATCTGAATGTAATTAATGGCCGCCTCAGGCACGGATCGTACAGAAAGTTAGGTCATAAGGTCCGCTTTGAACGAAAGCGGACCCAAACCTACAGGCTGGTCATCAGCCGGGGTAGTTTCTGAAGTTAAACGGCAGTTTTACAGAAGATGACAACAGATAACGATGACCGAATAAATTTATCTGAAAGGCGGGCACACCAGGAGCGAGATACACACACTGGATTTACTGCCCTGTAAATACACATACTGCCCAATTATGGCTGTTCAGGTGAATCAGTCGCCTGCTTCCCATATCCAGACAACATTGCCGTAGCTTCATCCATCCGTTGACGATCAAGTTTATAGAACACCCAGTTCTTGATACGTTTCGATGTCACAATCCCAGCTTTAGCAAGAATTTGCAGATGGCCTGTCACGGTGGGCTGACTCAGACCAATTTTTTCGGTGATAAATCCGACACACACACCATCCTTAACCAGATCGCCGTCCTGCTGCACCGGAAAATGTGACTCTGGATCGGACAGCCATTCAACAATCACGAGCCGATGCTCATTACCAAGGGCACGAAAAATATCGGCCATTAATGTCTTTGAGTTGTGCATATAGCCAATCGCCTATATAGTCATTTTCTTATATAACTTTAGGGGCATACTATGACAAACCACAGACAAAGGCTAACAGACAGTGTCACGCTGAAAGATATTTATGCCGCTTCCGGGCGAATTAAATCAACAGTATGCAAAACTCCACTGGAGCCTTCCCACTCGCTGTCTGCTCTTGTCGGGACGGAGGTCAGGCTTAAGATGGAAAATCTTCAGCATACGGGTAGCTTTAAGCTGAGAGGTGCTGCAAACGTTCTTGCCAGTCTTAATGCAGACCAGCGACGTGCCGGCGTCATCGCCCCGACGGCAGGGAATCATGGTTTAGGGCTTGCCTGTGCGGGACATGCGGCAGGCATACCCGTATCCATATTCTTACCGTTTTCAGCAGACCCGATTAAGGTTTCTGCAATGAAAAGTTATGGTGCGCAGGTTACGTTTTTTGACAACATTGAAGATGCAAGGCAGGAAGCCATTGTCGCAGCGCAACAGTCCGGCGCTACGTTCGTCTCAGCCTACAATAATCAGCAGATGATTGCCGGAGGCGGCACCGTCGGTCTGGAAATCATGGAAGACTGGCCAGACGCTGACGTTATTCTCGTGAACATTGGCGGCGGCGGGCTGGCCTCCGGTATCGCAACAGCCATCAAGGGCATAAACCCTGCAGCCGAAGTGTGGGCAGTGCAGAGTGAAGCAAGCCCGACGTTTGAGCGCTGGAAAGAAGCTGGTGAGGCGATCCCTGTGGAAATATCGTCGTCAATCGCCGAAGGCATAAGTGGCTATATAGAGCCTGAAGCGATGACCTGGCCACTTATACGCGATCGTGTCGATCGTGTTCTTCTGGTTTCAGAAGCCGAAATTAAAGCAGCGATGCTGTTAATGCTTAATCTGCACAGCCATGTTGTAGAGCCTTCAGGCGTACCCGCAGTTGCGGCAGCCATCCGTTATGCAAAAGAACTGAGCGGGCGTAAAGTTGTCTGTGTGGTGAGCGGTAGAAACATATCGGGTTCCCGCTATCTCAAATTAGTTAATGAGGCGTCACTATGAAGAAACAGAGCGGAGTTAAGGTCGGCTGAGCTCATATTGCACAACGTTCTTATCATAACGGCTTCATTCATTGCGCAGGCTTTGAGGTAGTGCCGCCTTTGACGGCCTGCCGTTTAACAGCCTTTTTGCTCAAGATTCTATGGTTCGTTTAAGGGAATGTCAGGCATCATCATCAAGAAATATTTTTGTCATACAAGGAGTAAGACTAATGAATATAAATATAAGAACAGCCCGGGCTTCTGATGTTGATAGTATTTTCGAAGTCAGAACCTCAGTGCTCGAGAATTATTTGAGTCGTGAAGAAATGCGTCAGCTGGGGATCACCGAAAGTGTCGTGGCGGATATGATTGAAAAGAATTTATGCGCCTGGGTTGCGGCTGAAAGCGAAAAAATAGTCGGCTTTTCAATGATTTTACCGGATGAAGGCTGTCTTTTTGCGGCCTTTGTTCTCCCGGAATATGAAGGCCAGGGGATAGGTCGCAGGCTGGTTTTTCTCGCCGAGCAGGAATTATTCAAACATCATGAGATTGCCTGGCTGGAAACCGATAAAAATAATCGCGCGGCGAAATTTTACATGCAGCTCGGCTGGGGCAATAAAAAAGAGATTAACGATACCGATATCAAACTGGAGAAATATCGCAGCGTGTAATCCACTGCCATTTTCATAAACGTCTGCCAATGGCATAAGGCGGACGTTTAGCCAAAATAACATCTTTGCTGTCAGCAAGACCGATTGGGTGGCCTGGCGAAAACGCTTTAATCATTAATCGTCCGTTCTCAGAGCGATTTTATTACGTCGGCTTACATTCCCAGACTGGCCAGCAGGTCGTCCACATCATCCTGACTGGCAGGAGTCTCTGGTGCGGAGGAAGGTTTAGACGGCGCAGTGCGCTCGGCGGTGCTGTGTGAGCCGGTATTATCGCGGATGACCTGTATCAGCTGCTGCTCAGCCTGATTCAGCACGGCCATCATAGCCTGCACAATCTGTCCTGTGAGGTCCTGGAAGCCCTGTGACATCATAATCGCGTGCAACTGCTGTTGCGTCAGACCCGTGACGCGGGGGACATCATTCAGCAAGGCAACGGTATCTGCCGCTAATGCCTGGGTCTGTTCTTTGTCTGACAGCGTACCGGAAGTGGCATCCCAGCGTTGCGAGAGTTTCTCCGCTTTTTCGCCCAGATCGGTTTGCAGAGGCTGCGTGATTTCCACGCTGTTGATTACGCCCTCTGCTGCTTCGCGGGTCATTGTGACGACATAACCCAGCCTTTCACGGGCGTTAGGGATGCTTCCCGCCACATCGGCGATGGTTTTATCAAGCCCCAGCTGTTGCAGACTGTCGCGAAGCTGCCGCAGGATGAAGCCAGCACGCGCCGTAATTTCGCCAATTTCCTGATGCTTACTATGGATGTCGGATGGTGACATGGATGTTGTTTCCTGCGTACAGAGTTTCGATACCTGAGGTTATCGGCAGCTCGCGGCGGTTTTTTAAATTTCCTGAGGTTTTTACTCGTGTAAAAAGTGACATGATGTGAATGAGACACCATAGAGCTAACGACATCAGGGTTGTAAAAGGCAGAAAGTGTCGCGCGCAGGCCCTGTTTTTTCAGCCGGAGGGGGGAGTCAGGTATAGAGCGGAATGTGTGCGGGTTAATGACTGTTATGAGCGAAAAAAGGGGCGTATTACCCACTTCTGAAACGTTTACGCGAGGGCAGGCAGTATCTTATTTATCATGTAATTTCTTCGTCTTAATTAATCCGCCAACGAATAACATTTTGTCCAGTTGTAGTTAACCCTCGCCAGTTTTAATTCTCCATCTACATCCCCAAAATTAATGGTCTGACGTTCAAAAATAAACTCACGCACGGGTGCAGGTAAAAAATCAGCGCCGTAGCGCAGAATCGTGCTGTGCCAGAAGGGTGCCGGTAATGGGCTGCCGGTATGACGCATCAGCAACTCATTTTTCCAGTGCGAATCCAGAACTTTTTCGCAGAATGAGTGGCGCATGGCTCCCGAACTATCAGGGATCCCCGCAAGCAATAACTGACTGGGCAATGCAACTAACCGCAGATCTCTGATAACAATTTTTATCCCATCAAATCCGCTCCAGATATTCGTCAATTCATCGATTTTTTCGGGCAATGGCTCGTTTTCGTTATAGAGCGGCAGAGTCAGGGGCAGGAAGGTAAAATGGAAACCCTGTGTGGGCAGAATATCGGCAAGGGGATCATCCTTTGTGAGCTGCTGTAATTCACAAATAAGACGTGAGACATCAAAGGTCACCGGCGGCTGAATGCCCGCTGCAAGAGCCAGCCTTACAGGATCGTAGTAATTCCCCTCTTTAACAGCCCCAATTCCTGCATTTTCCGACCAGATGGAGAGGGTGTTCTCGTTGGCAGAGCGATACAAGCTTTCCAGATTTATCGATTTCATTACAGACCTTTTGCACTGGTATGAACAGAGGCGATTCGTCATCCATGCGATTTCAGCCCATAACTGTTCAGAAGTATCCCTGTGGCTAATCGTGAACACATTACCATACGCTCAACGCCTGCTCTGGCATAAAGCGGACATGTGCGGTGCCGGGTTTGCCTGAAAAGCATTGCGACCTTCCCGCTCTGCCCCTAAACGGACAACCAGAGGACAGATCAGGACAACAGATGCCTGACGTATAGAATCGATCAACTCTCTCTGATATTGATGATGTCGATGGCGTTAAATCACTTCTGTTGAGAGAGCTAAAATGAATTTTTATTGCAGTAAGGAATTTACCGGTTCGAAGGCCTGGGACTCACAACATATTGCCAGCTTCGATAATGTCAGCGTGAAACTTCACTGGACCGATCAGCCTTATAAGTGGCACATCAACGATGGTCAGGAGGTTTTTGCTGTCATGGATGGGTGTGTTGAAATGCAATATAAGGAGCAGGGCGAAGTTAAAAGCCGTGTACTCAACGCTGGTGATATTTTTATGCCAGTGAAGGGACAGAGCATATTGCGCGTCCACAGGGCGTCGCCCGCGTGCTGGTGATTGAAAAAGAGGGATCGGTTTAATTAAGTTGTGATTCATTATCTGGCTGAGCCATCCAGCCAGTGACAAAACGGGCGATCTCTTCTCCCAGATTGAGAAGAAAGGCGTCGCGTGATGGGTGGGTGTCAGTGATATGCGGCGGCAGGATGTTCATGAAGGTAAAATGCCCGGCATCTTTAACCACGCAAAGTTCTGTCTCAGTTCGATTATCTAATTCTTCTTTGATGAACAGCGCTTGCGATGGCGGTGTCAGGGTGTCTTTCTCGCCAGTCCAGATCCTGACAGGTACTTTCACGGAGGCAAGGGCCGAGGGTGCTCTGAAAAAATCCGCAGGTGGCGCTAACAGCACCAGTTGATTCAAATCCTGTATGCCTGCATATGTCACCTTCTCTCCGGTGCGAGTCCAGGCCTTCGCCCCGGCGTGCATCAACAGAATCACGGTGCCGAGTGAGTGTCCGATGCCGGTAATCGAGGCATAATGGTGACAAAACGCATCGCGGGCGAGGACAAGCCTTTGGCTGCGTTGCAGTAAGTCAGCCTTTGAGGGCGTGGAAGAGGTTAACCGTTCGAAATGGGGCGCTACCACTGAAATACCATTGCGGCTAAAGGTCTGCAGAAGCTCAAGATGACGCAATGGACTTCCGCCAGCACCTGCTGCAAAAAGGATGCACTGGCTGGCCTCATTCACCTTCAATAACGTGACGTCAAAATTCCTGTCGGCATGCCTGATGACAGAGGTTTCCGCCCTGGTGTTGTTAATCATAAAGCCGACTCCCCGCTAAAAGGTCAGTCTGGAGATACTAACCCGTTCCCGGTGAAACGATAAATTTCAGTCCGCTTCTGGCTCCAGACTACCGTTACGCAAGGCGCCAGCAGCAGATCAAGGATCGGTTATTCATACTCTGGCCTCAGGCCACCAATCTGTCCGCGCTTATTGCGTCGCCTCTGCCCATAATGCCGCCTGCACAGCAGGGCGCACACTGATATTTGCTCTGTATGCCACCAGCGCAGGCCAGCGATCCAGTTCAATGCTGAAGAACTTACACCAGCCCAGTACGGTGAAAAGGTAGGCGTCAGCAATGCTGAATGACGGCCCCATCAGAAACGCTTTTTCGGCGAGCGTATCCTGCAGAAAGTCGAACCGCCGGAAGAGCTTTTCACGAAACAGTGACAGGACAGCGTCGGGCAGTGCCTGGTTAAACAACAGAGCGGAACCCGCGTGGATTTCACTGGTAATGAAGTTCAGCCACTCCTGCAGTCGAACACGCGCCCAGCTGCCTGCTGGCGGTGCCAGCCCGCTTTCCGGCCTCAGGTCGGCGAGGTACTGCACAATCGCCGGCCCTTCAGTCAGTATCTGCCCGTCGTCCAGTTCCAGTGCAGCAACATAGCCCTTGGGGTTGATAAGGCGAAAGTCGCGTCCGTCAGAGGTGAGCTTGCTCCTGTTATCCACTTTAACCAGCTCAAACTCCAGTGCGAGTTCACGCAGCACGATATGGGGTGACAGCGAACAGGTATCCGGGGCGTAATAAAGTTTCATGTCTTCTCCGTTAACATTGAAAGCGATGTGAGATTCTCTTTGTCGTTACGGAACAGACTGTGCTTAACGCAGAGGATTCTGTAAAATTAATGCTCCAATAATTAACTATTAGCTGGGCTACTGATAACCATGATGAATCTTCTGCACTGGCGCTTGCTGGTGGCGGTGGCCGATGCCAGTAATATTTCGCGTGCTGCTGAAACGACAGGCATGACACAGTCCGGTGCCAGTCAGGCTATCGCCCAGTTAGAATCGTCACTCGGGTTCGCGGTATTCGTGCGTGAGCGCCGGCACATCGGTGTTACCGCGCTGGGAGAACAGGTCATTGAACATGCCAGAATTATGCTGTCGCAGCTCAGCGCGATCCGCGTGCTGGCTGATGAGAGCCGGGGTTTAAAGGGCGGACGAATTCGGCTTGCCAGCTTTCCCTCTGTGACGTCCACACTCCTGCCTGGGCTGTTGCGTAACTTCAGGCGTCTGCATCCGGGCATGGAGGTGTTGGTGCTGGAAGGGACGGATGAAGAAGTTGAGGAGTGGCTTGCAGCGGACACCGTTGAACTGGGGGTGGTAATGAACCCCACACCCGGACGTGCTGATGTGATACTGGGACAGGACGCATGGGTCGCCGTCATGCCAGCCAGCGCTCCGCACATCGGTCAGTCAGGCGCGAACGGTATAACCCTGCAGGAACTGGCAGACCAGCCCTTTGTGCTTGCAACAGGCGGATGCGTCGTTAATGGCAAAAGCCTGATGGAACAGTCAGGATTCCACCTCTCTGACGTGCGCGTAAAGGTCCGCGACTGGATCAGCGCCTGCATGCTGGTGCGTGAAGGTATGGGTGTCGCGCTGGTGCCGGAATCAGCCCTGCCAGCGGAACGTCGCGGCCTGTCAGTGATGCCGGTCATCCCGCCTCTGCACCGTGAATTCGGGCTGGTCTGTTCGCCTTCCGGAAAAGCTTCTGGCGTGACGCAGGCACTCCTGAACGGGCTACGTAAAGGACAGGGTAATATCTCCGGATAATCCCACTGCACCGCTGACTTTATCTGCCGTTACCCGATCATAAACAGCAGAATGGCTGGCTGGGAAAGAGAGGTCTGCAGACTCTCCCGACCGCGATCCTTTCTCAACTCGCGTCTTAACGCTTTGCCGCATAGGGTGATCGGGGCGAATAACGGTTTTATGGCGTGGCGGAACACGCCTGAATCATCGGGATGGCTCAGAATTCGCGTAACTGGTCGAACAGCTGATACAACCGCGGCTGATCCACAAGCGTGGCGCCTTGCTCGCCCAGTTTCTGCTCCAGCGGGTTCAGAACATCGCACAGCACACTGTAGATCTCCTCACGCTCGACCGTCTCAATCGCCTTTGAACGCCGGTCGATGAGATTAAAGGCTTCGGTGTAGGCGGTTACGGCGGCGGTTAACAGGCTCGCCACATCCATGCTGCTATCGATGTTGATCGTGGCAGCCCGCAGGTTTTTGTAAGCCAGCGCTGCTTTTTTGGCATAAGTGGCCGAAATATGTTCGCGTCCATCCCAGTCCCGGAACGGATTGTGCAGATTCTCAGCCAGCCATTCCGGCTTGCGTGCTTTACTCAGCGAGAGATCCAACCCCTGAGTTGTCGCCTTTTTATAAGCGGCTCTGACAGAGCTGACCACGTCAAGCGGGACGCTGGTCATCCACAGGCATGAGAGATTGGGCAACGCTTCTGGTGAGGGAAAGTCAGCCGCGCTGAAGCCAAACAGGTCGAAGAAAGTCAGCATCTGCAACTGTGGCAGTGCGGCAATACGATGCATATTGCTGGCTACGCCGGGATTTCCCCAGATGCGCAGCTCAGTCAAACAGGTAAAGCGCTCAACGACTGGTGCCAGGTCAATCTCTTTAACGCCTGTCAATGACAATGCCCTGAGCCGGTCAATACCCTGCAGCACAGGCAAAGTCTGCGAACATTGCAGGCACAGATTGCGTCCCTCCTGATCAGCCTCTACCTGAAAGCCTGAAGAAGGCGTTGCGGTGAGTGACAGCAGGGAGAGATCAGGATTCAGACGCACGCAGCTGACGCCTTCAGGGTGCAGAATAAAACGCGACAAACGAGTCGCCCCGACATCGATTTCGCTGACGACAGCGGATTGCCAGTGCAGCTCATTAATGAAGTCATGCTGCTGTATATAGGCCATCAGTTCCGGGGTGCCATGGCGGGTTTCGATGGTCATCAGGCAGGGCAGGCGATCCAGTTCAGAGAGATCGGTCAGGGTTTGCAGGAGGTGGTCATTGATACGGGTGGTGTCCTGGCGAAGTGTCTGGCCGCCGACAACCACGTTGGGCGCGCCTGAAGCAGCCTTGAACCGCGCACGGCTGGCCGGGTCGATCTTCTCCCAGTTTCGCTGTCGAACAAGACTGTCTCCCACGTCCCAGCCGAACTTGTAGGCGTTTACTTCCTGATCTGCCAGCGGCGGCAGGTTGGCAATTAATACATGTCCCGGTGGGACATTGGCAGAGACATAACCGTGATCGAAGCTGTCTTTGACAAAATAGTAGCTACAGCGCAAAGGCTGCATACGGCTGGCTTCCGCCCTGTCAGGCAAATGATCACCTGCCCAGTCGAGCTGGAGTATGGCTGCAAGGACTTTGCCTCTGGCATTAGCAGGCTGCTGGAGGTGTGTCACCTGACAGGCGACGTACTGCTGCAACTGCGGGGAATACACGCTGTAGATATCGCCGACCTTTGCTTGCACTCTCACTCCTCTCAGTCAAAATCTGATATAGCGCGCATCCTGCTCAGGGGTGCGCTTTGCCACGGATCTCAGATCCATCCAGCACACTAGCCTGGCATAACGTTTTAACGAAATGCTGGCGCGTGAACATTTTTATTTTTTTTTCGCGGCAGGTGACAGCGTCAGTCGGGTTGCACGCAGCAGCCCGACTGACGAAGCCTGCCCGGAGGCATGCGGGGCAGGTATTCAGCTTACAGGCGGTTACCGGCCTCAACCAGTTCGTTATAGGATTTTAAAACACGCATCGGTGAACCCGATACCATCCAGCCTGAATTGCCGCTTCCTTTCAGCAGACTCTGCTCACCCGTGCTGTAAGGTGTTTTATCGCGAATCCGACGCATGCGATCCTTGCAGTCTTTCAGGAAGGTTCCGGCATTATCCTGGAAGATGGACCAGGTTAATGGCTTGCCCGCTTCGCTGGCCGTTGCCTTTTCTGCCTCACTCAGCAGCGTACTGTAAGCATCAATCGCTTTTGTCATCTCTGTCACGTCGGGAGCGGAAGAGGTAAACAGGGTCGCCAGCGGTTTGGCCTGTGTGACTAATGCCAGGCGGTAGTAGCGACTATGACGGCCCTCAGACTTTTCAATTTCAACGAGTTGCGCAGCAACAACCTCATTGTTCTCTTTTTCAACTTCAGCACCGAACTGGTCGCTGGATTTCATAAAGCTGTTAAACGCCTTCATGAGCGGCGGATGCATTTGCTTGCCTTTCGCGAAGCCATCATCCTTATAATCTTCCTGACTGTAGTAAAGATGAGCCTGCGAAACCAGTGGCTGCAATGTCGTTAAATCCGCCAGATACTGTGTTGCTGCAGCATCCAGCGCCGGTAACGTCGGTTTAGCCTTCGATGCCTGGTTGATGGCTTTAGTGCAGCTCTCCAGTTCATAAGGCGTGACCTCGCCCAGTACGTTGACGCTGCGCTCTTTGCCGGTTGGCCCCTTTTCAGCATTCGCCATCCAGCTCACATAGCGCAGGGCACTATCGCGAACCGATCCATCCGTAGTGTTAAAGCAACCCACATAGGCGTTTAATTTTGTGGTGAGTTGCGCAGCGCTATCCTCCGCAACAGCCTGGGGTTGACTCTGAGGGGCGGGTTTTGCATCCGCTTTGTCACTGTTGTCACATGCTGCCAACGGCAGCACAAGGGCAGTCAACAGCATCCCGGGTATCATGGCCCTGCTTGCTCTTTTAAACACAATCGTTCCTTTATTTATGTGGTCAGAAATAGAGATTGAAAATTAATGTTCGCATTGGCTCCCTTTTCAGCTGCGAGGAGGGAGCCGATGACAAACGGGTTATGCGCTTTGCGTCGCTGCCGCCGTTTCTTCTTTCAGCAACGCCCTGACTGTCTGATGACGATGCCAGTAATAGCCGAGGGTGTTTTTAAAGGCTTCAATCTCCTTTTTCAGGCCCGGCAGAGGGATCTCACTGCGTTTTTTTCCCTGCGAGTTTGGCTGCACATGTTGCACGTAGAGCTTATCCCGGCCGAAGCTACGAATGACGTTGATGTTTTTAACGTTATCCCACTCCAGCACTTCGCCGGTTTTCGGCGACACGATGCCCTGCCAGGTGATGACGATCTGCGAGCCATCTTTCAGGGTATAAGGAACATTGGGGAAATGCTTCAGCACCAGCGCGGTTTCCATTTCACCGTCAGGCTGATAGCGCCAGGCCAGGCTCTCTTCATGCACAGAAGAGAAGTCGCGCTCATATTTCTGCCACAACTGCTGTTCAATCTCGTTGGCAACCGGCATCAGATCGACCCAGCTCTGGGCCGGGAAATCGGCGGCGATCGCTGCATAGTCAGCTTCGTTAATCTCATACCCTACGTTGCGCATCCTTTCCGCCAGCGGCGGGTGTGAATCAAACGGGTGCGGCACATTCTGCTCACGGATGACGCTGATAAAGTCCGGAGAGGCGACATGTTCTGGCAGACCGGCAGCAATAGCTTTACTGATCCCCAGTTCATTTTCGTGCAGCGTCTGATTATTAAAGAAGTTTCGTTCAACTTCATTCCGGTAGCTGGCATACGCAGATACTTTGATCAGTGATTCGATAATCGCGGCCGGGGAGACCAGCGTTGATGCATTGCGATCCGCGACAAACTCACGTTCACGGCTGTTACGCTGCCACGCCAGTTCAAAAAGCATGCGATAAAGATAGAGCGGATAGAAGACGATCAGCGTGGCCACATTCTGACCCATCAGCTGCATATAGAGATCAAACCGATGCAGTTTCGGTCCCAGTAATGCGCCGGAGGCGGTGTCGCCTTCATGCAGGTGGGTCAGCTCATGGACCATCACGCCATCAGCCTGCGCAACGGTGAGCTGACGCAGGAGCGGAATACTGACATAGAGCTTACGGCCGGTGAGCGGATTCCCATTCACGTTCAGCGGAGCTTCGGTCACGTAGAAGTTGGTGTCGATACCCGCAACAATATGATCGGGTGGCGTGGTGCCCACTCTGGCGGCGAGCATATCAATCTGTGACCAGAGTGCCGGTGCCGCTTCGCGGGTCACGACTTCGCCTTCAATACTCTCTTCCGGTGGGAGTTTTTTGAAGATGCCTTTAATCATGTAATACATACCGGCCAGCACCAGCAGTCCTACTGCCATCACCAGTTTGGGATAGTAGGTTTGCGTGAAGAAGGCGGTGCCCCAGAATGAGAGCCATACCAGCATGCCGCCCTGCACCATGACTTCCAGCGAACAGGCCAGCATCAGGAACTTGCGGGCCAGCGCCAGACTGATAACCTGTCCCTGGCGGCTTTTAAAGGCCAGCGCACTGAACAACAGCACCATCAGCAGGACAGCGCCGCTGCCGATCAGCGTCCAGAATGCCACTTTATCCATCATGTAGAACTGCCACAGTTCGGAGTGCGGTTCGCAGACGGCGTTTTTGTAATCCTGCAGATTTTCATCTACCGGACCGCAGACACTGGAAGGCGGGTTCTGCTGCAGAAACGCCTGTAGTTTGTCCGTATCCTGATGTTGTTCCCGCGCATCGTCCATGAAGAACTGCGTGTATTGCTGATCAAGTTGTTTGTTGCCATATTCAGCAAAAAACAGGGTAATGACAGGGACGAGAAACAGTGTGAACAGCAGCCAGAAAAATACCTTTAGATAACCCTTTTTCAATTCCGTTAATGTATTCAAAATAATAACATCCTGCATGTCTATGAAAGGGAGAAGCTGCTGCTATCAGGAAATTCCGAAAAGAATATCCTGGCCCCGGTTAAACGGTGCGGAAACATTTATGCGAGCTTCACGATATTATAATTATTGCAGAGCGATTATAAGCCAGTCTGAAGCCGTTTTGAAAAGGTATAGCCGGATATTTTGGGCGATTTTTTCCTTTTCCGTCAGGTTATTTTTCTGGCGGCTTCCGGTGGTTCTGCCACGACAGCACTAATTTGAGTTAGTGCTCATCACTTATTCTGTCCGATCTCCTGACCGAGGGCTAATCCCCGCCATCTGTCTGCATCCGATACACCATAATCCTATATTTTACCATCAGAGCGGTGCGAAAAAATTACCAGCGCATCCCTTTGAAGGGATTCCAGCCTTTATCGCCTTTTTTCTCTTTCAGGTAATAACTGTAATTGGTGCTCATGCCGTACAGGGCATTAAAGCCATAGCCCAGGCCAACCTGAAGATACCGTGGAAATTCCATGCCCGCTATCGCTAAGGCGATGATCAAAATAGTATAAACAACTACCATAATTAAAATCAGCATGATGTTCTTCTTCCACAGGCCGAGTACGAACAGATAAATCGGGCCGAAAAGGAAGGCAATTAAATTCATGTTCACTTTTAATTTTTGCCTGAAAGGCAGTTGTTTCAATGCCTGTCTGAAGCCTGGTGTACTGGGAGCACCATGAAGGTCGAAAAAATCAAAGCGGGTCTGCCATTTCGCACTGTACTCTTTAGTTGCGTTTACTTTATTATGATTTTCAATAGGTTGATTCATGGTTGCCTCAATATCCTGCGCAGAAAACTACAGAGACCGACACTGTTTCAGACGGATGACAGCCGCATGGATGGTGCTCATCGACCGCCAGAACAGCGCATACGAATTTTAAAAACAGGGTAGCCGTGTTAATTTGCACGAAAATAATATCGGTACGGTACAAATAGCCATGCTACACCCTGGGTGCGCTATTAGCTGCACGGGTGCCGGATTCAGGTTAAACAACAATATTTGAAAATAAATCCATCAGAATCAGTAATGTGAAAATTGCACAGGCCGGACATCTCCTGGGCTGGATGTAATTGATATTAGCACCAAAGAAAATATCGCCACAATGATAAAAATATGTTAATTTTCAAAAAAAATATTCCTCGTTCCTCACACCTTAGAAGGATATAAAGATGATCGCATGGAGCGGAGTGGGTTTTTTCGTCGCAGTATTAATTTCTGCCGCCTACCTCTTGTGTAAATGGCTGTTAGATATTTATTACTACGACGGTTTCTTTGTCGCCCATCTATGGGCGACAGGGGCTACGCTGATCGTTTCTGCCCTTTTTTGTGCGGCCTTTGTCTGGGTGCTTCGGCAGGAAAAATGGCTGGACTCCCTTGCACAAGCAACGAAAAGCCAGCCAATGATGGCCCCTGAAAAAACCCACAACTTCTTTTTTATTCCCGTTCTCTACTGGCCGATTATTCTGTTTCTGCTCGGCTCAGGGATCTGTATTTACGACCTGACCCGATAACACTTCACATCACTGATACAGGCCATACTGATGCTGTATCAGCGAAATGGAAATATCATCAATACGAAGGAGTTCATGGTGAAATTAAGAAAATCATTAAACATTATGGGTGTGATCTGCCTGGCAACTGCCATCGGGGCTACTTCTCTGATGGCATCAGCCGCTGAGACAGCACCAGCTGCAAACACGCAGACTCAGACGATCTCTTTGCTGGATGGCAAACAGACGTTCAAACTGCAGGGCTATGAAAAGCAGCCTGTGCCGGGCGGCGGACCAGGCACCATGTATGTGAACAAGCAGGAAAAACGCGTATTGATTATTGGCGAAGAAGAGATTCCATTGATTGCGCGCGGTGGCAGTGACGCTGATTTTCTTGAAGGCGGGAAGTCTATCAAAGACAAGCAGAAGCAGGCTTCACCTTCTTATACGGTGATCAGTGAGAAAACTGAAAATACCAACGGTTTGCCGGTCTATCATATTGAAGCCACCGACAAAATGGGTGGCAACGATGTGCAACAGGCGACGCTGCTGGCGGTCGCCAACAAGAAATTCACCGTTATTCAGGTGATTTCAAACCACAAAGACAAGGCTGGCCACCTGAAAGCAGTAAACAATATCCTCGGTAAGTAAGGCCTCAGTCGATAAGCCCGGTTAGCTGATCGACCCGGATAAGGGGTTGCCGGTGGGGTTCATGAGTTTACTCAGAACTCACCTGCAATGCCTTGTCTGAACAATGCTCAGGCTGACGCGTCTGCGCGTCATCACGGCTTGCCCGCAAACCCCTTTCCTGACCTCTTTCTTCAGGCGTTATGCCAGGCCTGAAAACAGAAAAGGCCGTCTCCGGCCTCTCGTTAACTTTATGCAAACATCTACTTCAGGCTGCGCGAACCTGCGGCATCGCTATATCCGCGCTGATACGAGCACCTTCAGCATCAAATACCATGCAATGGTGCGGATGGAAGGTTGGGCGCAGCGTCTGATAAGGACGGAAATGCACATCGCCGGGCAGCAGCATCTTGAAGCCGTCGTGGCCGTGGCTCTGACCAAACAGATAGGTATTGTTGCCGAGTCGCTCAACCACTTCGCAGTGGAAGTTGATATTCAGTGGCGCATCGCCGTTGATCTGCAACTGCTCCGGCCGGATACCCAGCGTGATCTCATCACCAGGCTGCAACTGGCGGATGGGCGAGGGGAGCTGCAGCCGATGTTCGCCGTCATTGATCAGGGCGACAAGGCCAGCAGGGCCGCACTGCTCCACGCGCGCAGGCAGGAAGTTCATCTTAGGTGAGCCGATAAAACCGGCGACAAAGCGGTTAATCGGGTTGTAATAGAGCGCCATCGGTGAACCCACCTGTTCAACCTTGCCGTAGTTCATGACCACAATCTTATCGGCCAGCGTCATTGCTTCCGTCTGATCGTGCGTCACATAGACCATGGTGGTTTTCAGCTCCTGGTGCAGCTTCGCAATGTGCAGCCGCATATCGACACGCAGCTCCGCATCCAGGTTCGATAAGGGCTCATCAAACATAAACACCCGGGGATTACGCACGATTGCGCGACCAATGGCGACACGCTGACGCTGACCGCCGGAAAGCTGCTTTGGTTTACGATCCAGCAGATGCGCAAGCTGTAGCGTCTTCGCCACCATCTCTACCTGATGCTGAATCTGCGCTTTCGGCACGCCGTTCACCTTCAGTCCGTAACCGATATTTTCCGCCACCGTCATATGCGGGTAAAGCGCATAAGACTGAAACACCATTGCCACTCCGCGGTGCGAGGGTGCGACATCATTCATGATCTCATCACCAATCAAAATCTCACCGTCACTGATCTCTTCCAGCCCGGCGATCAGCCGCAGCAGTGTGGATTTACCGCAGCCTGACGGACCGACGAAGACCGCAAACTCACCGGCCTCAATATCAAGCGCGATATTTTTCAGCGTTTCTGTTTTACCAAAGCGTTTGGTGACGTTTCTCAATCTGATGCTGGACATGCTGATCCTCATGGCAAGGGATTTGGCGGCTGAAATGTATGACGTATAACAGTTTGTCTTTTTACACGTCAGCCCTGATGGTGCCTGCGCTGACTATATCGCTCCGCCAGAGTGCGCCCTACCGCTGATTTTGATTTCTGTAATAGCGATCACACATTGATGCGAACGGGCTGGAGCGCGGTACGCATTCCGCGTAGCGTATGGCTCAAATGCGATACGTTACTCACACTGCATATGCTCAATAATTCCTTGTTCAGCATGTGCCTGAAAAAAAATATCAGCAAATGACAGCTTAAAATGTCATACCTTCACATGAGGCCAGTAATGAAAATCAAAATCAGCGTTACGCTACTTCTTTCCGCATTGATGCTTAATCAATCCGCCTGGGCCGCTCAGCAACTTACCGTCTGGGAAGACATTAAAAAATCAGACGGCATCAAAACGGCGATCGCCGATTTTCAGAAACAGTTCGGCGTTGAAGTAAAAGTTCAGGAGATGCCGTTTGCACAGCAGATTGAGAAGCTGCGTCTGGATGGCCCGGCGGGTATTGGCCCGGATGTCCTGGTGATCCCTAATGACCAGCTCGGTAGCGCGGTCGTACAGGGATTACTGGCACCGCTGAAAATAGATGCAGCAGAGCAGAGCGCTTACACCCCCTCAGCAATGGCGGCTTTCACACAGAACAGTGTGGTCTACGGCGTACCCAAAGCGGTGGAAACGCTGGTGCTGATCTACAACAAAGATCTGCTGCCGTCGCCGCTGAAAACGCTGGAGGAATACCGTGCCTTCTCCCAGAAGCAGCGTGAGGCGAAGCAGTATGGCCTGCTCGCTAAGTTTGACCAGATTTATTACAGCTGGGGCGTGATGGCTCCGATGGGCTCTTACATCTTTGGCAAAGACGCCAAAGGCGCCATTAACACTCAGGATATTGGTCTGAACACCCCAGGCAGCGTGGAAGCGGTGACTTATCTCAAGCGCTTCTTCAGTGAAGGATTGTTGCCAGGCGGCATCATGGGCGACAACGGCCTCAACGCCATCGACTCGCTGTTTACCGAGAAGAAAGCGGCGGCGGTGATCAATGGGCCGTGGGCATTCCAGCCCTATCAGGCTGCCGGAATCAACTATGGCGTGGCACCGCTGCCGCTGCTGCCTAATGGCAAGCCGATGAGCTCCTTCCTGGGCGTCAAAGGCTATGTGGTCTCTACCTGGAGTAAAGATCAGGCGCTGGCGCAGAAGTTCCTCACCTTCATCAACCAGCCGCAGTACGTGAAAGAGCGTTATCAGAAAACCCAGGAGATCCCACCGGTCACCGCGCTGATGAACGATCCGATTATCAAAGATGATGAGAAGGCCAACGCGGTCGCGGTGCAGGCGGCGCGTGCGTCAGCGATGCCTGGCGTGCCGGAAATGCAGGAAGTGTGGGGGCCAGCCAATGCTGCGCTGGAGCTGAGCGTATCCGGCAAGCAGGAGCCAAAAGCGGCACTGGATAATGCAGTGAAGCAGATCACCATGCAGATTGAAGCGATGCAGGCCAGCAACCAGTAATGCAGGTTCACGGGATAACCGTACAGGATAAGGATCAGGGTGTGGCTATATCTTCCGATGAAAATCTGGTGACGGCTAAGCGTCCGCGTCGTCATGCGACCACCGGTGCGCTGTTGGCACTGCTGCCTGGCTTCGGCCAGTTTTACCACCGCCAGTGGGCTAAAGGGCTCTGTTTTCTGATTTTGCTCAGCAGTTTTACCGGCGTCTTCCACGATTTTCTGCGTGAGGGATTCTGGGGGCTCTATACGCTGGGCGAATCGGTGCCGCGTGATAACTCCATTTTTCTGCTGGCAGAGGGCATTATCAGCGTACTGATTGCCGCCTTCGGCGTGGCGGTCTGGGGAGTGTCAATGCGCGACGCCTGGGTCAATGGCGTCAGGCGCGACAAGGGCCAGAAGCTGAACAGCGTGCGCCAGCAGTATCAGTTACTGCTGCGCGATGGCTTCCCCTATCTGATGATTTCGCCAGGCTTTATTCTGCTGGTGTTTGTAGTGGTGTTTCCGATTCTGTTCGGTTTCGCCATCGCCTTCACCAACTACAACCTCTATCACACGCCTCCGGCGAAGCTGGTGGACTGGGTGGGGTTCAAAAACTTCATCAACATTTTTACTCTGTCGATCTGGCGCTCCACCTTCTTTGATGTGCTGCAATGGACGGTTGTCTGGACACTGCTCGCTACCACGCTGCAGTGCACCGTGGGCGTCATGCTGGCGATTCTGGTCAATCAGAAGGACCTGCGCTTTAAGCCGCTGATCCGCACCATCTTTATCCTGCCGTGGGCGGTGCCGGGCTTCGTCACCATTCTGGTCTTCGCCGGAATGTTCAACGACAGCTTTGGGGTGATCAACAACGCTATTCTCGACTTCTTTGGCATTGCACCTAAAGCGTGGATGACCGATCCATTCTGGACCAAAACCGCGCTGATTATGATGCAGACCTGGCTCGGTTTCCCGTTTGTGTTTGCGATGACTACCGGCGTCCTGCAGGCGATCCCTGACGATCTCTATGAGGCGGCGATCATGGACGGTGCCAGCGCCTGGACGCGGCTGAAAACCATCACGCTGCCGCTGGTGCTCTACGCCATTGCGCCGATCATCATCACGCAATACACCTTCAACTTTAATAATTTCAACATCATCTATCTGTTTAACAACGGCGGTCCGGCGGTGGCGGGGTCGAATGCCGGAGGAACCGATATCCTGGTGTCGTGGATCTACAAGCTCACCATGTCTTCGTCGCAATATGCTATCGCCGCCACTATCACCATTTTGCTGTCGATTTTCGTGGTAGGTCTGGCGCTGTGGCAGTTCCGCGCGACCCGGTCGTTTAAACAAGATGAGATGGCGTAAGGAATCAGTTATGGCGAAGTCCGGCAGTATTAAACGCGAAAGGTGGATACGCCTGTCGCTGACCTGGCTGGTGGTACTGGCCGTCTCGGCCATCATTATCTATCCGCTGGTCTGGACAGTAGGAGCATCACTGAATGCAGGTAACAGCCTGCTCAGCAGTTCGATCATTCCGGAGAATGCGTCGCTGCAGCACTACCGCGACCTGTTCAATGGCACGGTGCCTTACCTGACGTGGTACTGGAATTCGATGAAAATCAGTTTCCTGACCATGGTGCTGACGTTGATCAGTGTCAGCTGTACCGCCTACGCTTTTTCCCGTTTTCGGTTCAAGGGGCGGCAGAACGGACTAATGCTGTTTCTGTTGTTACAGATGATCCCGCAGTTTTCGGCGCTGATCGCGATTTTCGTGCTGTCGCAGCTGCTGGGGTTGATCAACAGCCATCTGGCGCTGGTGCTTATCTACGTTGGCGGGATGATCCCGATGAACACCTGGCTGATGAAGGGTTATCTCGACTCGATTCCCAAAGATCTGGATGAGTCAGCGCGCATGGACGGTGCAGGCAACTTCCGCATCTTTGTTGAGATCATTATGCCGCTGTCGAAGCCGATCCTGGCGGTAGTGGCGCTGTTCTCCTTCACCGGCCCGCTGGGTGATTTCATCCTCTCCAGCACCATTCTGCGAACGCCAGAGCAGTTCACGCTGCCGATTGGCCTCTATAACCTGGTGTCGCAAAAAATGGGCGCCAGCTACACCACATATGCCGCCGGTGCTGTGCTGATCGCCGTGCCGGTGGCGGTGTTCTATCTGGCCCTGCAGAAATACTTCGTTTCTGGCCTGGCCTCAGGCAGTACTAAAGGATAAATCATGACGCCAAAAACATTGATTCTCGCCCTGGCACTGGCCTGGGCGACACCGCTGCTCGCCGCCGATCAGCCTGTCATCGGCTCTGCCGCGCCGTGGCCAGCCGATTTTATCAAAGGTGCGGATATCTCATCGCTGGCTGAACTGGAGAAGCAGGGTGCGAAATTCTACAACGCAGATAACCAGCAGCAGGATGCCATCGCCATCCTGAAAGCCAGCGGCATCAACACCATACGGCTGCGGCTGTGGGTGGATCCCCGCGACGGCAGCGGTCAGACCTACGGTGGTGGCGGCAACGATCTGACGACCACGCTGGCGCTGGCGAAGCGCGTAAAAGCGGCGGGCCTGAAGCTACTGCTGGATATCCACTACAGCGACTTCTGGACAGACCCAGGCAAGCAGTTCAAGCCCAAAGCCTGGCAGTCGCTGCCTTTTCCGCAGCTGGAAACCCAGGTTCATGACTATACCCGCGACACCATCGCCCGTTTCAAAGCGGACGGTGTGATGCCGGATATCGTGCAGATTGGCAATGAACTTAACGGTGGCATGCTCTGGCCGGAAGGCAAAAGCTGGGGCCAGAACGGCGGTGAGTTTGATCGGCTGGCCGGTCTGCTGAAAGCCGGGATCAGCGGGGTGCGTGAGAATCTCAGCGACCCGCATCAGGTGAAGATCATGCTGCACCTGGCTGAGGGCACAAAGAACGACATGTTCCGCTGGTGGTTCGACGAGATCGTTAAGCGTGATGTGCCATTCGATGTGATTGGCCTGTCGATGTACACCTACTGGAACGGCCCCATCAGCGCCCTGAAAGCCAACATGGATGATATCTCCCGGCGCTATGACAAAGACGTGATGGTGGTGGAAGCGGCCTACGGCTACACGCTGGAAAACTGCGATAGCGCGGAGAACAGTTTCCAGGCCAAAGAGGAGCAGGCGGGCGGCTATCCCGGCAGCGTAGCAGGCCAGGCGGCTTATCTGCACGATCTGATCAAAGCGGTGCTGGCGGTGCCGGACCATCGCGGCAAGGGCGTGGTCTACTGGGAACCGGCGTGGATCCCTGCGCCCGGCAATACCTGGGCGACGCCCGCTGGCATGAAATATATCCACGACGAATGGAAACAGGGTAACGCCCGCGAAAACCAGGCGCTGTTTGACTGTCACGGCAAGGCGCTGCCTTCGCTGCAGGTTTTTCATTAACCATTAGCGCAAATGCTGATGTCTACCTCTGAGGAACAGGTATGAATAAATTTCCCCCGCTCAGCGCACGGGTTAACCGGCTGCTGCATGGTGCTGACTACAATCCCGAACAGTGGGTGCACCAGCCGGGCATTATTGATGACGACGTCATGATGATGAAGCAGGCGAACTGCAACGTTATGTCGGTGGGTATTTTCAGCTGGGCGAAGCTGGAGCCGGAAGAGGGGCGCTATGAATTTGGCTGGCTGGATGAGGTGATTGATACGCTCTGGCTGCAGGGGATATCCGTGTTTCTTGCTACCCCGAGCGGGGCCAGACCAGCCTGGATGTCGCAGGCGTATCCGGAGGTGCTGCGTGTGGGGCGCGATCGCGTGCCGGCTCTGCATGGTGGTCGTCATAACCACTGCATGACCTCGCCGGTGTATCGCCAGAAAGTGCAGGCGATGAACAGCCGGCTGGCGGCGCGTTATGCGCATCATCCGGCGGTGCTCGGCTGGCATATTTCCAATGAGTATGGCGGAGAATGTCATTGTGATCGCTGTCAGCAGGCGTTTCGCAGCTGGTTGCAGCGCCGATATGAGACGCTGGAGAACCTGAATCTCGCCTGGTGGAGTGATTTCTGGAGTCATACCTACAGCGACTGGTCACAGATTGTGTCGCCAGCGCCACAGGGTGAGATGTCGATTCACGGTCTGAATCTGGACTGGCGGCGGTTTATGACGGATCAGGTTACTGACTTCTGTCGTGAGGAGATTAAACCGCTGAAGCAGGCCAATCCCGATCTGCCTGCGACCACCAATTTTATGGAATATTTCTACGACTACGATTACTGGAAGCTGGCACCGGCGCTCGATTTTATCTCCTGGGATAGCTACCCGATGTGGCATAACGAGAAGGATGAGACCACGCTCGCCTGTTATACCGCGATGTACCACGATTTGATGCGCACCCTGAAGCAGGGCAAGCCTTTCGTGTTGATGGAGTCGACGCCGAGCGCCACCAACTGGCAGCCGACCAGCAAGCTGAAGAAGCCGGGGATGCATATTCTGTCGTCACTGCAGGCGGTGGCCCATGGTGCGGACGCGGTGCAATATTTTCAGTGGCGCAAGAGCCGGGGTTCTGTCGAGAAGTTTCATGGCGCGGTAGTCGATCATGTGGGTCATCTTGATACGCGCACCGGTCGTGAGGTGAGTAAGCTGGGCCGGATGCTGGCCGCAATGACGCCGGTGATGGGCAGCCGGGTTGAGGCGCGGGTGGCGATTATTTTCGACTGGGAGAGTCGCTGGGCGATGGATAATGCGCAGGGGCCGCGCAATCTCGGACTGCATTATGAGCGCACAGTGAACGAGCACTATCGTGCTTTCTGGGAGCAGGGCGTGGCGGTGGATGTGATTAACGGCGACTGCGATCTCAGTGGTTACGATCTGGTGATTGCGCCGATGCTGTATATGGTGCGGGATGGTTTTGCGGCGCGGGTGGAGCAGCATCTTGAGCGGGGCGGGCATTTCGTTGCCAGCTACTGGAGCGGCATCGTGAATGAGAGCGATCTGTGTTATCCCGGTGGCTTCCCGGGGCCGTTGCGGCCGTTGCTTGGCATCTGGTCAGAAGAGATCGATAGTCTGACTGATGAGGAGTTTAATGGTGTACGCGGGGTGCGCGGCAATGAGCTGGGTCTGAGCGGGCCTTATCAGGCGCGAGAGCTTTGCGAGCATATTCATCTGGAAGGGGCAACGGCGCTGGCCAGCTATGAGAGCGATTTTTATGCCGGTACCCCGGCGGTGACGGTGAATCGCGTGGGTCAGGGCAAAGCCTGGTATATCGCATCGCGTAATGATCTGTCGTTCCAGCGGGATTTTTATGGTGCGTTGATTAAGCAGCTGGCGTTGCCACGCGCTCTGGCGATTGATCTGCCACCGGGTGTGGTCGTTCAGCGGCGCACTGATGGCGAACAGGCGTTTCTTTTTGTGCAGAATTTTACCGGTCAGGTGCAGCAGCTGTCGTTGCCTGCTGGGCTCAGCGATTTGATCGATGGCTCGGTTGTGGGGGAATCGCTGGTGCTGGCGCCGTGGGGATGTCGCGTTCTGAGTGTGATGCTAACTGAAGGCACAAGCCTTTAAAGTTAGTTGAATGCCGCTCGATGGCAGGGTGAGGGTTAGCTCAGGGTGCAAATGCCCACATCGCTTAGAGTCTGGGCGTTGTTTGTGGCAGGAGGTTGCCGGAACTGTTGATATGGAGCAGCTTGATTAAGTTTGCTGGCAGTCTGAGCACTGGCTCAGGGGGCATATGCCTTCCGCAAAGACGCAAAAGATGGCATTCCTGCCAGCTCAGCACGGGCCATCCCTGGCCCGTGATGCTTTGCTCCAGGCATATGCCCCCATCGCTTTGAGTTTGGGCATTGTCTGTGGCAGGAGGGTGCGGGAACTGTGGATAATGAGCAGGTTTGGTTAAATTTGTTGGCAGGCTGAGCTTTGAGCATGAGAGTTGTGTGTGGGAAGTTCTGCCGTGGCTTTAATTGCGGACTTTGTGGCGGAGGAATAGGGTTTGAGGGCAGGAAGAGTGTATTTTCTGTGAGTGCCCTGAAGCTATTCCCCCTCGTTTTCGTTTATCAGTCGTGAGTGGCGGGCAGCAGCCCGCCTTTTTATTATCTGGAGGAGAACAACATGGTGAGTCTGAAATCGTTTAAGCAATATTTCAGTCGGCAGCCGCTGACGGCGGAAGAGGTTGAGATTGACAGTGCGCTGCTGGAGCGTCTTGTAGAGTGCTTCGGCGGGCGTGAAAATATTCAGCAGGTGGACGCCTGTTTAACCCGGCTGCGGGTGAAAGTGACATCGCTGAGAGCGGTAGATACGGCAGGATTACAGAAGGCGGGGGCGATTGGCGTGGTGATTCTGGGGCAGGAAGTTCATGCCATCTTTGGTACGCAATCCGACCAGCTGCGTCAGTTGCTGGAAGCCCGATTCTTTAAGCCGCTTCAGCCGGAGTAAAAAAAATGGATAACCGTCGCCGGTTATCCAAATAAGCCCCTGCATAAGAGCTTAACAATGATCACAATGAGGAGACTGCTTGGTTACCACCAGGCTTCGACCTGTACGCCGAAGTTCCAGGTGTTGTTACTGGTGTTGTCCTGGAAACTGTGTCCGTCTTCTGAGTCATTCAGGTAAGAGGCAAACAGACGCAGTTCCGGGCGTGACATAAATTCGGGACCGGCTGCGAGACCCAGCGCCAGCGTATATTTCTGACCCGCCTGTTTATAGTCGCTGCCCACTTTGTTCTCATCTTTCTGCCAGAAACTACCCACTTCGCCGATGCCGCGGACATATTGCGTGAACTGATACTGACCTCGACCCACCAGCGACAGCAGGGTGCTTTTGCTGGTCTGCGCGGTGACGTCATCCGCTGAACCCCAGGTTAAGACCTGATTCAGGGAGAACTTGTCGGTGATCGGCAGCAGGCCGGTATTGATTACGCGGTATCCGGTGGCATCGCGGGTATCGTTCCACATGTCATACCAGCCACCGCCCTGTGAAATCATATTTTGTGCCAGGCCTTTGTTAGCGTACTGGAACACCAGTTTCTGATAGCCGCCCCACATATCCTGACTGATTTCACTGGTGAGCATAACGCCGTTTCCCGCATCATACAGGCCACCATACTCTTCCTGCTTTTTGGTGGTGTTCGGCATGGCGTAATCAATACCAAACTCGGTCCAGGCGCCGCTCCACGGTTTCCAGCCAGCATACCGAAGATCGAGGTAGTTAATGTTGACGTCGTTATCGCCATCCACCCGGTAATCGACGTCATTGGCATCGCCACGGATCCAGGCAAAGGAGATCGCGCCCGGGCCCAGAGTGTAATTTTCGATACCCGCACCGGAGCCGGAGATATTCCAGTATTTGGTATCAATGATGTGCAAATCGTGACGCTGGTAGTAACGTTTACCGCCCCAGATCACCGCATTCTTGTCACCCGGCACCAGCCCTTTGATCTGCAGATTAAGCTGACGCAAACCAAACTGCGCATCGTCACCGAAGGTGGTTTCGTTATCGTTAGAACCGTCGGAGAACATGCTGACCATGGTGTCGACGTAAAAACTGACGTCATCCTTTTTGTAGACTTCGCTGCCCAGCTCAACCTCGCCGTAGGTGTCAGCTTCGTTGCCGAGACGGCCAATCTTGTTCTTTTGATACTCTTCAATACCGCCATCCTGCGATACGCCAACGCCACCACGCAGATAGCCATGGAAATCAATGTTGTCGATAGCAGCATAGAGCGTCGGGGAGGTCAGGGCCGCAGCAAGCGCCACAGCAGCAGTACGTAACCTTGTTTCCATGTTATCCTCAATTTTATTTGTAATACGTTCACATGACAGCGGCAGTTAACGCTTTTTGTCAGATGAGTGACAAACAAAATCGCGATAATGTGTGATGCAGTGCAAATAAAGTGGCGGTATTTGTAACGATTAGTGAATCAGATCACCAAATCTCGTGATGTGAAGGTATGACTTTTACTTTTTATTTGCGCAATGTGACTGCGGTAACCTGGCTTATTCGGCTGCTGTGATACCATTCCGCCATCGGTAATCAGGGATGCGAATTATGAAATCAAAAAATGCCACCTTAGAGGATGTCGCCCGCCATGCTGGCGTCTCTTATCAGACGGTTTCGCGGGTTTTGAATAAGTCGGCAAACGTCTCAGAATCAACGCGGCGCAAGGTGGAGCACTCTATTGAAACCCTGCGCTACGTGCCAAACAGACTGGCGCAACAGCTGGTGGGTAAGCAGAGCACAACGCTGGGTCTGGTGACCACATCGCTGGCGTTGCATGCTCCTTCGCAGGTGGCCGCTGCGGTTAAACGATATGCCAATGCCGCTGACTATCAGGTGCTGATCGCCATGATTGATGAGAACGTCAATCAAAGTCTGCAGAACTGTATCAATGAGCTGAAGTCGCAGCGCGTGGATAAGGTGATTATCAACGTTCCGCTGGAGAGCAGTGATGCGGAGCAGATCGTGCAGGAGAACGACGATATCCTGTGCCTGTTTCTTGATGTTGATCCGTACAGCGCGGTGTTTAACGTATCGTTTAACCCGGCTGACGGTACCCGTGCCAGTGTCAAATATCTCTACGAGCAGGGGCATCGGGAATTTGCTCTGCTGGCCGGGCCAGAGGAGTCCGTTTCTGCCAATCTGCGGTTAAAGAGCTGGCTGGATACGCTGGAGAGCTATCGTCTGAAGCCGGTCAGCGTCAGCCACGGTAACTGGGATGCGCAAAGTGGTTACAACGGCGTGCTGCAACTGCTGCGTGAAGCGCCGGAGTTCAGCGCGCTGCTGGTGGGAAATGATCAGATGGCACTGGGAGTGCTGAGCGCGCTGCATCAGCGCGGTGTAGCGGTGCCGGGGCAGATTTCGGTGATTGGCTACGATGACACCTATGAAAGTGCCTTCTTCCATCCGGCGCTGACCACGGTGTCGCTCGATCTTGATTTACAGGGCAAAGAGGCCGTTGCGCGTCTGTTGTTAGCCAGTGAGCAGGATGAGCAGCGTTCCTCTTCTATCCTTCCGGCAAAACTGGTGGTACGCAGCTCGACGGGTATCGCCGGTCAGCAGCAGCGTGATCTGAAGCAGATTGCTGAGCAGCTGCGGCTGCTCGCCAGTCGCCTTGAGTAGCAGAACACCGCAAGCAGATAAAAAAAGCATAAGAACGCGCCGCTGCTATGCTCAGATCAGGATAACGATTCTGCACGTCGGAAAAATTATCCGATCACTAAATCGGTCAGTGAACGGGCATTCTGCTTCGCGGTAATGCAGCCGACACGTTCAGCCCGGTTTCTCTACTCTCAGGGAGTGACATTATGCTGTGGCTTGAACAGGGGCTTTACCTCAGGATTGAAGAGTTAGCGCATGGCCCCAGGCCACTGCCGCTTTCCAGCGGTTTTACCCCGCAGACGGCTTATCGCGCGCTGGGCTGTTTTAACCCCTCTGAAACATCAGATGCTTACTACATTCTTTCAAATGACCGCGATGAAATATGGTTCATCTGTAACCGTCATCTGAGAACCGTTTTCCTTGATGCCAGCAACACGGCGTTTCGGGTGAAAATGCAGGAGCCAGCAGAGAGTCTGCCGGTACTCGCTGCTGCACCCGATGGTCAAATCGTCTCCTTTGAGCAATCTGTCTGATGTAGCCTGTTACGCATCAGATAATAAAAAAGCCGCCATCGCTGGCGGCCCTGATTACGTTTAAGTCGATGCGTTATCTGTAAATCTGCCAGTAACGTTTTTTAACTCGCCGTGGCGGTCTTCATTGCCGGACGCTGTGGCAGTATCACCAGAAGAGCGATGATGATTAGCGCCAGCGTCAGTGAGGCACCGTAGCGGCTTAGCGCGAGTCCGCCTGAGGCAAGGGGTTTGTCCAGAAAGTCGCCGACCACGGCACCCAGTGGTCGGGTCAGGATAAAGGCCGCCCAGAAGAGCCCCGTACGCGAAAGTGATGTAAAGCGACTGGCCGCCCAGATGATTGCCAGCGCGCCAACAAACAGCAGGATCCCGCCATCGTAGCCCAGCCCTTCAGTGTCTGCCGTCCAGTCACCTAAGGCCGTGCCCAGGGTTTGTGAAAACATAATAGTGACCCAGTAAAAACTCTCTGTGACGCCGTTGCTCACTGAACTGACCGCAACCGTACCGCAGGTGATTTTCCACAGGAAAAGCGAGAGGATAAGCAGGGTGCTCAGCAGCACGGTGCCACCTAAATACCCTATGCCCAGTGAGCGATCGGCAAAATCTGCCATCGTCGTGCCGACGGTGGTTGTGGCCACCACGGTGAACCAGTAAATCCATTTGTTGAAACTGTGGCGATTTATCTGTACCACCACCGCGACAAGAAAGATGATGGCGAAAATCAATGTCCCGGTCAGGTAACCGAGATTCATCGACATGGTCACCGCATCGCCGCCGGTTTCACCCAGGGTAGTCGCAGCGATTTTGGTTAACCAGAAAGCCGCGGTAACGGCCGGAACTTTACTGAGAGAGTGAGAAGCTGTGTTGTTATTTTGCATAGGGTGATACTCCGGAACAGCCCAGTATGGGCTAATACAGAGACGATGTTATAAGATTAATCTTAAGAAAAGGTTAAGCTAAAGAAAACTATGACAGGAATTTTGATCACAGCTTGTCACTCACTAAGCCGGCATTTACCCTTTGATTTAATGTAATGTTTGCCCAGTCTGAGTGCGGTGGTCGGGCTATTTTCTTTGTTAAAATATAAGAATTAATTCTGAGTTACTCTGTTTTCTTCTTAATTTTCAGGCGATGCAAAGAGTGATAGCCCGGCGGCTTAATCAGGCGAAAATTGAAGGAAAGTAGCATCAGGGCGTGCGAGCCATGCCGGGGCAGTATTGCCCTGATAATCAGCATCAGGGCAGGGTGGATGGCATAGCAACCCCGACGCTCTTATCCGGATATCACCAGTTTTGTCTGGTGGGAGAAACGATCAGGTCGTTGACGGTAACGTTCTGCGGCTGATTAAGTGCATACACCACCGCATTAGCCACATCCTGTGGGCTGATGGCTAATTTATTGAGTTCCTGAGCCACTTTACGGCCCTGAGGATCGCCGACTTTATCGGCCCAGCCGGTATTGATAACGCCAGGGCTGATGGTATTGACGCGTATCCCGTTATTAACTCCTAAGTCTTTGCGCATCGATTCTGTCATGGCATGGACGAAGAATTTTGTTGCACTGTAAACCCCTGCACCCGCATCCACCTGATGACCTGCAACCGATGCCATATTCAGGATCTGTCCCTCATTTTTCTTCAGCATAACGGGTAACACAGAGGCAATGGCGTTCAGATAGCCTTTGATGTTGACGTCGACCATTTTGTTCCACTCTTCCCAGGCAACGTCACTCCAGCTTGAGAAAAGCATCAGGCCCGCATTGTTAATCAGTATGTCTGCCGAGCCGAAGGTGTCACTGGCGAACTTCACCAGCGCCTGGGTTTCTTCCAGACGCGTAACATCGGTTACCCGGCCGACAGCGTGTCCCCCTTCAGCTTCAATCTGGCGTACCAGCGTATCGAGGCCATCCTGGTCCAGTGCTGCCGCCACAATATTCACACCATGACGCGCAAGTTCCTGCGCGGTAGCCGCACCAATCCCGGAGGATGCACCCGTAATAATGGCTGTTTTCTGTTGCAGGTAATTCATTTTAATTCTCCTTCTGGTGAAAGGGGCGGGTAGTCACCCGCCATAAACCGTTATCAGTAGCTGGCTTCCGGCCAGTCGGTATAACCCTCTGCACCACCGCCGTAATAGGCTTCTTTCGGCGCGATGGTCAGCGCGGCACCGTAACGCAGACGCTTAACCAGATCCGGGTTGGAGATGAACAGGCGTCCAAAGGCAACCGCATCAATAATTCCGGCGTTGCGGCGGCTGATGGCCATCTCAAGGTCATAGTTGTTATTGCCAATAAACGGACCGTTGAACTGGGCGCTCAGCGCGTCCATGTCCACATCGGCAGGCACATCACGAGAGGTGGCCGTCGCGCCTTCAACGAAGTGCAGATAAGCCAGGTTGAACCGGTTAAGTTGCTGAATGAGGTAGCCGTACATCGCCATAACATTGCTGTCTGGCGGGGTGTTACCGGCATCAGGCGTGACCGGAGAGAGGCGGATACCGACTTTGTCATTGCCCCAGATGTTGATGATGGCTTCTGTCACTTCCAGCGTCAGGCGGGCGCGGTTTTCAATAGAGCCACCGTAGGCGTCAGTACGGTGATTGGTGGAATCACGCAGGAACTGATCGAGCAGGTAACTGTTGGCGGAGTGCACCTCAACGCCGTCAAAACCGGCACGCAGGGCATTTTCAGCTGCACGTTTATATTGCTCAATAATGCCGGGGATTTCTTCTGTTTCCAGCGCCCGCGGCGTCGATACCGGCACAAAACCGTTTACGGTGTAAGTCTGTCCATCAGCTTTAATAGCAGAAGGTGCAACCGGACGCTGGCCCTCAGGCTGCAGTTCCACGCTTGAAAAACGGCCCACGTGCCATAACTGGCAGACGATTTTGCCGCCTTTAGCGTGAACCGCATCAGTGACTTTTTTCCATCCAGCCACCTGCTCTTCGCTCCATATCCCCGGCGTAGCGGCATAGCCGCGTCCCTGCGGAGAGATGTTGGTGGCTTCAGAAATAATCAGGCCAGCCCCGGCACGCTGTGCATAGTAGGTAGCATGGAGTTCATCAGGCACACCCTCTTCACCGTAACGGCTACGCGTGACCGGTGCCATGACAATGCGGTTTGACAGCTGAAGGCTGCCCATCGAAACAGGTGAAAATAAATCGGTACGGGTACTGTTGTCAGTCATATAAACCTCTTAATAGTTGACCGGTCGTCTAGTAATTGGATAAAAAAAACCGGCTACCCAAGTAGCCGTGTTGTTGCGTTCATTGCCTGACTGAACGCTTTGTCAGGATCGTGGATTTTCGCCATCAGGGAAGCCCCCAGCCAGAGCTGATAGAGTTCTTCTGCCAGTTCAGTGGCATCCGTTACGGCGGGCAGGGAGCCATCTTCCTGACCGAGTCGGAGGCAGGCAGCAATTTTGAGCACAATTTCATGGGTGCCCGTTGCCAGCACATGCCGCATGTTATCGTACTGGTCGCAGACTTCCGCCCCCAGCTTGACCACGAGACATTTACTTTCAGGCAGGTCTGCGCCCTGGGTCGTTTTCCAGAAGGTAAAATAGCGCAGCAGTCGCTCTCTCGCCGTTCCTGTTCCGCCTAGCTGATGCTCTACTTCCAGCAAATAGTGGCTGAAGTAGTGCTCCAGCAGCGCCTCTGCAAACGCTTCCTTCGACGGAAAGTAGTAATAGAACGAGCCTTTTGGGATATCCGCCGCTTTTACAATCTCGGAAATCCCGACGGCGCTGTAGCCCTTATGAGTAATGATCGCCCTGGCCACATCAATGATGTGCTGCCGCATATCTGTCACGTTTCTTTTCATAATGTGCACACTCTAGTGAAAAACTGACCGGTCGTCTAGTAACTTTTGACCTTTTTCATGCTTTCAGTTTCTGATTGTGAGCGGGTGAAGCAGTCGGGTGGCGTGCTGCCCGATCAATTTCAGGCTCTGAAGCGTCGCACCGTCTTTCGCCTCTATCGACATGCCTTCCAGCAGCGTATTCAGAACGGTAGCCAGCGCGACGGTGTTGGTATCTGCGGGCAGTTGCTTCTCCTGAACCGCTCTGACCAGCCTTTTTTCAAACAGATCTTTTCCTTCCTGCCTGAGAACGCTAACCGCCCTGATAACATCCGTCGATTCTGCTGAAACATTGATGGCTGCCAGCACCACCATGCAGCCGCAGGGCGCTGAAGGGGAGAGCAGAATATCGGCTGCTTCGCTAAAGAAACCGTCAATCGCTTCACCAATATCCTGCATCTCCTCAAGCCGCAGCCAGGTCGCTTTCCAGTACTTCGTTTCGTAGTAGTTCACGGCCTCCAGAAAAAGTTTTGCTTTATTGCCAAAGGCGGAATAGAGGCTGGGTGGGTTGATTTCCATGGCGGCGCAAAGTTCGGCAACCGATGCTGGCTCAAAACCTTTGCGCCAGAACAGATCCAGCGCCTTCAGCAACGCTTTATCACGGTCAAAGCTTCGTGGCCGGCCTTTCGGCTTTTCAGTGGCAGCAGGCTGGTCAGGTATTTTCATAGACGGCCTCAATCATTCTCTTGACACATTACATAGTGATCACTATACAATAATACTATTACGTAGTGCTCACTACAGAATTAAATCGACACAGTGGCTCGCCTTTTATCCCGCCTGCTCTCCCCCGGCAGGCTGATGTCGCGCTGAGTCGGTACGTGTCTGTGTCAGAAAATATCACCCAAAAGCGGGGTGTCTGAAGGGATACCTTATTAATCAGAACGGAGAGAAAACAGATGAATAACACGACCTATGTACAGGACTATAACGCCATCGTGGCAGTGCTGAATCAGTATAACGAGGGAGGAAAGCAGGCGAAAAGTGAGCTCATGAAGCCCGCTTTCAGCGACAGGGCGACCATTTTTGGTCTCGACAGTGACGGCAACCTCAGCGGCGGTCCAATTCAGGGATTGTTTGACACCATCGACACCGCATTCCGTCCTTCACCCGAAGCAAAAGCGGCTATCGTGCGCGTAGATATTGTTGGGACTGCCGCCAGTGCCCGCATCGACACTGACGACATTTCTGGTTTCCGTTTCACTGATTTTTTTAACCTGCTGAAAGTGAACGATCGCTGGACCGTGGTCAGCAAGATCTATCACACACATACGGCAGACTGATCCAGGTCTGGTCAGCTGACCGTTGCAGCCTGCGTTTGCTGCGGGCTGCAAAAAGGTATTGAGACGACTAAAACAGTAAGGTGATTTTACGCCTGATTATCCGGTTGCTATTAATCAACATAATCATACCCCAGCGCTTTTGGCAGAGGTGGCATCATTAAAGATTCTGGCCCGATCGGCCGATAAACACTGGCTCGTACTTCTGACACTGAATCCCGGGTTCGCTCACTTTTGTGCGGGCAGGGCGGCACCTCAGCAGCTGCAGACGGACAAGCGCAGCGTCAGCCGCCGTCAATGGCGGGTATTCTCGCAATGGTGAACCTGTCTCCGGATCCTCCTTCAGCTACAGGCGGACATTAACGGTTATAATCAGGTCTGTAGCGACGAGTATTGAGCCTGTTTAATATCGTCAGCTACGTCGGAGTCGGCCGCCATGAACACAATGATCAAACCCTCTTTTACCGCTGTCTGGTCTACAGATGCCCAGGGTATCTGCGTCGCCAGTCAGGAAAGCCCTGCTGGTCTGATGCCTGAACTGAAGGGTGTGACGCTGAGTTCATGGCTGAGACTGGCACAGGCCGACGACGATGCAAAGATCGCGCTGCAACTGACCGCAGCGCTTGATTTCCTGACGCCTTTTCATATTGAAGTGCCGATCCATTGTCTGGATGGCAAGACGCGTCGGGTTATTGTATCTGGCCTGCCGGATCGCCAGCCTGGCACGTCCCGTCTGCAGTATAACGGCTTCATTCTTGATGTGACCGGACAGCGTAAAGCGCTGGAAGATGCGCTGCGCACGGCGGCAGAGTATCGTCTGTTAATTGAAAACAGCACCGATCTGATTGCCCATTGCGACGCGGATGGCCGGTACGTTTCAATCTCGCCCTCTTATAGCGAAATGATTGGCTGGACAGCCGAAGAAGTTGTCGGTCAGCTGGTGGTGGATTTCCTGCATCCCGATGACCGCGGCCCCGCCTCTGAAGCTCTGGCCTGCATCTTCAACGGGGGAGTGCTGCCGGACGTCGTTGAGGTGCGCAAGCTGCATCGTGACGGCCACTACATCATTCTGGGCACCAAAGCCTGTGGCGTCATCAATCCCTCTACCGGCAAAAATATCGGTGCAGTTCTGGTGTCGCGCGACATTACGCGAGACAAAGAGAGGATGCGCAATCTGGAGAAGCTGGCAACGCTGGATACGCTGACCGGGCTGCATAATCGTACCTGGATCAACGACCAGGTCGGGCGCATGCTGGCGAAGGTGGATGATGAGGCCTATACGACGGTGATGTTTATCGATCTGAATGGCTTTAAGGCGGTGAACGATTTGATGGGCCACGCGACAGGGGATGCCTTGCTGCAGCAGGTCAGTGAACGGCTGCAACGCTGTATGCGTCCGGGCGACTCACTGGCGCGACTGGGCGGAGATGAATTTGTTGTGGCGGCAAAGTGCAGAAATCGCGATACAGCCGCTGCCATTGCCCTGCGTATTATTGAAAGTCTGCACGCGCCATTCGCCATTGATAATATGGATGTGCGCATTGGCGCGGCTATCGGTATCAGCCTTGCCCGCTTTGGGACGGCATCGGCCAAAATATTATTCGAAAACGCGGATAAAGCGATGTACCAGGCCAAAGCCCGACGTGATGGGTCGTATCAGTTTTTTGAGTCAGAAGAGCCTTAGTCGATGCATATGATTGCTGGTATGACCTTCCGGATTTGAAGGTAATGGATCTTACGTTTAACGCTTTGCCGCCTGTTCCCGCAAGGATACATTTCCTGAACGCCTGATTAACCCGCCTAATATTCTGAAACCGCGCGCCACAGCAGAAAGATTTTCTGTTTCAGGCTCAAAAAGAAGTCTGTAGCTGATGACCAACATCTATGTGCGAGACAGGCTACTGAATTCATTCAAACGTCTGTGATGAACTGGCCTGAGTGACTTCGCGGAACTCCGCTTAAGGCAATTCATTGCCTCAGTTTATTATTTCTGTTGGTTTTTCACTTTCGGGAGACCAGTAACCCCCACTGCCATGATAGGTTTCAGCTCCCAGCACGAACGAGGTTCCGCAATGATTACATGCAAAATGGTAATCAACGATATCGCCCCAAATCATCTGTTCAGCACATTCAGAAAAGGTGTACTGATTCCAGTTATTGATGGTTGAAACTTCGGAAATGATCTCTTCTTTAACTGCGTTATGTGCAATACGTATTGCCAGGCTCAACTGACGAGGTTCCCGTATAACGTATTTAACACATAGATCCTGACAGAACTCACAACTCACTCTGTAAAACCTCTCTTTTATCTGAATGTTCAGGTGTAGAGCTATCGCAGGACACTGTTTTGCACTTTATATCCCACCTGAAGGGACAGTCGCTTTCACTTCAAAAAGTTTAAATGTGTTCTTTAGTACTCATTGTATTCATTGTGAGGCAGAACGCCGGTCAATAATTTCTTTCACGTAATGCTCAATAACAATGTGATGTTCATGGCTTATCTGAGAAATAAATGTTTGCAGGAAATCGGGTGTGGAGTGAAGGGTATTTGTGACCAGTTTATCGAAGTCTTTCTGGGTAAAGCGGTCATAGCCTTTTAGCGTCGAACGCTGGAGCAAGGTATGCGCAGTAATTTCGAGCACGGCACGTCTGTAATCATCGGAAAGCAGAATGTCCAGATCGTGCCGGCTGATCTCAAAGGCAAATTCATAGCTGATAAAACCAGAATCAACAGGCAATAAGTAGGTCAGTTTACCTTCCTCCTGTGTCACATGAGGTTCGTATCCATCACCCATGAGGTGAACTGATTGCATATTAATCTCCTGCTCTTTCAGCCCTGAGTTGTTACTTCCGCAGATTAAAACCACCGATATCGATATTATTCCGCTTCTGACGACGAGCGCAAATACTCACAATATCAGATTGTTCGATAGCGTAAGTTCCCGGTTGTTCACCTGTTCGCTAACGGCAAAACTGACAAAGTGGTATGCCTGTTACGGAGAGTCATGTCAACCGTGAGCATTGAGCTAAAGTTTTCCAGGTGACTTTATGAGCCGGTCGCCTCTCCCCGCTGGTTTTCTTGTCTGCCACGGATAAGCGCTTTCAAGCTGACCCGCCAGTGCCAGCAATAAATTCTCCTGATTAAATCCTGCACAGAACTGCATGCCAATCGGCAGATTATGGGAAGAAAGGAAGCCCAGAGGAACAGACATCGCGGGGGTTACGCACACGTTCGCCAGCGCAGTAAACGGTGACTGATTGAAAACGTGATGTTAGCGCATCGACTGGCTGCTTTGAGCGAAAAGCGGACATTGGCCATGTGCTAAAGAAGAAAATTGCGTGGTGTTAATTCCAGAATGGAACGAAATGCAGCGGTAAATGCAGCCGGACATGAGAAGCCCAGTTGGTAGGAGACCTGCTTAATTGAGATGCCATTGGCGAGGAGATCTAATGACGCACAAATTCTTGCTCTTTGCTTCCAGGTTCTGAAGCTGAAGCCCGTATCCTTAATAAACATTCGCGAGAAGGTGCGTTCAGACATATTGGCAATATGGGCCAGATCGCTTAGAGATGCTTCCCAGCGGTGACTGACCAGTAACTCTTTGGTTGCCCTGTTTAAGCGCTCATCATGCGGCATAGGTAGCTCCGCGGTCAAAGGCTTTGCCTCACTGAGAATTTCTAAAATTAACAGCGCCATTTTACGCTGGCTCGGTCCAGTGTAGTCGGCATTGAAAAGCCCGGCTATCAGCTCTTTCACCAGTGCGGTGGCTGTAATCACATGCACCTGGCGACTCTTAGTAAAATTCAGGCATTCTTCGATAAGACTGCTACTGAAATAAATGGCCCGTAAGTCGGTGTGGGATAGCAGATTGTAGCTGTGAATCTGCAGAGGCGGTAGCCATAATGCCCGCTGAGGGGGGATCACCCAACGATTGCCCTCTGTTTCGACCAACATAACGCCCCTGGTAGCAAATAAGAGCTGTCCTTCAATATGATGATGAGGAGGATCGGTCTCTCCGCGTTGATAGCTGATGGCGGTGCTAGACCATCCCGTCGCTTCATCATGTCTTGGCGCTTTATCTATGCTACCTGGCATTTCAAATTTAGTTCCTGCAGTTATCTTAGTTGGACTCACCCGATTCATAACATCCCGACAGGGTGAAACTTGAAAAATTAAGGTTAACATAAGCATTACAGGAGCATATTTAAATGCACGTGCATTTCATCATCCATGAAAGTTTTGAGGCTCCCGGCGCTTATGAGTCCTGGGCCATAGGCAAAGGTAATCACGTCACCTATTCACGAGTTTATGAAGGTGAGGCTCTACCGTCCAGCGTGGATGACATCGATTTTTTGATTGTTATGGGCGGTCCACAGGACCCGGCAACCACCCCTGAAGAGTGCCCGCATTTTGATGCAAAGGCTGAGCAGGCGGTCATCGCATCCGCTGTGCGCGCAGGTAAAGCCGTTATTGGCATCTGCCTGGGTTCCCAGCTCATTGGTGAGGCGCTCGGTGCTTCTTTTGCACACAGCCCGGAAAAAGAGATCGGCAAGTTTCCTGTCTCTCTGACGCAGGCAGGGCAACAGCATGAGCTGTTTTCACATTTCGGACACACGCTTGAGGTCGGTCACTGGCATAACGATATGCCTGGGCTGACGCCTGATGCCACGGTCATCGCCCACAGTGAAGGGTGCCCGCGTCAGATCGTCGCCTACAGCGATCTGGTGTTCGGTTTCCAGTGCCACATGGAGCTGACACCGGAAGTAGTCGAACTGCTTATTGCCCACTCCGAAAAGGATCTGGGCCGGGCGGGTGAATACCGCTTTGTCCATACGCCTGCACAACTGCGTGCACATGATTACCGGGAGATGAACCAGGCTCTGTTCACATTCCTGGACAAACTGGCCGGGCGTTACAACCAGAGCCATCAATGATCGTCTTTTGCGCAGATTATCCTGCTCAAAAGAGGCAATTCTGAAACTAACAGTGCAGGTAACACTATGACTGAATCGCCAGCCGCCCTTCTGACGATAGCCGGCGCTATCCTGGTAGGCGCCATGAGTCCCGGGCCAAGCTTCATCATGATAGTACGTACTGCCGTAGTCTCATCTCGCCTCAGTGCGCTGTCCGCCGCCGCAGGCATGGGCGTGGGATGCATGATTTTCTCAGTCATTGCGCTGGCCGGGCTGCACTCTCTGCTGGAGCTGGTTCCCTGGCTGTATGCCGCGCTTAAAACCGCCGGTGGGGTTTACCTTCTCTGGCTTGGCTGTGGCATGCTTTTCAGAACGGGCAACAGCCTGGATCTGAGCCTGGGAGGCGAAAACGCACACCGTCCGGGCCGCGCGTTTCTTACCGGTATGGCGACTCAGCTCAGTAATCCGAATACAGCAATTGTATTTGGCAGTATTTTTGCTGCGCTGCTCAGTCAGCATATCTCGCCCTATCTTTATCTTTTGTTGCCCGGTATGGCGTTCTTCATTGATGCAGTCTGGTATGGCCTGGTGGCATGGCTGTTATCGGCTGAAAAGCCACGTCTCACCTATATGAAATACAAATCCCGGCTGGATAAAGCGAGTGGGCTGGTGATGGGGTATCTGGGGATCCGGCTCCTTCTGAGATGATCTCTGTCAGTGTTGACCTCTCCCTCTGTTCTTAAGTTAACTGTGAGCAAAATTACTTTGAAAGCCCTTTTACGCAATGTCAGTTTTATCGCTGGTTTCATGCTGGCATGTTACCTCCCCGCTGCAGTTGCTGCTGGCACGGTGGCGTGTTCATCTTCACAAAAACTGTCTGAATGCATTAAGCAGGTCGCCGGTGGCGGCACGGTACTGCTCGGTAAAGGTACCTGGTTTCAGGCCAGCAGCCTGTTGCTGAGCAGCAATGTGGCACTTCAAGGCACGGGGCCGGGTACGGTTATCACCTGGAGTCCTGCGGTGAGGAGCACCATTAATGCGCCGCTGCTCTATACCACTGCCGCCAGCCACGTCACGATAAAGGATGTGAAACTGGTCGGCACTATTGACCAACGGGCTGACAGTCAGGATCTGAGGAATAATCAGATTGGTCTCTTTTTTAACTGCAGCGGAGACCCGACCGCCGATGAAAAAACCGGCTGTAATGATATTACTCTTCAGAACGTTGAGGTGGAGAACAGCAGCGATGGGATCCATATCAAAGGCGCCAGTCATGTCATGGCGACGGATCTGAAGTTGCATAACAATGGCAACACTGACAAGGACTATTTTCACAACATCTACCTTCGCCGCGTCGCAGATGTTCGTCTAATCCAGACCGGAAAAAACAGCGGAGGTTATTATGCCAGCCCACGCGGGCACGGCATTCGGGGTTCGCACCTGATCAACGTTTATATGAGCGGTCTGGAGGTGCATGACAATGCCGATTACGGTATCCATATGGACACCGTCTTTAATGTCAGACTGCATAACATGCACGTTTATCACAATTGCCTCAGCGTTAAGCCTGCCTGCCAGCAGATACAATGCTTTGGCCCTCAGTGTGATGTTCATCTCAATGCGCCGGCTGAACCAGCGTCCATAATCTCCCAATAATTTTTGTCCGCTTTTGGCACAAAGCGAGCATTGATGGCAGTAGGAAGTATGAGAGTGCCATTGTCATACTGGACACAATCATAATTCTGTCCTGACTATGCAGATTGAAATCATTGGAAGAATCATGAATATCCAACTCACAAGCGTCACCCCGGACAGCCCAGGATTTACTGAGTTAAGATCGCAGAGCATGGCTGAAGGGTTTAACATGTTACGCCGACTGGAAGACAACTGGCTTAGCGGACATAACCGCTTTGACAGACCCGGAGAAAAACTAATTGGGGCTTCTGTAGATGGATTAATCATTGGCGTGTGTGGACTCAACATCGACCCGTTTACACTAAAAACTGGCATCGGACGTCTGCGACATCTCTATGTAGACTCAGGATGGAGAAAAAGGCAGGTTGGCAGCGCTCTGCTCAGTGAGATACTTAAGGATTCTGGCCACTGGTTTGATTTTATCAACACAAACGCTCCTCAATCGGCATTCACTTTCTATGAACGAGCTGGCTTTGTTGCTTTGACGGGCATAGAAAAAGTCACGCACCATCTCTGTCTCAGAGACCCAGTGCGTTGATATAGTCACGTCATGGATAGACCGCATTTTCTGTCCACTGAACCACTTTTCAGGAACGCCTGCCGGGATACAGCACTGACATAACCAAACCACTTTCAGGCAAATCAGAGCAATTACAGGTAAATCCGCGCCGCTCTGGACACACTGCGTTTCTGACCAGGCATGCAGAACGGCGGCTTAAACTTCTTCAGGAAATCAAAGGAACTGACTGGCAGCTTTGAGCGAAGAGCGGACATCAGGTTAGCCGGTATTATGGGTGTCGCTTGTAATTTTCCCGGACAGACGTCTGTAGTTTTTAATGGTCGCACTGGAAAGGCTTGCAGCCGTATCCACGATAACAAAGCTGAAAGTGTTTTCTGTTATCAGGGGACTAAGATCTGTACAGGCAATAAGGAGAGCCTCCACCTTAAGAATTGCCACTACAGACATTAAATTCATCCACTCTGACTGTACACCAGAGTCATGAAAACCTTTCTTTTTAACCCGTCCAATTAGCGATGTGGTCATCTCACGAAGCAGAGGTGAATCAATAATCTCTTTGCCAGAAGCTTCTATCCGCTCCTGATAAAAACTCGCTTCCAGTGTAGGTTCCGTAGCCAGTACAGCAATCCTGGTTGCTTCTGCAGGCAGTGACTCAAGTGCACTGTCTGCGATATGCAGAAGTGGAATAGCGAAGCTCACCGCCTTCATTTCGGCAAAGTAGCAGTGCGCAAGATTACAGGGAACAGCTATCAGACTCACTTTGGCCCTGACGAGTTCGGCAATACCCTGCTGCAGGGTTGCGATCATCGCATTATCATCAACTTTCTTGCCAGGCCAGAAAGGTGTCGGCAACGAGATAATATGCATTTTAGGAAAATCCATATCATATTTCGCTCCGTACCCGATGTGACACTCTGTCACCAGCATATCAACGAAGGGGGCTGTGGAGCGGGGTCCCATTCCTGCAAGCACACCTATAGAAACAGTCATTGTCAGTGCCTCCTTTTAAGATCTTCTTTCCGCTTAACAAATTATAGCTAAGTTGCCTGCAAAATTACTGACGAACGGAATGAACATGCGGGAGGTCACTCAGAAAGGTGCAGGTGAACTGCCGCAATTGATCAACATATCATGATGCGGAGAGAGCAGGCTTCAGGCACAAAGCGGACCTACGCTCCGGAAGGTCCGCTATGAGCGAGGAGCAGACGTTTCACTTATGGCAACTGAATGTTCTAATACGTTAAACATAACTTCACTGTTGCGGATCATTGCTCATAAGCTTATAAAATCAGAAACCTATATGGAAATGAAGGCACTATGAACATTTCAATCAGAAAGTTACTGCCGCTAGAATGGGATCATGCTTACAGTCTGATTTCACAGCTACGGAACATTTCCAAAGAAAAATTTATCGAAAGCGTCAGAATTCAGACGTTGAACGGTTATGAACTTGTTGGCGCATTTGGCAATGAAAAAATGCTTGGCTTGATGGGTTTCCGTCCCGTTCATACTCTGGCCAGAGGATCACATCTCCATATTGATGATTTGATCGTAGATGAGGCTTTAAGAAGCACAGGGATAGGGAAAAAATTGCTGGATTTTGCCACCACTGAATCAGAAAGCAGGGATATGAACTTCGTGTTCCTTGATGCCGGACAGCAGGCGATACCGTTTTATGAACGGAATGGCTTTGTGGCTCACACATCACCTTCAATGAAAAAGCCTCTCCGATAAAACCAGATAGCCTGTTCATAGGTGGTGGTGCGGACATTATAACTTTGCATCTACACCCTTTAGCAACATAAAAACATGAAGTTAAGGAAGTTTTTTGCACATAAAAACACTCAACGGATCTGTTGCATAAGGTGGGAATGAATTGCATATCTCATAACCGCATCTACGATAAAGTGCTATAGCCGCTTGCTGGTGAATCCCTGTTTCAAGCTGCAATAGGCTCAAATTCTTTTCTGAAGCAATCGTCTCGATTGCGCTGACTATCTGTTCTCCGAGCTTCCTACGCCGATATTCCGGTCGAATATAAACCCGCTTAATCTCAGCTGAGCCATTTTCATGAAATAGCAAAGCACCACAACCTGCAGGTAAGCCACCTTCATCACGTACGATAATGCACCGGAGCTGCTCATCAGTAACTGTTGAAAGATCCAGGCAGTGAATCGCCACGGATAATCTAGACACTTCCGAGCCGTTGATAATACTGGTTTTCATATTCTGTCGGTGGCATCTGAT
>NZ_JAALFW010000018.1:0-65289 GCF_011800485.1 Pantoea sp. EKM20T | reverse complement strand
AGCAGCGTCTGCACAATCTGCGGCACCGTCTGGCTCTGGAAGATGCGCAGGTTGCGGTCGCGCTTCATCGGCCACAGATCAGGCTCGACCGTCAGCTCATAGACCGCGTAGCGGGTGCCGCTCAGCTCCTGGCTGCGCACCGCCACCCGGGTGATTTTGCCGTTAAGGTAGCGCGGGCTCAGCGCGTTCATCAGCCCGTCGGTCGGCAGCGTAAACGTCACCGGCTTCCCCAGCAGGGCGTGGCGGTCGATGCGCGCGTCGGTGGCCAGCAGTTCAGCGGTGAGCACAAACGGACGGGACAGCGTCTCGGTGCCCTTAAGCGTATGGAACAGCAGGCCGTCCGCCGGCAGCTGTGCAGTAATGCGTGAGAACATAAGTAATCCCTGACTATTAACTGTGTGGATCGAGCAACCAGACACCTTCTTCACTGATGTTCAGCGTTTGTTCGCGGGTGCCACTCTGGCCGCTGATGGCGAAGGTGTAGTTGCCCGGCGCCAGCTGCAGCGTGGCGAAGCCATTCACCGCCGGCACCAGCGCCTGCGGCTGACCGTTCACCTGAACGCGTTCACCCTGCTGCAGACGGATATAGACCTGGGCGACCGGAGCGGGCGGTGGTGCCGGTTGTGGATCAGGTTCACGCGCGGCGGTCTGCGCGGGCTCAGACGTCTGAGCCGGAGTGCTGGCAACGGTATCCGGCGGGGCCTCAGTCTGAGTCGGAGGCGCGGCAACCGGCTGGTTAACCGGCGCGACAGCGGCGGAAGGTGCGCTGTTCTGCGCCATCTCATCCGGCGGTGACTGCTCGTTGCCGCGTGACATCAGCAGACCGGCGCCCAGGCCGACCAGCACGCCAGCGGCAACCAGGCCCGGCAGTGCAAAGCGGTGTCCCAGCAGCGTTTTCAGTTTAGAGGCGGGTTTGATGACCTCCTCTTCTTCTTCAATCGGCACCAGCATGGTGCCCGGTCCGCTCATTTTTGCGCTGAGCAGCGGTTCCGGTTCACGTTCCGGCAGCGCCATCAGCGCAGCAAAATCATCAATGCTCTGCGGACGATCTTCCGGTTTCAGCGCCAGCGCACGATCGACGGCGCTGAGTAGTGCCGTCGAGTAGCCCGCAATACGACGCTGCACCAGCGGCTGGTAGTTATCTTCGATGCTGCGCACCACGCTGACCGGCGGTGGCGCACCGGTGATCAGGGTATGCAGCACCGCGCCCAGCGCGTAGATATCGGTCCATGCGCCCTGCTCGCTCTCGTCGTTGTCGCTGTACTGCTCAATCGGTGCATAGCCGGGACGCAGCATCGTCTCGCTCTCATCCGACAGATTGCCGATAGTTTTACGCGCCGACCCGAAGTCCAGCAGGATCGGCTCGCCACTGCTCTGAATCTGGACGTTATCCAGCGAAATATCGCGGTGCAGATAGCCCGCTTCATGGATGGTTTTGATCGCGCCCAGCAGCGGTGGCAACATGCGACGGATCCAGGCCTCATTTACCGACTGCGGATTTCGTTCGCTGAAGTTCGAGAGCGTGGTGCCGCTGTAGAACACCGTGCCCATGTAGGCGGTGTCGTTCTGCACCCAGAAACGCAGCACGTGCAGCAGGTTCGGATGGTTAAAGCGCGCCAGCAGACGCGCCTCCTGAATAAAGCTATTCAGTCCGGCGTGAAAGGTTTTGCTGAACCGTTCGCTGCGCAGCACCAGATTCAGATCATCGCTACGGACCGCCAGTGAGGCGGGCATAAACTCTTTGATGGCGATATCACGTTCCAGCTGGTGATCCCAGGCGCGATAGACGATGCCAAAGCCGCCACCGCCGATGACCTCTTTGATTTCAAACTCATTGAAGCGGTAACCCAGCGGCAAGGCGTTGGGGACATTCAGGGGTTGATCATGTTCCGACATATTCGATTACTCTCTGATAGCCAGGCTTTAAACCGCGAACTGGCAGACAAATTCACCCTGCTCACAACGCACATCGACGCGACGATAGCGTTCATCACGGGCGTGGGCGCTCAGCAGGATCTGGCTCATCTGTGGCAACAGCGTGTTGGTGAGGATGGCATCCACCATGCGACCGCCCGACTCGACTTCGGTGCAGCGCTGCACAATCTGGCTCACCACCGACTCGTCGATCTGCGCCTCAATGCCGTGGTTCTCGGCCAGACGACGCACAATGCGCGCCAGCTGCAGCCGCACAATCTCCGCCAGCATCGCGTCGCTGAGCGGGTAATACGGCACCACCAGCAGGCGTCCCAGCAGCGCAGGCGGGAACACCTCCAGCAGCGGCTTACGCAGCGCGGTGCTCAGAGCATCGGGATCGGGCATCAGTTCAAGATCGGCACACATCGCGCTAATTAACTGCGTGCCGACATTGGAGGTCAGAATGATGATGGTGTTGCGGAAATCGATGTGCCGGCCTTCGCCATCCTCCATCCAGCCTTTATCAAACACCTGGAAGAAGAGCTCATGCACATCCGGATGGGCTTTCTCAATCTCATCCAGCAGCACCACGCTGTAGGGGCGACGGCGAACGGCTTCGGTCAGCACGCCGCCTTCGCCGTAGCCGACGTAGCCCGGCGGTGCGCCTTTCAGCGTCGAAACGGTGTGCGCCTCCTGAAACTCACTCATATTGATGGTGATGATGTTCTGCTCGCCGCCGTACAGCGACTCGGCCAGCGCCAGCGCGGTCTCGGTTTTACCGACGCCGGAAGGCCCGCAAAGCATAAACACGCCCACCGGCTTGTTGGGATTATCAAGACGCGCGCGCGAGGTGCGTACCCGTCTGGCGATCAGATCCAGACCGTGACGCTGGCCGATGACCCGCTGGTTCAGTGTATCGGCCAGATTCAGCACCGCGTCGATCTCATTCTTCACCATCCGGCCCAGCGGAATGCCGGTCCAGTCCGAGACCACGGCAGCCACCACGCCCGCATCGACGGCGGCAAACAGCAGCGGCGTGTCGCCCTGCAGCGCAGTAAGCTGCTGCTGCGTCGCATCACGCTGTTCACGCAGCGCCGCATCCTCTTCTGTCACACAGCGGGCGCGCAACGCAATCAGTGTCTCGACCAGTTCGCGCTCCTGCAGCCAGCGCTGTTGCAGCGCTTCCCGCTCGGCTTCCAGCGCAGTGCGCTGCGCTGCAATCGCCTGCTGGCGGGTGGCGTCGCCCAGGCCCACCCGGATTTCACGTTCGATGATCTCCGCTTCAATCTCTAGCGCCGCCAGACGGTGAAGACAATCTTCCAGCGCCGCGGGCTGCGCGCCCTGGCTAACTGCCACGCGGGCGCAGGCGGTATCCAGCAGCGCCACCGCTTTGTCAGGCAGCTGGCGCGCCGGAATGTAGCGATGCGACAGTTTCACCGCCGCACTGACCGCATCATCCAGCAACAGCACCCGATGATGTTTCTCCAGCGCGCTGACGGTGCTGCGCAGCATCAGAATCGCTTTGGCTTCATCCGGCTCCTGCACCTGCACGGTCTGGAAGCGACGGGTCAGCGCCGGATCTTTCTCAATGTACTTTTTGTATTCCGCCCAGGTGGTCGCGCCGATGGTGCGCAACTGTCCGCGCGCCAGCGCCGGTTTAAGCAGGTTGGCGGCATCACCGGTGCCCTGCTGACCGCCTGCCCCGACCAGGGTGTGGATCTCATCAACAAACAGCACAATCGGCGTCGGGCTGGACTGCACCTCATTGATCAGCGCCTGCAGTCGCGCTTCAAACTCCCCTTTCATGCCGGCACCCGCCTGCAGCATGCCGATGTCCAGCAGCCAGAGCTGCACATCGCGCAGCGGCGCAGGCACATCGCCCGCCGCGATACGCAGCGCAAGGCCTTCGACCACCGCGGTTTTGCCGACGCCCGCTTCGCCGGTCAGCAACGGGTTGTTCTGGCGGCGACGCATCAGGATATCGACCATCTGGCGGATTTCGTCGTCACGTCCGGTTACCGGATCAATGCGGCCTTCACGGGCACGCGCCGTCAGGTCCTGCGCATATTGTGCCAGCGTACTGCCACTGGCGGCGGGCGGTGCGCCGCCAGCATCCGCCGGTGCGCTCAGCGCCTGCTGCGCTTCTTTGCTGTTGCCGAGCAGCGTGTCGAACTCGGCCAGCAGCGCATCGGCGTTGACGCGACTGAACTGACCGGAGATACCTTTCAGCACGCTGGCCAGGTTGAAGGTTTTCAGCATGCCGATCAGCAGATGGCCGCCGCGAATGCGGGTCGCGCCATATTTCAGCGAGGCGTAAACCCACGCCCGTTCAACGGCGCTGTCGATATGCTCGGAGAGGTCGGAGACCGCACTGGCACCGCGTGGCAGGCGATCCAGCGCGGCAACGATGTCCTGAGTCAGGGCCTTTTCATCCAGTGAAAAATGTGTGATGACCTGCTGTAAGTCGCCATCCTGCTGCTGCATCAGCTGATGCAGCCAGTGCACCAGCTCAACATAGGGATTGCCGCGCAGTTTGCAAAAGGCGGTGGCGCTTTCCAGCGAGGTAAATAACAGCGTATCCAGTTTGCCGAATAGCACGGCACGGCTGATTTCTGACATAGGGGGCTCTCTTCAATGAAAGACGCAGGCTGTGTAACAGGGAAATCGGCTGGGCTAGCGCGAAGCAGCCTCAACCTCAAACATAAAATCTTCACGATCTTGCGGCTGCGGCGCATGCCCCAGCCAGCTGGTATAGCCAAGTCGGGCAGTGCCACCCAGCGCCACACCCTGCACCTCGTCAGCGGCCAGGATCAGGCTGAGATCCCACTGCATTTCGATGCCGAGGTAGTGACGCACCCAGTCGCGTACTTCACGCGCGCCGGGGGCATCGGGCAGAAAACGGGCATATTGCGCGGCGCTGAGCGGTCCCAGGTGCAGGCGAAAACGGTGCTGCACGTCGCGCACCGCCACGCCGAGAAACGCAGAAGCGCCCAGCCGGGGCATATGGCGTCCCGCGCCCAGGCGGGCCTGATCGCGGCTGTCCAGCGTCAGCCAGTGCGGCAGGTTCTGCGTCAGCCTGACCGGCACACCAAAGTAGTGGCGCAGAATGCGCACCAGCCCTTCGGCATCGTGGCCGTGGCGGCTGAGATGGCCCACCAGCATCAGCCGGGCATGGAGGCTGAGCGAGCTGGCCTGCTGCTGGGCCGGTAAACCGATTCCCGCCAGGCAGGCGAGATAGTTCAGGAAGCGACTGTCGTCGGGGCGATCCAGCGACACGGTCGGCTGCGCATCGGCCCAGGCACGATAAAAAAGCAGCGTAGCGCGATGGTGAAACAGGTCAGCAAACGCCGAGAGGCTGTGATCCTGATGATGCACGATACGTTCATGCACATATTCGGTCAGATGGGTCGGCAGCGGGCCGTTGGGGCCAAACAGGCCGAAGCTGTAGATGGAGAGCTCATGACGTCCCGCCTCGTCACGCGGCGTGGCGCTGGCGACGGTGGCGGGCGCAAACGCCAGTGACGGTGTCTGACCGATGCGCACCGATTCGAACTTCGGCAGCGGCGCACGGCCCAGCGGATAGCGCTGACCGCCCTGCGCATCCAGCCGCCGCAGCAGCTGGAACAGATCGTAGCGCCACGGCGCGGCCATCACCCGCTGCCAGAAATCATCCGGCAGACGGGTGAGCCGGGGCAGCGAAATCACCTTTTCGCCACTCATATCAGCGCTTTCCGGCCCATGCGCGGCGGCCAGTAGCCCACTTCTCCGCGCTGCTGGCTGTTCAGGGTGAACTCCGTGAAGCTGTTCAGCGCCACAAGGCGGCCACAGACCCGCTCCAGCACGCTGCCGAACAGCCACGGGCTGGCCCCCGAAAACGCCTGCTCATCCACTTCCAGCGTGATGCTGACGCCGCGCGCAAATACCACCGGGCCCGGCTCCGGCACGCGGCGGTTGACAGCGCTGAGCGTGCAGTGGCGGATGCCGTCAATCTGACGGGCGACCGGCGCTTCCGCCAGGTTGGCGTAGAGGCTCAGCAGCTGACGCAGCGCCGCCGCGCCTTCTCCGTCGCTGCTGTCCATCAGGCTGAGGTAGTTCATCTGCAGATGGCTGATCAGCCGCCACGCGGAAAGTCCCTCGGCCAGCGCCGGACGCGGAGGCGTCGGCCCTTTGCACAGCTTCAGCTCCGATACCGGAATGGAGTCCGGCATCACGAAGTTACCCTGATCCTGCTGCAGCATCAGCGGCAGATCGCGACTGGTACACATCACGTCGGCGGAGAGATAGCGCACCTCGTCGTGCCACGGCGCGTGATGCTCATCCACCAGCGACAGAAAGACTTCTGAGCCGATGTAACCGGTGCGCGTGCCGTAGCGCTGCGCCTGCTCGGACAGCGTGCGCTGTTCGCGGCGCAGTGAAAAATAGGCACCGTAATCGCCCTGGTCACCGCTGAAGGTGCTCCAGAACGGACGGAAAACCTGCTCTTCGCGCTTGCCCTCTACCGTAGCGAACAGCCGCTGCACCGAGTGCACCTCATAATCCAGCGGACGGATGTTATCTACCACCAGATGATATTCATGCTGGCTGTCGCTGACCTTCAGGCGCTCGGCGGTTTTCGGAAACAGATTGATGACAGGCGTGCAGTGCAGCGCCAGATGGCTGTGATCAACCACGCTTTCCAGTGCGCTGTCCGCTTTGTCGAGCAGAATGATGATGTCGAACGCCATGGCATTGTCGCAGCGGCGCAGAAACGGGGCCAGCTGGCTCAGACTGATAAACTGGAAGCGCGCCGGAAAGGCGAAATACTCCTGCAACAGACGATAGCCGTCAAAGTTGCGCAGATCGTCCGGCAGCAGCGCCTGCTCCGGCGCAAAGCCCTGCTGCTGTAACGCGTCATCTGTCAGCACCTGACGCTGTGGCCGCTTCTCAACCGACTGCAGCACGATGCCCACCCGGTGCTGCATCAGCAACTCCAGCAGTTTCAGTGCCTGGATATCCGGGCCGCTGAGAAACAGCATCAGATCGTCCACGCTGAGCTGGCTAAGCGAGGAGATCCCTTCGCAGCTGATGCGGATACGCAGCGCACTGACCGCGCCCAGACCGCCGAGTTTCAGCTCGCCAGAGGGCAGATCGCCGGGCACGCCGCCGAGACTGGCTTCACTGATGCGCAGCGGATGCAGTACCACATCGTGCGCGGTGGTGTAGCTGCAGGTCACGCCGGTTTTTTTCAGGTTCTGGCTCTCCATCATGGTGCCGCGCGGCACGCGAAAGCCCTGGGTGATGTCGCCTTTGCGGCTGTCCGGCGTCAGCTGAGCGATCGCCATTGACGGCGTTGGCGAGAGATAGGATGGCGCAATCATCTCCAGCAGACGCTGCGAGAAACGCGGAAACTCCGCATCCATCTTCAGCTGCACGCGCGACGTCAGGAAGGCAAAACCTTCCATCAGCCGCTCGACATAGGGGTCCGCCACGTCAATGCCGCGCATGCCAAGACGTCCTGCCACTTTAGGGTAGCGCGCAGCGAACTCGGCCCCCATCTCACGCAGGTAGGCCAGTTCACGGTTGTAATAGTCGAGCAGATTGCTGTCCATGATTACCCTGCATCCTGTAGTTCGAAATGGCCGCTCTCCAGATCAACCTGAGTGCGGAACAGAAACGCCAGCGGATAAGGCACGCACCAGAGCCGCCCTTTGATCTCAATCGACAGCACGTTGTGCAGGCTGAGCGAGCCGAGATCGCTGACGCAGCGCACCTGTAAACCCTGCGGCAGGATGCGCGGCTCGAAGTGCAGAATGGCGTTGGTCATTTTGCGCTGCATATCCTGCCATTCGATATCGGAGACGTTCTGCCCGGCCAGCGGTGCCACACCGAAGTTCCAGACAGAGCGCTGCACCTGATCAAAGCCGCTCAGATCCTGCTGGGCTTCGTTGTTGATGGTGTTGAACAGCCACTGCAGATCGCGCAGTACGTGGCGGCGCAGCGTGCTGTGAGTGATCAGCATGCTGTTGTCCGCTTCCTGCTGTTTATCCGGCGCGTTGTCGGTCAGGCGATCCAGCAGCGAGGATTGCAGCTTGTCGCGGGCGGTTAACGCATCACGTTTTTTACGCGCGCGAAAGCCGCCATGCAGTTGGGCATAGCCGTCGTTTTGCGCGCCTGAATCATGGCTCATCGGCGGACTCAACGCTGTCAAACGCGACCTGCTGCAGGCTCAGCAGCGAAAATTCCGCGCTGTCGCTGAGCCACATTTTTTGCCCCTGACCGATGAACTGGTCCGGATCGTTGCCCAGCGGCTGCCATTCAGTGACGCTGGCGCGCAGAAAACGCTCGTCTGATTCAGCCCGCAGCGGATAGCGCGCCGGGATCTGGCACACCTGCTCACTGCCATCAACCAGCTGCACACGCGTGTGACGCCACACCAGATCGGTGACGCTGGCGGGTGCCTGAAACTGCATCTCACGAATGGCGGCAAACGGGATCCAGTAATAACGGCCCTGACTGATGACTTCACACACTGGCCCGAAACGGCTGTCGCCATCCATCAGCCAGCTGAATGCGGTGGGCTGAGCCTGCTGCGTTGCGGTGCCGGGATTGGCCGCCGCGAGCTCAAGCGCTTCAGCCCGCAGCGTGCTGCCGCGCGCGACATCACCCGCCGTTTCGGCCTGCAAGGCGGCTAGCAGCGTGTCGCACCAGTGCCAGGCGCTGCCCGGCAGCACCGGGTCGGCCTCGCCACGCAGCACCGCGTCACGCTGTAATTCACCGGCGATCGCCTGTTGCAGCAGATTAACTGTCGGTTGCGCCTGCGGGCTTAACGCCAGCCAGGATTGCAGCTGCGTCTGCGCACGCGCCCAGTTGCCGGAAAGACAGAGCAGCTGCACAAAGGCGGCCCGCAGGTCAGCATTCGCCGGATTCGCCTGAATTTGGCGGGTCACGTCAGCGAGCGTCTCGCCGAGGGTGGCGCTGGCCAGGCGGTGTTGTAAGGATTCCATGCAAACTCCTTTTGCGTCAGTTAAGGGTGCGGTAGACCGCAGCGGCGGGATCTTTCAGTTCAGGATGCAGTTTTTCCACCAGCTGCACGCTCAGCGCGGCATCGCCGCTGATCCACGGCGACCAGACTTTACGGACTTCCTGCAGACGCGCCTGCAGCGCACTCTGATCGGCCGCTTCGCTGACGGGCATCTGCACTACCACCTGACGCGTTGCCTGCCAGCCGTTAAAGCGGTTGCTGAACGGCAGAATCAGCCAGCTGTCCGGGGATTTTTCATTGCTCAGCACCATGCGTTCACTGTTGACCGTGGTGATGTGCAGTTCGGCAGTGGGCGACTGATTGCTCAACCCCATCACCGGAAAACCCTGCAGGAAGGTCACGCCGACTGCCGCAGGTGCGCCGTTACCCTGTTGCGTCAGTCGGCTGTGTCCACTTAGCCAGCCATCAGAACCACAGATCAGCCCCTGATTTGCCGGAACAAACAGCGCGCTGCCCTGTGCCGGGTGCTGCCACCAGGTGCGGAAATGGCAGCCGTCCAGCAGACTGAATTGCAGCCACGGCGACGTGTCGGCCTGAGCAGCGTTGCGCAGTACGTCTGCGGGGACCGCCGTAGCCGTCGGCTGGACCGGTTGAGTCGCGGGCGGCGTCACCACGGTTTTCCACTGCTGCGCACGGGCGGCGCTGCCAGTAGCGATTTCACTCCCCTGCGCATCGGTCAGTTGCCAGTGCAACTGTTGCAGCGGTTTACACTGCGACGCCATCAGTCCGGCAACGCGCGGCAGAAAATCTTTCAGAACCGCGGCGTTTTTTTCGCCCAGGGTTACGATGCGCAGGTTAATGGTGCTGTTACACCAGCTCGACAGCTGATTGTTTTTTACGTCATCAATCCAGACATCCAGTTTCTGTGCCGGGGACTGTACGATGCGATAGTTTTCAGCATAAGCCTGCGTGCTGAGCAGCAGCGCAGCCAGACCCAGTAATCCATATTTCATGTTGGCGTTCTCAATCTCGCAGAGGGAAGAACTGCGCCGCTTCAGAGAGCGAGTGCAGCAAGGTGGTGTCCTGAGGTGATCCAATCCAGACGGCCAGCGCGCTGAAATTATCCTGCTGCCCCTGATCCGGCTGATCGTTCCTGATGATTTGCTGCATCAGCGTCAGCCACTCTTCCGGCGTATTCACCATGTGCAGCGACTGCTGCATCTGTTCCAGCGTCACGCCGTGCCAGAAACCATCGGTGCAGAGTAAAAAGGCGTCGCCATCTTCAATCCCGACCACCTCGCTGTAGCTGGCGTCGCGCTGCTCATCGCCCATCCCCAGCGCAAAATAGAGCAGATTGCTGTTGATGCCTTCGGTGCGATGTCCGGCATCTTTCATCTGCTGCACCAGGCTGTGGTCGGTGGTCACGAGATAGAGATAGCCGCGACGGAACAGATAGAGGCGGCTGTCGCCTGCATGGGCCCAGCAGGCCAGATGGTAGTCGCGGTCAATGAACAGGCTGACCAGCGTAGTGCCCATCCGGCTGTGTTCGCTGCTGGCTTTCTGCTGCTGACGGATGGCGTGATTCGCCTGATTGACGTAGTTACGAATCGACTGCGCATTGAGATGCGCATCGCCATCAAACGACTGCAGCAGGCTGCTGCGGGCAATCGATGCCGCGATGTCCCCGCCGGGAAACCCGGCCACACCGTCGCAGACCACAAAGCAGGCCGAGCGCTTACCGATGACATCACCGATCTGATCCTGGTTACTGGCGCGATCGCCCTGATTCGACGTCGAGGCAATAGTGATATTCATGCGTCATCCGTGTGGGTTTGTGAGTCTTTGTACTGATTAACTTCCAGGTCATAGGCGTGCAGGAACGCTTCGCCGAACAGTGTGTGGAAATCGTCTTCGATCTCGCCCGCCGTCTCGCCGTAGCGCTCAACAAAATGCTCCCAGAGCGCCGCTTTACGGCTGCCCGGCAGGCCGATACGTGACACCGATCCCGCCTGACGCGCTTCCTCCTCCAGCTGCTCCGGATTAAAGGATTGCAGCATTGAGGCGATGATGGCGCGGATACCGGCGATCATGCCCAGCTGGTGCGCCTGCAGATCGATCAGCGCATCACGCACAGCCTGACGCGGCGGCATAAAGCCCGGCATCCGGCTGCCAAACATCTGCATTAAGACGGTTTTGCCCGAAGGCAGTAGCTTGAACGGGTTGTTGGCGTCGTCGAGGATCACCGTCATGTCTGCCTTCACCCCGCGCTTGAGGATCGAACGCGAAGAGAGCAGCGCCACCGTACCCTGAGAAAACATGCTCAGCATCTGTCCGAATTGCAGCATCTGCTCACGGTCAAATTGCGGCGTCGGTTGCAGGTCGCGCAGACCCATTCCCTCCAGCAACGCATCCAGTAGTTCGCCCTTGAGGGCATCACCGCTGCTTTCGCTGGGTGTCGTCGGGTGCGCAGCGGCGGCATGATGGCGACCGGAAGCTACGGGATCGATGCGCAACCGCCCTTTCGGCGTCGGGGATGGCGTACGCTGTACCGCCTGCGGCGTGGGCAGCGTAATTCCGCCGTAATCGATCTGTGGATTTACCGCGTCAGACTGGCCGGGCAGCGCCTCGTCAATCAGCGGCGACTGCTGCTGTGCCTCAGAGTGAGGCTGGCTGTGAGTCTCATGCTGTGATTCGTCGAAGCTGAACAGCGGTGAGTGATCCATGTCGGTCAGGCTGGCGGGATCCTGCTCCGATGAACGTGCGGCCATCGGCTCAGTTTTTGCCACCGGTTGAGGTGGCACATGCAACGTGGCCGGTTTCGGCGTCGTCAGCTCCGGCTGGGCCAGCGGCACCGCGTTGCCCATCATCAGACCCAGCGGATCATCATGGTTGCGCGCATCCGTGCTGCTCTCGCCGTCAAACAGGCTTAGCGGATCAAGTTCAGCGGCAGGCGTTTCAGCCTGCGGTGGCGCTGTGTTCTGCTGAGCAGACAGCGTGCTTGGCGTCCGGTCGTCAAAAATACTCTGCTGCCCAAACAGCGCATCGCCTTCATCAAACAGGCTGCTGTTTTTTGGCTGCTGCCCATAATCCAGCGGCGCGTCGTTAATCAGCTGAGCCAGCGGATCTTCCGGATTTCGATCAGGACGAGCGGGCGCGGTCAGCGGGTGGGCCTCAGGCATCTCTGGCGCAGCTTTACGTTTAGAGAGATCGTCCGAAATCGAAAACTCTTTCGCCAGGCTGTCCCAGATTTCGCTGGGAATGGCGGCGGTGGTGCTGGCTTTTTCCGCTGCCGGTTCGCGAGCGGGTGCTACGGGCTGCACCGGCTCAGGACGCGGAACAGCTCTTTCACTCTGCGGTTGCTGTGCACTGTTGAGATCGCTGACCAGCAATTGGTAATCATCGATGCCCAGTATGTCTCCATCCTGCAGCTCAACCTGACGTCCGCGTTCCAGCGGAATATCGTTGAGTAACACGCGCGTCACATTGCCACGGTTGGTCAGGCGACATTCGCCATTTGCCGTGATGTGTACAATCGCCTGCAGGCGGGAGAGTGTGCGATCGTCATCCGGCAGCACCAGATTATTATCCACACCACGACCAATGGTGCCGCCAGGCGGAAAGAAATCACAATGAGTTTGCGGCGGCTGTTGGCCGGGTTTAGTCGTTATTATCGTAAAGCGCATAACGGATTCCTGCGGTTAGCGGTTCGGCATCTATACCGCGCACCTCTCGGGGAAAGGCGCGGGGTATAGAGAGCAGGGGGATTTAATTTTGGGAGTTGTCTATTTAAATACTGTGCCACTGGATTAATTCAATTCTTTAAACAGAGAAAAATTATATTTATTTAAGAAGATGAAGCTGCGTTAACGGCTTGTCTTTAATTAACATACAGGGTAAACATTAAAATAGTTGCAAATATGATTGCATTACAATCACCAGAAACCACGCTGCTGAAATATCATTTATACAGAATTATTTACCGGCATTGAAAAAACGGGATTACAGCGTAATGCAGAGAGTGATATTCATAGAGAATATCGTGCCCAGCCTGTAAACCCTGAGCACGACGACATAATCAGTAAGGCAGTTGCTTCAGAATAGCAGTGCGTTCTTTGTCGATGCGGATAACACAGAGGTTGGTGGCAACCGCATTCGCATTGCTGCCTTCTTCAGCGGCAAAGGCTTCCAGCTTGCACTGACCATCACGATACTTCAGCCAGTTACGCTGGGTATCCACCAGCGTGGCGACATAGTCATCAGCCAGTTTTTTCTGCGTGCCGTACATCTTTACAATGCGTTTTTTAGCCGTCTGGTATTCTTTGTTGAGGTCATCTTCCGCCAACTTCTTCTGCTGAACAGTACACTGAAATAGCGCACCGTCTGAAGGCTGTTTTGCACAGGTATCTTCAGCGAGCGCTGAAGCGCTGATGCAAAGAGACACAGTGATTAAAGCCAATTTATGCAGTCTCTTCATATTTTTCTCAGCAGTCTGTACCATCAATGATAAGGAATTAACTTAAGTTTTTTAATTCTTTGCTCGTTAAGTTCAGAAGTACACATATTAATATTAGCGTTACTTAAATCACTTCCCTTATCTGCAGCATAAGAAGCCAGTTTACAATCATTCTCTCTATACTTCAGCCAGGCTCGTTGTGCTTCAGTAAACGCATCCATATACTGGCTTAACTCTTTGTTGTCACCTTTAAAAAGCGTTTCAACTCTGATCTTAGCCAGCTTATATTCTTTGTTTAAATCAAGCTCAGTTTCGTTCCTGTTTTTCTGGGCACAGGTATAAACTTCCTGATCATTATTGCCGCTTGAACAATCACTGGTTGCGTAGACGGGGGAAACATAAAAAACTGTGACACACAGCAACAAAGAAAAATAAGTTCTCATTAAAAATATCACCTGTAATAACACACCTATGTCTGAGAGCAAGTGCAGACTCAATATGCAAGAATTTTTATAAGCGATGTTATTTAATCACCCCAAGATCCCGAGCAATAACTTTACTTTTAAAGGTTACGATATAATCCCAGAGGCCGTTGCCCTTCTGGCTTGGATAAAAAGAATAATCATACTGGCCGTTAGTAAAGCGATAACCCCGGAAGTCGCAGACGTCAGGACAATTTGAATTTATCGTTTCACCTTTAAGAAATATCGATGAATTGTCTTTTACTCTGGTTGACTTAAGCGAAACGTCATCACAGGTGACGTTTCCTTCATCACAACCATATTCAATATCCGCTTTGAATATTTTCCCTTCAAAGTGTGAAACTGACTTCGCCAAAGCAAATGAAGGTGAAACTATAAGCACCATCATAATCAAATGACTTACTTTGTTCATCATGTGGCAAGTTCCGTATAAGAGTAATTTACACTACACTGCTCAACTTCAGGATTAATTATCGGCTTCATTTAACTAAACATATTCTCTTTTGAAAATTCGCTGCTGATGTTTAGCGCTGCCTCAACTTTTAATTCCCTTAAAAATAAACGCTATTTCTTATACTTATTGTAAAGCGCCTCAGCATCCTGGCTTTGCGAAAGCAACGTGCATTTCATCATGTTGAAGTTTCCTGTGACCGAGCCAGTCAGGTTCATCTTCAGATAGGCATTGATTAACTTATCGCCTTCGCTGAAAGCTTCAACAGGGAGATGGCTTACCTCTAACCAGGCTGATGCGCTTTTAAAGGCATCATCGGTAAAAGCCTTGTCAGTGGCAGCTTTACCTGCACAACGGTTCAGAAGCCAGTTGCTGAAAATCTGCGGTTGCCTGAATGAGTCAGGCGCCGGTGGCGATATCGCCAGCGCGGCTGGAGATAACGTCAGGGCAAATAACATCAGGAATTTTTTCATTTTAGTATCCACAGGGAGGCAACATCAGGAACAAAACTACCATTTTCTGCGCCACCCAGGAAGTGACAGGTATCAGAACAGATGTTGCCATTCCAGAGTGTCACGTGTCCGCGGGCATTGCTCCAGCCACTGCCCTGAAAAACAATAATTCCCTGTTTACCGTTAAATGAACCGGGTTTTGGTGACGTCACGTTCAGGTCTGGCTGACCGAAGGCGCCGACTAAAAAGTCCATCATATCGTTGACGCGAAACATATAACGCTTTTTGTCTTTTCCCGTCACGGTTGCATAACGACTGTTGGCGGGTATGGGAACACCAGTGTAATTAAGGACATAGCTCATTCTGATGGGACAGGCATTCTCGAAAATTCCGGAGGAGATATTCGCTTCTACTTTACCACCCAATATTTCCCCAACCTTCTCAACGGGAACATTAACTTCTGAGAAGCGGTTCCAGGCGGCCGAAAATTGAGGTCTTAAATGTACCATCGCAAAACTCCTTTATAGCCTCCCCCTGAGGGGAGGCTGCTGACCAGAATTACGCTTCTTTGTTGCCTTTGATGTCCCAGCCGGCGCTGCTCTCTGCGCCTTTGCCGCCGGAAGAGCTCTGCTCCCAGTACTGCTGCTTCACTTTAGAAGCCTGGAAGGAGTAGGTCATTCCCAGGGTATCGCCGTTGTCGGAACCATTGTAATTTACAGCGGTAACCAGAACATCTTCCAGGGTAATGCGTGCATACTCAACCTGAGAGCCACCCGCTTTACAGATAGAGAGTTCGACTTTAGCGAGATGTTTACCGCTTGCGCAGTTCTTCAGCAACGCCGTGGTCGATTTGTCGATCAGTGCATTAACGTGCAGGTCGTTGAAGTTAACCTTACCCGCACCGCCGCCGCCGCCAACAGACATGTTGCCTGGCTGAGAAGCACCCCATGAGAAAGAGGTGATATCAGTCCAGCCAGTGTGGTTTGAGTCTTTAGACTCGCCGGTGACTCCGTCAACCTTCATAAACATATCAATAGCCATTATCTTTCACTCTTTATTGGTTAAGATTATTGCTTTCAAAAAAGCAAGGATATGGCAAAAAGAAAAGCATGGGGCTGAATAAAACAGTCCATATTTTACCTTTGCCTTGCTTCTGAAATATCGTTATAAACCATATTCCAGACGTCGTATTGCCGGTTATTTAACCGGACAAAAATCGGTATGCATTTTCATGGCGAGAACAACAGCAGATAATCTGATGCCCTGCCATAGACCTCATGCCCAGGCGGTCATTTCATAGACAGCATCCTGGCAGATCGTTTATAGTAAGCAGGCGCTTATAAAGTTCACAGAAGGAATGAATATGAAAAAGATCATCTCACTTTTCCTGATAGTCGTGTTGTCGCTGCTCTCTCTCTATGCCATCGCTGATATTATTGGTTCGATATATCTGGTTGCTCGCTATGAAAACTTTACTCTTTCTTCCTCCGGGATTATTGCTGGTAAAATTCTCTTCACCGCCGTCTGCGTGGCCTTTATTTTTATTTTAATTAAGATATCACGCAGAAAACTGGTTAATTAATTTGCTTCAACTTTTGCGCCACGGCATAAAGCGATATTGACGCAGTTATTGAAATAATAATCAGGACTGCGTTAATAACCTTACCCATTACTGATATGTCCCAGTCAAAAAACAGAATATAATAACCCGAGCAGGTAATTAATATCAGGGCAGAAAAAAAGGTCAGCAGATAACTCATTAAAAAGAGAGCGGCCTTTTTAAACATCATGCATTCCTTCCACAAAGTTAGTAAAGACCTCATTGGCGAGCGGGGAGTTATTCTGTTGCAATGCAATTGCATCCAGCCAGGGATCAATGTTGTCCTCCAGCAGGAAATAGAGTAAATCAAGATCGCCCGCTCCGCGCAGCAATGCGTACACCTCCTTGTTCTTTTTCATCAAATCTCTGGAGGTATAGATCGATCTTGAAACTGATGCGCCAATTGTGATGATCCCTGTCATCCCCGCGCTAAAAAGAAACTTAGGTATGACCCGACTAAAAAATCGTGAGACGATCGCATCCACAAAAAGGTATTTAAACGTAAAAGAGCCTGCAGCGCTTCCGCCCATTTTGACCAGCATTTTTTCTAACTGCTGTTCATTAAGGCGTTTAATATATTGCTCAACCACCAGCTTAATTAGTTTCCTGAGATCGTCACTGGTCGCCCCTTTTTTCAGTAAGGTGAGCAATCGAATACGATCCGTCTCGTTATCCCAGCGATGATCGCTATCTAAAAAGTCTTTGGTCAGCGCATAGAGATCACCCGGAATAGAGGTAAATCCACTTATTGCACTCACCATAAACGTCTCAACGCCTGATTTCTTTTTGGTATTGAACAGGCCCAGCATGCCATCGGCGATATTTTTCGGTGAATCCATGTCCCACATCCTTTTTTATGCAGCAATCTTTCCCGTAAACCGGGAGCGTAAAACCCTTTGTCCCGGTTAACTCTGTGACTCAAGGGAAACGTGATGCCCGGTTATCCCAGGCATCACGCCTCCCTTTCAACCCTTACGCATTATCATTTTTCAGCGACGGCAGCTTAGAGACCAGACGCAGAGAAACCGTCAGACCTTCCAGCTGGTAGTGCGGACGCAGGAAGAATTTCGCGGAGTAATAGCCAGGATTATCCTCCTGCTCTTCCACATTCACCTCGGCAGCCGCCAGTGGCTTGCGTGACTTGGTCTCCTGCGAGGAGTTAGCCGGATCGCCATCGACATAGTTCATTACCCAGTCGTTCAGCCAGCGTTCCATTTCATCACGCTCCCGGAAAGAGCCGATCTTGTCGCGCACGATGCACTTAAGGTAGTGCGCGAAACGGCAGCAGGCGAACAGGTAAGGAAGACGCGCGGCCAGACGGGCATTGGCGGTAGCATCAGCGTCGTGATACTCCATCGGCTTCTGCAGTGACTGCGCACCAATAAAGGCAGCGAAGTCAGAGTTTTTGCGATGTACCAGCGGCATAAAGCCATTTTTCGCCAGTTCGGCTTCACGACGATCGCTGATGGCGATTTCGGTCGGGCACTTCATATCCACGCCGCCGTCATCGCTCGGGAAGGTGTGGCACGGCAGATTTTCCACTGCCCCACCCGACTCCACGCCGCGGATTGCGGTGCACCAGCCATACTCTTTGAAGGAGCGGTTGATGTTGGCGGCCATCGCGTAAGCCGCATTGCTCCACGTATAGTTGCCATGATCGGAACCATCGGTCTGCTCTTCGAAGTCAAAGCTGTCAACCGGATTAGTACGGATACCGTAAGGCAGACGCGCCAGGAAGCGCGGCATCACCAGGCCCAGATAGCGTGCATCTTCCGATTCACGCAGGCTGCGCCAGGCAGCATACTCAGTGTTCTGGAAGATTTTGGTCAGATCGCGTGGATTCGCCAGCTCCTGCCAGGACTCCATCTGCATCACTTCGGGCGCGGTGCCGGTGATAAACGGACAGTGCGCGGCTGAGCCGATACGTGCCATCTCACCCAGCAGCTCAACATCCTGCGGGCTGTGGTCAAAGTAGTAGTCGCCCACCAGGCAGCCAAACGGCTCGCCACCGAACTGACCATACTCTTGTTCATAAATTTTCTTGAACAGCGGACTCTGATCCCAGCCGGCACCCTTGTAACGCTTCAGAGTACGACCCAGCTCCTGCTTGGAGATGCTCATAAAGCGGATTTTGAGCATCTCGTCAGTTTCAGTGTTGTTCACCAGATAGCTCAGGCCGCGCCAGGCGCTTTCCAGCGACTGAAACTCCGGATGGTGAATAATCTGGTTCACCTGCTGCGATAGCTTTTCGTCGATCTCCGCGATCAGCGCCTGAATGGTGCGATAGGCATCGCTGGAGACGGTAACGGTGTTCTCCAGCGCCTGCTGCGCCAGGGTTTTCACCGCGCTTTCGACCGCAGCACGTGCCTGATCGCTTTTTGGCCGGAACTCTTTATTCAGCAGCGCGCTGAACTCATCCTGACTGAAACTGGCTGCGCCCTGCGACTGCGGTTGTTGTGAAGTCTGCGTCATGCCTGCGGCTCCTTACCTTCAGTGGCCTCATCCTGCTTTGGCAGATGGGTCAGGGCCTGCAGCAGCGTAGGATCCTGCAGCACCTTACCAATCAGCTCTTCCGCGCCGTTTTTGCCATCCATATAGGTCAGCAGGTTCGCCAGCTGGGTTCGCGCTTCCAGCAGCTTGCTCAGCGGCTCAACGTTGCGGGCCACCGCGTCCGGCGAAAAGTCATCCATGCTGTCAAAGGTCAGATCGATGTTCAGCTTGCCTTCGCCATTCAGGGTATTGTCTACCTGGAACGCGGCGCGCGGCTTCAGTGCTTTCATGCGCTCATCGAAGTTGTCGATGTCGATTTCCATGAATTTACGGTCATCAATGCCTGGCTGTGGCTCCAGCGGTTTACCCACCAGATCCGCCAGCACGCCCATTACAAACGGGAGCTGGATTTTGCGTTCCGCGCCATAAATTTCCACGTCATATTCAATCTGAACGCGAGGCGCGCGATTGCGGGCAATGAACTTCTGCCCACTGGATTTGCTTGTTGCCATGGTTTTCTCCATACATGATGCGCGGATAAAGTGTCACAGCAGGCGCGCAGGTCCCGCTGAGTGTGTGTGCGTCACGCCTGCTTAATCGCGACGTCCGAAAATGGTTTCCAGCTGATGTACGCCGTCGGGTGCCAGTTCGCGGATGATCTCCAGAAAGTCGCGCTCGATTAAGCGCTGTACACGGTCGATCATCAGTGGGGCCGGATGACTCGGCTCATGCTGGGTGAAGTAGAGCTTCACTTTCTCCAGCATCAGCTGCGCGTCGGCGCGGGAACTGATCTGCACCGTGCGCCAGTCAGCGGCAGCGCGCGGGTTGGCCGGTGCAGGCGATGCCGCGGTTTCTGCGGGCTGTTCCACGGCGGCTGTGGGGATCAGCGCATTGATATCTGTGGCCTGGCAACGTTCAGCGATCAGCGCAATCTGTCTGCGCAGCTGTGTGAGTTCCGGCACCGCGGCTTCGCCCAGTCGTTCGGTCACGGTTTCGCAGATGGTCTGCAGCCGCTCATGAATCTGCAGCACCGCCTCAATACCGGGCTGGTCGCCGCGCGCCAGTTCGTCGATCAGACGCGGCAGGCCGCCAGGATAGTCCGCGACTTCGGTTTTACTGCCGTCGCACAGGGCGGCCGCATCGCGCAGCGTGATGCCGTCAGAGGGATAGCGCAGCAGCCAGCACTGACGCACCGCGCCGCTCAGATCAGTTTTGTCACCCAGCAACGCCAGCGCATTAATGCGGTAGAAGGGATCCTGCTCGCCGAACTCCTCCAGCCGGGGCCACAGCGGCTCCCAGTAGAGCAACAACGCCTGTTCAATCAGCTTCAGGCCCTGGGCATAGCCCGGCAGCCCTTTCAGTTCGGTCCAGGCGTGGGTCAGCGCCAGCATTACCCGCAAATCTTTGCTGCGCGCCAGCAGCGCTATCGCCAGCTTCTCGACTCTGTTCCAGTCGGCCGGTTCTGCCGGAATGATGGTATTGCCAAACTGCTGCTCCGCTTTACCGGCGCTGGCCTGCTCCATCGCCTGAAAATCGGCGTGATACTCCAGGTTATCGCCGCCGGGATTGTCCTCGCTGACCGGAGCCAGCAGAGCCTCTGTATTCATCGTCATGCGTGTCGCCTCAGGATTCAAACATCGGGGGATAAAGTCCGTTTCGTCCCGGCTTTGCCCCACCGGCCGGATCAAACAGCAATGAAAAGAGCTGGGCGGTAAAATTACCGCTGTGAACCTGGGTATAAAGCGGAAAACCGTCGCTTTGATTGGTCCACCAGAAACTGGTGTAGAACTGCGGGTCGAAGTTCTCGCCCGGCAGTGTCCAGTTCAGTGTCGAAGGGGTATCGCCATGCCCGATGACGTTGAGAATGTCTGACGTCTCGTCCGACTCCTGCGGCGGCTGCGGCTGAGGAATGCTGATCAGCGCCTGATCCAGCTGCTCCGGTGACCCGCCGCCCTGCACCACCCGCAGCAGCGTGTTGCCCACCTGCTGATACCACTCGCCGGAGCGCGCCAGCAGGGCTGGCGACCACTCGCCGGGCGTGAAGTGGCGCAGTGCGCAGAGTGGGTAGTTACGGCCCACGCTGTCACGCGCGGCAATCAGGCAGCCCATCTGAATCAGCTGGCTGCCCAGCATCGGCGGCACCACAAAATTCCAGACCGGCGCGTTGAGGAACGGGCGCGACGGGGCGTTATCACTCTCCTGACTGCTCTGCCAGTGATGCAGGCCCACCTGAAACCAGCTGGACCATTGGCGATAGAGCACGTCCGGGAAGCGGCGCTTCACAAAGTCACCCGCGCTGGGCACTTTGCCGTACCAGCAGGGTGCAGCGTAATGAGTCATTGTCGGGTCCTGTTTCAGGGGCAGCTAAAGCCGGGAAGCTGGAACGGGTTACGAATGCTGCCAGGGGTGAACGACAGCGTGACCTGATGACCGTCCACGCTGAAACTCGCTTCGCGGGTCAGGCCGCCTGCCGCTGTCAGTCGGGCGCGGTCAAAGAAGCGATTGAGCGCCCAGGGACCGCTGGTGACCAGCGTGGAGGTGGTGCCGTTGGTCAGACCCAGCTGCATCCGCACCTGGCTGGTGCCGCCGGGGCCGGGCCAGCTGACCATCTGTACCGCCTGCGGTCCGTGGCTGTAGCGTAAAATCTGCCCATCCACATCCAGCGTCAGGTTAAGGATGTCGTTATCCATTTTTACCGTACGCAGCGTGACGCGGAAGCCGGGCGTGGTCGCACCGTTGGCAAAGAAGGCATCGCGGATTGACTGCGCCTGCTGGAAAGGCCGCAGCAGGGCTTCGCCCCCCGGCAGGGTTTTACCGTCAATGCCCGGCGTAAAGCGCCACGCCGCGTTGGTGGTGTCGACTTTGCTGGCCAGGTTGTCGCGGAAGAAGCTGTCCATCATGCCGCTGCCGGGTGCAAACATCCGCGCCAGATCGTCTGGTGTGACCTCACTGCGCGCAGAGCGAACCAGCGGATAGCGACCCGCGATCGCCTGGCGGCAGAAACTGCCCACTTCCATGGTGATGCGCTTGCGGACGTTATCCATATCGCGGCGCTGTGCGTCGCTGCTGGCACCCACCGCCATGCTGGAAACCATGTTCTGCAATGAACCCGGCAGACGGCCGGCACTGGCCTGCAGACGACTGATGGCATCGCTGGCCGGTGGCGGCATCCCGCTGTTCGCCGCATCCTGCACGGCGGTGAGGTAGCGATAGAGATCGTCAATCTGATGCAGGAAGTCATCCACCGCCAGCACCTTACTGCCCTGCTGCAGCGGCTGGGCCAGCTCCAGAACCGGCGCAAAGTGCAGCGCGACGGCCTGCTCCGGGGATGCCTGAGTAGCGGCCTGTCCGCGCGCGGCACTGGCCTCGGGCGAGGTAAATAGCGCTTCAAGGGTGCGGGTGGCGCTGTTATCCGACGGCTTTGCTGCCTGCGCGGTTTTCTCATCCGGCTGCGCCCGATTCAGCGTCAGCAGACCACCGAGGTTGATCACCAGCTGGCGCAGCGGCGAATGGTTGCCCGACAGCAAACGGGCGGTGTTGATGCGTTGCGAGAGATCGGCACTGCTGTTGAGCTGAATGTCGCTGAGGAACTGCTCCCACTGCCGGATATAGTCCTGCACGTAGAGCTGGCGCACCGCAAGATCCGTCTGCTCACTTTTCTGCTGCGGCGCCGCGCCGCCCAGCACCCAGAGATCGTCCTGATACAACGCCTGGGTCACCGGGGCAATCTGCTTATCCACGTGCTGCCAGTAGCCATCCGGCGTATAGAGACCCGCCACACCGTCATTGACCGATTTACCGCTTTTGCGGGAAAACACCAGCTCGCTCTGGGGACCACCCAGCGCCGCCAGCGTCACCGGCTGCAGGCTGTCATCGCGTTGCAGCAGGCGCTTCAGCCGTCCATAGACGCGCTGTGACAGCGGCATCTGATTAATCAGCGCCTGCTCGCGCTTTACCAGCGCTTCATCCTTCGCATACGGCGACGAGTGAATCTGCGTCTCCAGCAACTGTTGCAGGTGCCACGCCAGCTGTTTCACCTGCTGCTGGGTAACGTTCTGCGGCAGTTCGCGTGACAGGTTGAGCATCAGCCACGCCTGCAGGAATTTGCCATCATAGTGCTTTGGCTGGTAGAGCATCTGATACGCTTTCAGCGCTTCATAGCTGTAGTCAGCATCACTGCCGTTGTCATTACGCAGCCAGCGGGTGATGTTCTGCGCCACCTGCGGCAACAGCAGCTGTTTCAGTGCCTTGTCGTAGAGCGCACGGGTGGCATCGCTGACCTCGGTGCCGCGATAAAGCCCCATGCGGCGCGTCAGCGGCGGTGCTTCCAGCGAGAAGTCGGCGCTCTCCGGCAGGTGCAACAGAGTGTTGAGATAAGGCACCAGCGCAAAGAGGTCGCCATTGACCTGCTGCTGAAGCTGATCGCCCAGTTGTTCAACCTGCGGCGCTTTAGCGGCCATCTCCTGCAGATAGGCTTTGTTTTTACTGTAGCTGGTGAGCCACAGCGCCCCGGCCACCAGCAATATCAGCAGCAGCGCCAGATAACCCGACCAGAGTCCGGCGCGGTTGCGCAGCTCCCACCAGCGGTTGCTGCCCGCCAGACCGGACTCCAGGAAAATCACATTTTCCAGTACCCCTTTCAGGAAGAAGCTCTGCCCTTTGTTCTGCGGGATAGGCGACTCTTTATCGACCTTATCCCAGCTTCCTGACTCGCCAGCCTGCTGCCCCGGCAGATTCAGTGCGCGGTTCAGCTCGCCCATCACCCGGTCAAACGGCAGTCCCTCCTGGGTGCCGCTGGCAAAGTAGATACCGCGCGGCGCGAACTGGGTTTCAAAATCGGATCGGGCAAACAGCGTATCCAGCGCGTCTGCCAGCAACGGTCGCAGCGCCGCAAACTCCTGCGGGAAGAGATAGCTCTCTGCCCGCGCCTGCGCGTCGCTTTCCGTCAGCAGCCGATCGGCCAGTCCGGCATCCAGACGCTGTTGCAGCAGGGAGTACTCCTGCTGGAACTGGTTATTAAGTTCGAAATCGGCGGCGGACGCTTTCGCCCAGGGAAAGGTGAATCCCCAGATTTGTTCACGCTGCGCTTTATCCAGCGAGGCAAAGTAGCTGCGGAAGCCTTTGAGCAGATCCGCTTTGGTGACCAGCACATAGACCGGGAAACGGATGCCAAGGCGATCGTGCAACTCCATCAGCCGCTGACGCAGTGCCAACGCCTGATTACGCAGCGCCTCGGGCGACTGCGACAGCAGGTCGGAAACGCTCAGCGTGACGATGACGCCGTTGATCGGCTGACGTCCGCGATATTTACGCAGCAGGTCGAGAAAATGATGCCATTCGCTGGCATCACGCTCCTGCTGACTCTCCTGGGTACTGTAGCGCCCGGCGGTATCGAGCAGCACCGCGTCATTGGTGAACCACCAGTCGCAGTTGCGGGTGCCGCCAATGCCGCGCAGCGCCGACTTGCCGAATTTATCTGCCAGCGGAAACTGCAGCCCCGAGTTGACCAGCGCGGTGGTTTTACCGGCACCGGGCGCGCCAATGATCATGTACCACGGCAGTTGATAGAGATACTGACGGCCAAAGCGCTGTGCCCAGAACGGCGTGCCCTTGCTGCTGTGGCGCTGGAAGTGCGCCTTTTTCAGCATGTCAGTGGCTTCGGAGAAACGCCCTGCCAGCACCTGCTCTTCACTGGTCAGGCGCTGACGATCGGCTTCCGGCGCATCGCTTTTGCCGGTTTCGAGGCTCGACATCAGCTTGCGATTGAGCCAGATGTTATAGAGCCGCGGAATCGCCTGGCCCAGGCCCCACACCAGATAGAGCAGCGCGATACTGATAATGCGGTTCTGCTCCGGCTCAAGCGGCCGCGAATCGACGATTGAGAACACCGGGCCAATTACCCAGATGATAAAAGAGAGCGCGGTAATGCCGACAAAGCCCCACGCGAGGCGGCTGGTCAGCACCGCAAACAGAATATTCAGCATGGATCAGTTCCCTCTCGCCAGGCCGTTGAGTTCGGCATGCGTCGCATCCGGTGCTACCAGCAGGGTAATTTCAACACGACGATTACGTGCGCGATTTTCTGCGCTGTTATTAGGCACCAGCGGATTGCTTTCACCGCGCCCTTCCGCTTTCACCCGTGACGGCTGCGCCAGCTGCTGTTGCAACAGGGTCTGTACTGACCGGGCACGTGCCAGCGAAAGCTCAAAGTTGGAGGCGAAGCGGGCACTGCGGATCGGCACGTTATCGCTGTAGCCAATCACCTGAATCTGGCCGCTGACATTGTTCATGGCAGCAGCGATGCGCTGGATTACGTCGGTGTAACGTCCGCGCACCTCGGTGGCCGCCGAGGCAAACAGTCCGTCCCCTTTAAGCGTCACCACGCTGCGGTCCGCTTCGTCACGCACCGCTACCAGCCCGGCATCAATTTCCGGTTTCAGGAAAGCGCGCAGGTTCAGCGTGGCGGGCGGTGGTGGCGCAGGGTTGCCGATCTTCACTTCCGGCAGCGCCGTCTGATAGATACGGGCCAGTACCGGCGAGGTGTAATCGCCGAGACGCCAGTTGAGCACGATGTAGAACAGACAGGCCGCCAGCCCCGCCACCGCCGCACAGGCCCACAGCGGGATCATTGGCCGCCACAATTTGCGCAGGACCGGCTGATCGGTGGGATGCGGAGACAGCGCCGCTGCATAATTGCCACGCACGCTTTTGATCATCTGCAGCAGGCGCTGTTTGATGGTCTCCAGCTGCGAGCGACCGTTGTCCAGCACCCGGTAGCGTCCTTCGAACCCCAGCAGCAGGCAGAAGTAGATCAACTCCAGCATCAGAATGTGGCGTCTTGGGTTCTGCGACAGCTTAGCCAGCAGCTGAAAAAACTTTTCGCCGCCCCAGGTTTCATTGTGAAAGGTGACCAGCAGACCATTGCTGGTCCAGACGCCGCGGCTGCCCCACGGCGTCAGCGCCGCCGCCTCATCCAGCGCGGTACAGAGACAGTATCGCGCGCCGATGATCACTTCATAGCCCAGGCCTGACTGCTGGCAGCTCAGCTCGAAGCGCCGAATCTGATCGATCAGCTGCTGACGCAGCTGCGCCGGGTCTTCATGTGATACCGAGTGACGGATCTGAGGAATGGCGTTAATCAGGGGGTTGGCCGCCGCGACCAGCACATTCTGATGGCTGGCCTCCGGCGCAAGATCGCTGTGTGATTTTTGTTGTTCCTGCATCATGCTGCGTGCTCAGTTTATGATTCTGACTGACTACGAATGGCCCAGAACTCCATGTTCAGACCTGGAAACTCACCGGCAAGATGCAGCGCAAAAGCGCCCGAGCGCTCCATCTCTTTCCATAGCTCGCTGTTCTTATCCAGTTCGAAATAGCTGTATCCGGCATGCCACGGGATCTGCGGCGGCGCGCCGGGCATCGCCCGAAGTGCCAGACCGGGCAATTGCAACTGCACCAGATCGCGAATTTTGCTGACCGGGGCGACTTTCATCTGCGCCGGGAAGTGGGTTTTGAGGGTGTCGGCTGGCACGCTGGCTTTCACCGCCAGCACAAAGCCAAACTCATGCACCATACTGCTCTCCGGCACGGTCGCGACGTTAAGACCGTGCGAGCGCTGAATCAGCGGCAGCTGAATCGCGCTCTCTTCCATCACCTGGGACAGCCCCTGACGCAGCAGCAGTGACAGGCGGCTAAAACAGCTGTGCAGATCGTCATGATCGTAGAGCGGCAGGCCATCGGGCGCGCGGGCTGGCGTCCAGGTACTGAGCTCCGCCGCCAGTTGCAGCCAGTGGCTGTAGAGCGTTTCAGGATGCAGCAGCGGCAGATGTTGCAGATGAGTGTGCAGGCCAAGCTGACGATTGAGCAGCGCCAGCAGCATAAAATCGACCATATCCGCGCTGTTGAAACGACCGGTGCCCGGCGCACGCTGACTCAGCTGCTGGCTGCGTTGCTGGATCAGCCCGTGCAGATCGTTGAACATGTTTTGCAGCGGACGGCTGCTGTTAAGCGTCAGCATCGGCGGGATGTAGTCGCTGTCGAGCCGGATATGGTTGTCGCTGCGTTTTTCAATCACCTGAGCCACGCCCATGGCGGTCCACTCGGCGGTAAGATCCTGTTCCAGCATCAGCCGCAGACGCAGCTTGCCGAACTGCACCGTGGCGCTGCCCACGGCCTGGGCATTGTCATCTTCCACTTCCGCTTCCCAGGCGAGGTAGCGCGCCAGAGAATCCTGCGACTCCTGAAAGGCCACCGCTTCGCGGCCATTGCGGCGTGCCGGAATGGCCAGCACCACTTTGCTGCGGTCAACGGAGGCAGGCAGATCAAGCGGGGCCGGACCGTGCTGTGGCTGGCTGAAGGCAAAAAACGTGCCGTCAGGCAGACAACCGCTGGCGGCGCTCAGCGCCAGTTTCCCCTGGCGCAGCAGCGCTTCATCGAATTCCAGATCGTAAAAACCCCAGGTATAGGCGCGCTGCGACTGGCCCCACTCACGCAGGGTGCTGAGAAGATAATTTTCTGACTGCTGGAAATGGTGAGGACGCAGAAACATCCCCTCGGTCCAGACCACCTTTTCGGCTCTGTTCATAGACATCACTGTTTTTCCACGCGAAGGCCGTTAATCCCCGCCACGATGCGCGCATTCAGCTCACCATCGTCACGCTTCCAGAACGCCCAGAATGAGGGTGATTCGCCTTCGGGAACCGGCAGCGACAGTCGCCAGACCTTGCCATCCAGCGCCTGATATTCCGCCATGATGCCGATGAAGCGCGCCTCGGGCAGACTCTTAATCCGCAGCGTTTTATGGGGCTGAGTGGAAGTCAGGAAGAACTGTTGCGTATTGAGTTGCGCATTACCCAGCGCGCTAGCGGACTGGTTTTGCAGGGAGTAGAAGTCAGCCGACATAAATTCCGCATCGGAGGTCAGTAATACCACCCGGATTTTCAGCGGCGCACCGCCGTTAACCTGGTTTTGCGCCTGAACGTCCAGGTTGTACCAGGCAACGGGCTGTGGAGTACTGCTGCACGCGGTCATCAGCCACGTCAGCAGCACTATCAGCGCCCCACGCCATTGCGTTGTTGTCATCATCCCGCCCTCCCTGCTTAGTGCGATTAGTTAATAATCCAGGTTCCGTTAGTGCTGTTCTGGCAGGCGGTGCTGTCACCGTTTACCGCAACACAGGTTTTCTTCTTGCTGCTGCGCACCCGGCGCTTCGGCTGGTCAGCCTTAATCGTCTGATCGTAAAGCTCGCTTTTCACCACGGCGCGAAACGGCACATAGCCGGTCAGCTGAACAGTTGCCTGCGGTGCTGCGGAGGGCGTTGACTCTTTAACGGCACTGCTGGCTTTACCCGGTTCAGGTTCTGCTGACGCCTGAGCGGGTTCACCCAGCGCCAGCCAGTTGTTCTCTACCTGACCAATCACGGTGTAGCTTTCGCCGGTTTTCAGCGTCTCCACCACCTTGCCGCCAAAACTCGGATGGCTCATCACCGAAGCGGGATAGAGCGCACGGTAGGTTTCATTGACCGGGCTGAACTGCGCAGGCGGTTTAACCGCATAACGGTGACTGATCACCACGCCATCCACGGTGCTGGTGACCAGCGTGTCATCCGTCATTTTTGGCGGCGTTTTACAACCCGCGACAGAAAAAACAAACATCAGGCCTAACGCAATACGGAGCTTCACCATTTTTTTCATGTTGTGTTCCATTCATATCCTGGAGAGTGGCCAGAGGCCGGTTGTCAGTAATGAAAATCGGGAATGTGGTGCTGATAGAGCGCCACTTAGTGCCAGCCTAAAAGAAAAACCTTAAGCAAATAGCGTTAAAGTGCCATGGCGAGGCACTTTAAAAGATCAACTAACGTTAACTATTAAAAAGCAACTATGGCGACCGGGACAGGTGCAGCGAGAAATCTGAGCTGGCAAGAAATGATCATAAACATGATCTATTTTTTTGCGTCAGATTGGATGAAGAAGGCAAAACCCAAGCTTTACTTATGCCATCCCTGGCCGAAAAACGGACATATTGACTCAGATTTACAGTTGTGACGCTATTCGCTGACAAAAGAAAAAAGCGCAGCGCATAGACTGATTTTCCTGTTTTTACGATCACATTCAGTAAGTTACAAGATGTGTATAAGCTCATAGCTACCGCACGAGCCAGGTATATCCTGCCCGTAGGTATGAAATCACAATTCCTTTGTAAACATAAGCTGCGAGTTTACAGAAGATTGACAAAATTTCAACGGGCCACTTTCATAAGATTTTACTTAAGTAAAGTTTAAGTAATTTACTTAGTGCAAATATGTGTTACTTTTAATCACTCGCTTAGGATTATTCTTAACAAGATGAGCAACTATGAAGTATTCTTACACAGAAACCAGACACCCCTGTAGTCAGCATTAAAAAAACTCATGTATAAAATGGCGCTGTTTCACCAGGCCGTAATGAAGGTTAACGGCGAGGTGACCGTAATACGTGGCAGTTTTTAGCGTAAAAAACAGTGAGATAATGGTTACAAATCAGCAAGTTGATTCATTATGGGACGGTTCATAAAGGGCTGAGGATAAGGTGGTCGTGAAGCGAGATAAGCGAAGCGCAAAACGGCCCGGCGTCGCTTTAAGAAAGGACTGATTAATTGTTCTTTATCGGCATTGCAGCCATCGCCATGCTTCTGATGCTTCTCAGCGCGCCCGGCTACGTGGAGCAAAAAAAACCACGCCGTAGCGTGGTTCTGGGAAAAGAGTGCAGAGTTAACCTGGCAGGTTGCGGGCCAGAACTAGAAGAAGCCCAGCGGCTCGATACTGTAGCTGACCAGCAGGTTTTTAGTCTGCTGATAGTGATCCAGCATCATTTTGTGGGTCTCACGCCCGATACCCGACTTCTTATAACCGCCAAAGGCGGCGTGCGCCGGATAGAGGTGATAACAGTTGGTCCAGACGCGCCCGGCTTTAATCGCCCTGCCCACACGGTAAGCACGGTTGATATCGCGGGTCCAGACGCCAGCACCTAACCCATAGATGGAGTCGTTGGCGATACTGATTGCTTCTGCCTCATCTTTAAAGGTGGTGATGCCAATGACCGGGCCAAAGATCTCCTCCTGGAAAACGCGCATGCTGTTGTTGCCTTTCAGCAGTGTCGGCTGAATGTAGTAGCCGCTGTTAAGTGAGTCATCCAGCTTCTCTACACCACCGCCCACCAGCACTTCCGCGCCCTCCTGTCGGGCAACCTCAAGATAAGAGAGAATTTTATCGAACTGCTGCTGCGACGCCTGCGCGCCCACCATGGTTTCGGTATCCAGCGGATCGCCACGTTTGATGGTTTTTACCCGCTTCATCACGGCTGCCATAAAAGGTTCGTAGATCGACTCCTGTACCAGCGCCCGCGACGGACAGGTACAGACTTCGCCCTGATTCAGGAAGCCCAGCACCACGCCTTCGGCGGCTTTCTCTATAAAGCTCTCCTCCGCCTGCATGATGTCTTCAAAGAAGATGTTAGGTGATTTACCGCCCAGCTCGACGGTCGAGGGGATCAGGCTTTTTGCTGCCAGCTCCAGAATATGACCGCCGGTTGCGGTAGAGCCGGTGAAGGCTACCTTGGCGATGCCGGAATGGGAGGCGAGCGCTTCACCCGCCTCTTTGCCGAACCCATGCACCACGTTCAGCACACCCGGCGGCAGCAGATCTTTAATCAGATCGACAAAAACGGTGATCGACAGCGGGGTCTGCTCAGCCGGTTTCAGCACCACACAGTTACCCGCGCCCAGTGCCGGAGCCAGTTTCCACGCCGCCATTAATAGCGGAAAGTTCCATGGAATGATCTGCGCCACCACGCCCAGCGGCTCATGGAAATGATAGGCGGCGGTGAACTCATCAATCTCGGCGGCACTGCCCTCCTGCGCCCGGACACAACCGGCAAAGTAACGGAAGTGATCGACGGCCAGCGGCATATCGGCCGCCAGGGTTTCGCGAACCGGTTTACCGTTATCCCAGGTTTCATAGACCGCCATCGTCTCCAGATGCTGTTCCAGCCGATCGGCGATTTTCAGTAACAGCAGCGAGCGTTGTTGCGGCGAGGTCTTGCCCCAGGCTTCCGCCGCCGCCGCCGCAGCAGCCACAGCGTTATCAACATCGGCAACGTCTGAGCGCGGAAACTCACCGGCCGCAGAGCCGTTCACCGGGGAGGTATTGGTGAAGTAGTTGCCGTTCACCGGCGCGACGAATTCACCATTAATGAAGTTGCCATAATTCTTTTGTAGGGTAATCAGAGAACCCTGTTCTCCGGGGGCGGCATAACGCATGATCATTCTCCTGACAGGTGACTGATGTAACAATGATGAAACTTGTTATTAACATGAAGCATCATCAAGAGCCTGTCAGTTCTGTTAACCGGAAACTGTGACCGCCCCGGAGGAATGGGTGTTTACGCTTCGTCTTTAGATAATTCCGACTTTTACCCAAAAGGCTGGTCAGAGAGAAACTTGTGCGGCACAAAGGGGTCAACGTGAGGATGAATTCATTCTGGAGATGAGCATGCTGGCTTCAGCTTTTACCCTGATGCGCGCTAAAGCCAATTTCGTGCATCAGTTTATCCGCAACCCGCGCAAGATGGGCAGCATTACGCCCTCGTCAGAGGCGCTGTGCCGCACCATGATTGCGTCGGTGGAATGGCCTGAAAAGTTACGTATCGCCGAACTCGGCGCGGGCGACGGTGTACTGACGCGGCAGATACTGGCGCAGATGTCACCCGATGCCACGCTGGATGCCTTTGAGATCAGCAGCACGCTGGCCGATAAGCTTAATGCGCTGGACGATCCGCGCATGACAGTGCGCACCTGTTCAGCAGAGTACCTGAGCGGAGAATATGACGTGATCTTCTCAGGCCTGCCACTGCTCTCATTACCCACTGAATTGCGTGAGGCGATTCTGCGTGCGGTGTATAACGCCCTCGGGCCCAACGGCGTCTTTGTACAGTTCCAGTATACCTCGCTGACTCAGCCAGACCTGTCGCGCTACTTCACCTGGGAGCGCCAGCGGGTGATGAAAAACGTGCCACCCGCCTGGGTCTATCGCTGCACGCGTCACTACGCACCCTGAGCTTGCGCCATTGCAGGGCGCGTTTGTTGCCAGAACGCCACCAGCAACTCACGCGCCCAGTCTTTCCCCTCCATCTCGTTTGCCCCATCTTCTGCACAGCCTTTGGGCATACAAACGTTCATGATGTGCCGTGAAAATTCAGGATGAAACTGCACCGATAGCGCCTGCGGCGAATAACGGACAATCTGACAGCCATCGCGCGCAGAGGCGGCCAGCACCTGCGCCTGTTGTGGCGCGCTGATCACCGACTGGCGATGTGACAGCCAGACGCTGAAGTCCTGTGGCAATTTCTTCAGTAGCGGATCGCGCTGCGCCTCCGGCATACAGTTGATTGGTAACAGCCCGCGTTCCCATCCATTGGGATTGTCCGCCACCTCGCCACCCAGCGCATAGGCCATCAGCTGGTGACCGTAGCAGACCCCCAGCAGCGGCAAGCCGTGATCCATCGCTGCGCGAATCCATACGGCGCTGCGTTCGCTCCATTCAGCGTGATCGGTGACCATCGCCCAGGAACCGCTGAGGATCGCCCCGGAAATCTGGTCGAAAGCGGGTAGCGCCTCGCCCAGATGGGGCCGTACAATCAGGTATTCATCGGGTTGCAGGTTTAACGCGTCGATGAACCAGCGCGGCTGTTCACCAATCTCTGAGACAACGTTTGCAGGTGGGACTTCAAGCTGAATTAACGCAAGGGGTAAGGCGGACGTGTAGGTCATACCGAATCAGTTCCTTTAAGAAGTCGTTTCAAATCAGTCTGCCAGCAACGCGCCCGAAAGTCTCATCAGGCTGCGCCGCAATCGCAGAAAATTTCTCCCTGCGATTGGCTGCAATGCCGCAGTTCGTGCCATCATTAGCGGGCTAAGCAAAAAAACATCGAAAGGATATTATCGTGGCTGTGCGGCATTTTTTTCTGATTCTGATGGTGGTTTCAATCTGGGCCTTCAACAACGTTGCGGTGAAATGGGGCCTGCTGGAGCTTCCGCCACTTTTCCTGACGTTTATGCGCTTTGTGGTCGTCGCCATCGTACTGGTACCGTTTTGCCGGATTAACCGTCAGCAGTTACCCTGGCTGTTGCTGCTGGCTTTCACGTTCGGTTTTATGCACTTTTCGCTGCTGTTTGTCGGCCTGCGCTATACCGATGCCGGTACCGGCGCGATTGTGGTTCAGCTCGGTACACCCATTGCCATGCTGCTGGCGATGGTGGTGCTGAAAGAGAAGCTGAAGCTGGTGCAGCTGATGGGCATTATGATCTCGCTGAGCGGCGTCGTCGTGCTGTCCGGCAGCCCGACGATTCCGTCGTGGTGGGTGCTTTGTCTGTTGTTGTGCAGCGCCACCGGCTGGGCTGTCAGCAACCTGATTGTGAAAAAGTCACCGCCGATTAAACCGCTGACCATGACCGGCTGGATTGCGTTTCTGGCCATTCCTGTCGTCGGCGCATCCAGTCTGTTGATGGAATCACATCAGCTCTACGCCCTGCAAAATGCGGGCTGGCACGGCTGGTTTGCCATTCTTTACAGCGCTATCGCCTCGTCGATTGTCGCCTATACGCTGTGGTATATGCTGCTGAAGAAATATAACGTTAACCTGATCATGCCCTACTCACTGCTGACGCCGGTATTATCCGTGCTGATGGGGATTGTGGTGTTGGGCGACAGCCTCAACAGCTTCAAGATTATCGGTGCGTCGCTGGTGATCCTTGGCACCGCTATTGCCGTAATCAACCTGCGTAGCCTGCGGATGCATGCCCGCTTCCCGCGCCTGCGGCGGCGTTAATCCCGCGTGCTATGCTTGAGAAATCACCTCTCTCAGGAAGCACAACATGGACTCACCGCTTGCCGCCTCTCTCTGGCAGCAGATGCAGCAGGGATTGCGAGGTCGCGACGCCGCCTGGCCTCTCCCCGCCTTCGTTGATCGCGCCACCTTCTCTTCTGCCTTTGCCGTCAGTGAACTGGCGGCCACCAGTATCGGTCTGGCAACGCAGGCTGCTGCTGCGCTTATCGCCACATCCCGCCCTGAACTCTCTCCGCCCGTCACCGTTAACGTCCGGCTGGCGTCACGCTGGTTTCAGCAGAGCTTCCATCCGCTGAATCGCGCGGCACCCGCGATGTGGGATGCGTTTGCCGGTGACTATCGCAGTCAGGATGGCTGGATCCGTCTGCACACCAACGCCGCACATCACCGGCTGGCGATGGAGCGGGTGCTGGGCGCGCACGCCGATCGCGCAGCACTGGCGCAGCAGGTGCAACAGTGGCAGGCCAGCGAACTGGAGCAGGCCGTTATTGATGCGGGTGGCTGTGCCGCAGAGATGCGCAGTGCCGCCGCCTGGCAGCAGCATCCGCAGGGCCAGGCCGTGCAGCGCGAACCACTATTTAGCTGGCAGACCACACAACAGGCAGCGGCGCCGGCGTGGCCGCTGGTCGAAGCCCGTCCTTTAATGGGCATTAAAGTACTGGATCTGACGCGGATTATTGCCGGGCCGGTCGCTACCCGTTTTCTTGCCAGCCTGGGAGCCAGCGTGCTGCGCATCGATCCGCCCGGCTGGCAGGAGCCGACGCTGGATGAAGAGATGAGCTGCGGCAAGCGACGAGCGGTGCTGGATCTGACTCAGCCCGCCGATCGCGAGCAGTTTATCCACTTGCTGCGTGAAGCGGACGTGCTGGTACATGGCTATCGTGCAGATGCGCTGGAACGGCTCGGGTTTGACGCGGAGACCCTTCAGTCACTCTCACCCGGTCTGGTTGATGCCGGCCTGAATGCCTGGGGCTGGCAGGGTCCGTGGCGCAATCGCCGGGGTTTTGACAGTCTGGTGCAGATGGGGTGCGGCATTGCTGAAAGAGGCATGCAGTGGCAGCAGAGCGACAAACCGGTTCCGCTGCCGGTGCAGGCGCTGGATCATGCCAGCGGCTATCTGCTGGCGGCGGCGGTGCTGGAGGGATTACGGCGACGCATTACTGAGGGCCACGGCAGCCAGGTCCGGCTGTCGCTGGCGCGCACCGCGTGGCTGTTGCAGCAGCATCCCACCGATCAGCGCACAGGCTCCGGCATTGCGCCGCAGGTTAAGGATAACCTGCCCTGTTACGAATTAACGCCGTGGGGGTTTGGAGTGAGGCTGCGAGCAGCCGCCTGGCTGCCCGGCACCCCACAGCTCTGTGCGACGCCAGGCTGCGCGCCGGGTACGCACCCGGCGACGTGGTGAAGCAAGGAATTAGATAATTAGAAAAATAATGTTGATGACATTAGATTTCCATCTTATTATTTACACATGACTCAGGGACGAAGTTCATTGAAACGGGGTGCAGAATGGTCAGGGTAGACTGGTCCAGGCGGGCATTGAAGCACCTTATGAAGATCGACAAACGTTACCAGAAAATCATTTACCAGAAGGTGGGTGAGTTAGTCTGTTTCCCGGTCGTCACACTGGACATTAAAAAATTGCAGGGCAGCGATAATCACTACCGGCTGCGGGTTGGCAACTACCGGGTCCTTTTTACGTTAACCGGGGGCGAACCGGTGATTCTGGAAATTACAGAGGTAGCAAGAAGAACATCCGTCACTTACTAAAGCTTTTGGGATACCTGCATAGCCTTACGCACTCACGACCTCTGCTGCGACACACAATTACCCCGGATAAACTATGTCAAAACAGTACATCTATGATGAAGCAGGCAAACCCCAGTTTGTGGTCTTGCCGGTGGCGGAATATGAAAGGCTGCTCTCGGCCAGCGATGGCGAATGGGAGACTATTCCTGTGGAGGCTGACGAGCACGACGATGAGACGATCCCGCACGACGTTGCAGGGATCATGATTGAGCAGGAAGTGAGTCTTCAGGCGGCCTGGCGCATCTGGCGGGGGCTCAGCCAGCATGATGTGGCTCAGCAGTTGGGAACCACCCAAAGTGCGATCTCTCAACTGGAGCGTATTGAAAGTAAGCCGCAGAAAAAGACGCGTGAACGTCTCGCAAAACTGTATGGTTGCCGACCCGGGCAGTTAATCCTGTAAGCCGATTGAGAGGGTTCAGGTGCCCGAAAAAAAGCACGCCGTATCCAGAGAATCCCCCCCCAGAACCCATTGAGAAAGATGATTCAGCACTGTGCGCCGGGTACGCACCCGGCGACGTGGTGAATCAGGCGTCAGGCGTCTCTTCGCTGCTATCCAGCAGTTCGTTGTACATCGCCTGGATCGCTTCGCGGCTCAGCATGGCAAGAGTACGATAAAAGGCCGTGGTCGCGTGCGCTTCCACTTTACCCAGGAAAGCACCGCACCACGGCAGCAGATACTCTTCAAACAGCGCCATCTGCGCCGCGCTCTCATCTTCCGCTGACTGATCTTCCAGCCATGACGCAGCCAGCATCAGCACACCAAAATGATCAGCAGGCGCATCGCTCAGCGGCATTCCGCGTGAGGTCAGGAATGCACGCACTTCTGGCTCCGTTTTGCCTTCCGGCCACTGTGAGGCGTACGGCGGCACGTTGCAATCGCTGCCAACAAACAGCGCGTTGTAATCGGCGGCCAGCGCCTGGGGATCGCTGTTCTGTTGCAGACGGGTCAGCAGCTCATCCTGCTCCAGCGGCCACTGCGACTGCAGTTTGCCTTCACGCAGCAGCGTAAACAGCGGCACCAGCAGCGGATCCTGCGGCTGACGATTAAACAGTGAGCCAATCACGCGGCACAGAATGGAAAACTCATTCATGAGTCAGATTTCCTTGAGGCAAGTAAATTAAAAGTCAGCCAGTTCAGCAATATGTTTGCCGCTGCGCAGCTCCAGAAAGTCGAGCAGGCGACGCGGCGTGACATTTAACACCCGATCCTCAGGAAAATCCACCTCGCGGGCGATGCGCAGGCAATGTTCAAAATTTCCGAGCGTAAACGCGGTGTGGGAATCGGAGCCAAATGCCAGACGTCCACCGGCATCGCGCACGGCGGCGGCGATAGCCCGACAGTTCGGTTCACTGCCCGGACGCGAATGGGTAAAGGAGGAGTTGTTCAGCTCCAGCGCCACATCGTAGTGCGCGGCTGCCTCGGCGATAGCCGGGATATCGACCGGGAATTTCGGGTTGCCTGGATGACTGATGATATGGACCAGCCCGCCCGCCATCGCAGCGATCATCGCATCCGTGTGATGTTTCCGGTCGCGCGGCGCATAAACCGGCTCGTGAAAACCGGCGACGATCAAATCCAGCGCATCGAGCATCGGGCCGGAACAGTCGATTTCACCCTGCTGATTTTTAATATTGGCTTCGATACCGCGCAGAATACCCACGCCATCGATCACGCGCGGCCAGACGCGCATATTAATGAAGTGCCAGTAGTGCGGCGCGTCGGCCATGTCGGGGCCGTGATCGGTAATGGCAAACAGTTTCATGCCGGTTTGCTTCGCCTGAGTCACGTAGTCGTGCAGCGTGCTGTAAGCATGGGTGCTGGCGATGGTGTGCATATGCAGATCTACCGGATACATCCTCTTCTCCTGCTGATTGCCCCTGACGGGGCCGGTTCATTAATAGCCGCGCTGACGATCCACCCTGCCCTGCGGCGGCTCGCCTGCCTGGTCCTGGGTGATGGCGCGGGCGATGTAGTCGATAGCTTCGTCGATCAAGGTTACCGCCGCATTATGGGGCGTGATCGTGACGCGCGGATGTGACCAGAGCGGATGCGCTTCCGGCAGCGGTTCAACCTGAAAGACATCCAGCGCCGCCGCTTTCAGCTGCCCGCTATTGAGCGCGGCCAGCAGATCTTCTTCCACCACCTGCGCGCCACGCGCGATGTTGAGGAAGAAAGCGCCGTGCGGCAGCTGCTGTAAAAAGTGGTGGTCGATAAGATTAATGGTCTCGTGCGTGCTCGGCAGCAGGTTGATCACCACCCGCGTCTCCTGCAGAAAGGCAGGCAATGCATCGCGACCGGCAAAGCTGGTCACGCCATCAATTTCTTTGGGTGAGCGGCTCCAGACGCGTAACGGGAATCCCCAGGGTTTAAGGCTTTCCGCCACACTCTGCCCCAGCACGCCCGCCCCCAGGATGCCGATAGTAAAGTTTTCACGCGTGTAAGCGGGGAGCGGCTGCCAGCACTGTTGCTGCTGCTGGAGACGGTAGTCGTCAAAACGACGGAACCAGCTCAGTACGCTGTGAACCGCATACTCCTGCATCTGCCGCGCCATGCCGGTATCTTCCAGCCGGTACAGTGGCACGCTGTCGGGCAGCATCTCAGGGTTCTGCTGCAGCTGTTTCAGAATCTCGTCCACGCCTGCCCCCAGCGCAAAGACGCCGCGCAGGGTGGCGCGTCCCTGTAGCATTTCTGTGGGGGGCGAACGGACCAGCGCGTAATCAGCCGGACCATTATCGCCTGGCTGCCAGGCACGCACCCGCGCCTGGGGCAGCCGCTGTTGTAAACCGTTAATCCAGGCCGCTGCAGACTGCGACGGGTGATACCAGATGATCTCCATCCTGCTCTCCTTTTTTTCTTTCAGCGTCAGGGAAAAGTAGGGTGAGAGCAAGAAAAAACCAGCGTAATAAAGCGGTTTTTTCCATAAAAATAATTCCCGTGGCTTCACATTTCCGGCTCGCTTCAGGGTGAAGTGGTCAGATAAGGTCTAAAGTTGGTCCTGTGGTCAATGCGTTACGCGCGGCCGCGTTTCGGACAAGGAGAAAAACCGATGACAAAAATTGAGGTAAACGCCGCTCCACGGCGTCAGCGTTATGCGCCCTTTCTGCTCACGTTGCTGCTGAGCGTACCCGCCTTCACTGCCCAGGCCGACGACAACAGTCGCATGCTGAATAATCAGCCGCAGCCGCCTGACGTTCGTTTAGGACCGCTGTTTAATGCCGTGCAACAGGCGAAGTTCTATCCCGATCAAAAGACCTTTGCGGATGCGGTGCCGAAATTCGATCCCGCCTCAATTCTTGCCGACTGGCAGATGCAGAAGAAACAGCGCAATTTCGATCTTAAGCGTTTTGTGGATGCCAACTTTACCCTGCCCGCGGCCGGTGACAAATATGTGCCGCCAGCCGGACAAAACCTGCGTGACCACATTGATGGCCTGTGGCCGGTGCTGACGCGCACCACCAGCAGCGCCGGTCAGTATGACTCGCTGCTGCCGTTGCCCAAACCCTATGTGGTGCCAGGCGGGCGCTTCCGCGAAGTCTATTACTGGGACAGCTACTTCACCATGCTGGGGCTGGCCGAGAGCGGGCACTGGGATAAAGTGCAGGATATGGTGGATAACTTCGCCTCGCTGCTCGACCGCTATGGCCACATTCCCAACGGCAACCGCAGCTACTATCTGAGCCGGTCACAGCCGCCGTTCTTCAGCCTGATGGTCGATCTGCTGGCGACGCACGATAACGGCAAAGCCTATACCCGTTATCTGCCGCAACTGCAGAAAGAGTATGACTACTGGATGGCAGACAGCGATAAAGTCGCGGCGGGCGCTGCCAGCAAGCGCGTGATTAAGCTGGCGGACGGCAGCCTGCTCAACCGCTACTGGGATGCGCGCGACGTGCCACGCACCGAATCCTGGATGGATGACATTGCCACCGCGCAGAAAGCGCCGCAGAGGAATAAAGCTGAACTCTACCGTGAGCTACGTTCCGGTGCGGCGTCGGGCTGGGATTTCAGTTCGCGCTGGTTTACCGATGCGCATAACCTGTCGACAATTCGTACCACGCAGCTGGCCCCGGTTGACCTCAACAGCCTGCTGTTCCATCTGGAGCAGACCCTGTCGAAAGGCTATCAGATGAACAAGCAGAGCGATCTGGCGAAGCAGTTTGCCGATCGCGCGGAGAAGCGCCAGGCGGCGATTAACCGCTATCTGTGGGACAGCAAACAGAACTGGTACGCCGATTATGACTGGCAGAAAAAGCAGGTCCATCCTCAGCTGACTGCTGCCGCGCTGTTCCCGCTCTATCTGCAGGTCGCCAGCGATAAGCAGGCTGAAAGCACCGCCAGCGCGGTTGAAAAACAGCTGCTGAAACCTGGTGGTCTGGTGACCACCACCGTGAACAACGGTCAGCAGTGGGATGCACCCAATGGCTGGGCACCGCTGCAGTGGGTTGCTGTGGAAGGTCTGGAGCATTACAACCAGCCAAAACTGGCGAAAGAGGTGGGATTACGCTTCCTGCAAAACGTTCAGAACACCTATGACCGTGAGCATAAGCTGGTGGAGAAATATGTCGTTGATGGCAAAAATCTCGGCGGCGGCGGTGGCGGTGAATATCCGCTGCAGGATGGCTTCGGCTGGACCAACGGCGTCACGCTGAAACTGCTGGATAAGTACTGCCCGAAAGATAAAACCTGTAACAGCGCCCACGATATTCCGCAGGCGTCTGCCTCACAACCTTAATCCACTCTGGATACCTCTGGCCTTGCCGGGGGTATCCCCACTTCATTTCCGCGAATTTTACTTGACCTTCTTTCATCAACAGGCAAAATTGCAGCCAATTTACAAAAGGTAATAATTCTCATTATGATAATGAGATTGCCTATCAAAGCTTTTATTCACCTGCCTGAACCTTTGCCAAGAAAGGAATTTTGATGAAACTGTCATTGTCGCTGAAAGGTTATGTTCCCCTATGCACCCTGGCGCTGACCGCGCCTGCTCTGAGTTATGCTGCCGATATGGTGGTAACCGCGCAACCGCAGGAAGATTCGACCTCGCCGACCCAGGGCTATCTGGCGACGACCAGCCAGGGCGCGACCAAAAGCGATCGTCCGCTCATCACCACGCCGCAATCGATTTCCGTGGTTACCCGCCAGCAGATGCAGGATCAGGGCGCGCTGACCCTGAACCAGGCGCTGGGCTATAGTTCCGGCGTCTTCACCAACTTCGGCGGTGCCGCGACCCGTTACGACACCATTGCCCTGCGTGGCTTCCATGGCGGCGATGTCGATAACACCTTCCTCGACGGCATGCGGCTGATGAGCGACGGCGGCAGTTTCAACGGCCTGCAGGTGGATAACGCCTTCCTTGAACGCATCGACGTGATCAAAGGCCCCTCTTCTGCGCTCTATGGTCAGACCGTGCCGGGCGGACTGGTGAACATGGTCACCAAGCGTCCTCAGTTCAGCGAAGAGGGTCACATCCAGTTGCAGGCGGGCAGCAACGCCACCACCGGCACGATGTTTGACTACACCAATGCCATCAACGATCAGTGGGCGTTTCGCCTGACCGGCGTGACCCGCAACAGCGATACCCAGTACGATCACACCCGCGAAGAGAAATATGCGCTGATGCCGCAGCTGATGTGGCAGCCGGATGAAGATACGCATCTGATCCTGAAAGCCTATCTGCAGAAGGATCCGTCGGGCGGCTATCACGGTTCGGTACCGGGTGACGGCAGCCTCACCGAACACAACGGCTACAAGCTGAGCAACGGCTTTTATGAGGGCAACAGCGATCTCGATCAGTTCAAGCGTCGCGAGCAGATCTACAGCTTCGATTTCGCCCATCGCTTTAACGACGTCTGGTCATTCTCCTCGACCGGCAGCTACAGCCACTCGAATGTCGATCTCGATCAGGTCTATCAGATTGGCTGGGACAGCGTGAATCCCGATCTGCTGAACCGCTACTACTCTGGCGAGCGCTCGTCGCTCTCGGCCTGGTCCACCGATAACCGCTTACAGGCGGAGTTCGACACCGGTGAACTGGAGCACCGCGTCACCCTGGGTGCCGAGTATCATCGTTACAAAAATGAGATCAACGCGGCGGGCGGTTCAGCCAGTCAGCTCAATGCCCTGACCGGCGAGCAGGTAGGCGACATGCCGGATTACACCTGGGCCGATAAAACCCGTCGCTACTATCAGACCGGCCTCTATCTGCAGGATGAGATGAAGCTGGATCGCTGGCATCTGGATCTCTCCGGTCGTTATGACCGCATCGTCGCCAATAACAGCGGCAATGAGCGTCGTCAGGATGATCACATCAGCGGACGCGCTGCGCTGCTCTATGCCTTCGACAACGGCATCTCGCCTTATGTGAGCTGGAGCCAGGCAATTACCCCGACCGCGCTCACCGATTCCAACAATAACCTGCTGAAGCCCACCACCGCGGAGCAGTATGAAGCCGGGGTGAAATATCAGCCGGTCGGCACCCGCGATCTCTATAGCGTTGCGGTCTATGACCTGACGCAGAAAGATGTGGCGAACCGGGAAGCACCGACGCCGTTCTTTACCCCTTCGGGCAAAGTGCATTCACAGGGCATTGAGCTGGAAGCGCGTAATCAGTTAACCCCGCGTCTGAGCACCGTGGCGAGCTATACGCTGAATCATCTGCGCTTTAAAGAGTCGGTGGATGGCAACGACGGACATACGCCATATGTCACACCCAACAGCATGGCTGCACTCTGGGGTCACTATCAGTTTGATTACGGTCTGAGTGCGGGTGCGGGCGTGCGTTACATCGGCAAACAGTGGGCGGACAATGAAAACACCACCCGTGTGCCGTCTGTGACGTTGTTTGATGCGTCAGTGCGGGCCGATCTCGGCGTCTGGAACAGCAGCCTGAAAGGTGCCTGGGCGCAGGTCAACGCCAATAATCTGACCGACCGCACCTATGTGGCAGGCTGTTACGGTACGGGCTTCTGCTACTGGGGCGCGGAACGCAGCGTGATGGCGACAGTCGGTTACGACTTCTGATAGCAAAATAAGAGATAAAAAAAGGGGACGAATCGCTTCGTCCCCTTTTTCTTTTAAACCTTTACGGTCAACTGCGTACTTTGCGGTAGATAAACAGCACCACGATGGCACCGATAACAGCGACCACAAAACTTCCGAAGTTAAACCCATCGACGCGGCCGAAGCCAAACAGCGTACTGATCCAGCCACCCACTACTGCACCGATAATACCCAGAACGATAGTCAGAATGAAACCGCCACCGTCTTTACCCGGCATAATCCACTTCGCCAGAATACCTGCGATTAAGCCAAAGACGACCCAGGAAATAATACCCATCTGTTGCTCCTTCCTTTTTTGATTAAATCGTGAACGCCTGATTAATCAAGCGGTTTACCGCGATAAGTATAACCAGCTTTTCAAAAAATGCCTGCCTGCTCACAGTTATTATTGATGAATAGCATGCTAAAGCTTTTTTTAGCCGCGCCGATAACCGAGACGAGGCAAAAAACCGCATCAATAAAGTAACCCCCTTGTGGAGCAGGACGTGAAAGAAGCCGACCAGGAACAATATCTAAAACGTGGCACGCTGGCGGTTCTTGGCGTTATGAAAGATCTGCTGCGATTGCAGACGCCATTACTGGTGCGCTTTCCGCGTGGGCAGTTTATCAGCCGGATGCTGGCTGCCGATGAAGATCACCTGCTGTTTGACCTCGGCAGTAATAATCTGGATAACGATTATGCCCTGACCAGCGACGATCTCAGTATCACTGCGGAAACCTACGGCGCTAAGGTGGAATTCAGCCTCGCCGCGCTGGAAATCGTGGAGTTTGAAGGGTTACCCGCTTTCAGCGCGCCGCTGCCAGGCCTGCTGTGGCAGATCCAGCGACGTGAGTTTTTCCGTGTCTGCGCCCCGCTGGAGCCGCAGTTCTGGTGTCATACCGTGTGGCCCGATGGCAGGAAAACGCGCCTGCGTCTGCAGGATCTGTCGCTGGGCGGTATCGGCGTGCTGGTCGATGAAGCGCTGCCGGACGGGTTGCAGGACGGTGACAGTTTCAACCCGTTCCGGGTCGAGCTGGGCGAGTATGGACATTTTGACGTACCGGTAAAGCTGCTGAGCATTGGCGAGCGCAGCGTGGTGACCGGCAAAAATGAAACCCGCATCACACCGCGACTGAGCTTTCGTTTTGCCATGCTGAACCCGGCGCAGGAGCGGCAGCTTCAGCAGATTATTTTTGCCCTTGAGCGCCTGGCTCGCGATAAATCGACCCGATTCCAGTAACCACTTTACGGATGCGCCGCACAGGTGGGCCGCATCCAGGCTATGCTTCTTGCTTGTTTTCTTTTAAACCGGAACCCAGCAAGGAGACCCTCCCCAATGGAAAACTGGCTCTCTTCACGTCGTTTTCACTCCCTCTTTTTTAATCAGGAACTCTGGCTAAACAGCGCCATCGTGGTGGTATCCACGCTGGTGATTTACTGGATATTACGTACTCTGATTCGCTTTATCTCCAACCGGATTGCCCTTTACAGCGAACATCGTCATGTTCGCGCCACTGCGATTCTGGTGGAGATATTGCGCAGTACCAGCCAGACCCTGCTGCTGATCTTTTCGCTACTGATTGCCCTGAAGTTTGTCGATCTGCCCGCGTCGTGGAGTGTAACCATCGCGCACGGCTGGTTCCTGGCGCTGATTGTACAGCTCGCTCTGTGGCTCGACTGTGGCATCCGGCTATGGCTGAAAAGCCTGCTGCGTGACCCGCTGCACGTGCGCAACCCGGTCACTACGGTGATCCTCGGTATTCTGCTGCGGGTAGTGGTCTGGATTATGATGTTCCTGGCCATTCTGTCGAACATGGGCATCAACATTACCGCACTGGTCGCCAGTCTCGGGGTCGGGGGCATCGCGATTGCGCTGGCGATTCAGACGGTACTGAGCGATGTGTTTGCTTCACTGGCGATAGGCTTTGATAAGCCGTTTGAGCATGGCGATTTTATTGTCTTTGGTGACATTGCCGGTTCCATCGAGCATATCGGCCTGAAAACCACCCGACTGCGCAGCCTGAGTGGCGAGCAGATTGTCTGCTCAAATACCATTCTGTTGCAGCAGACGATCCATAACTACAAGCGCATGCAGCAGCGCCGCATCGTCTTTAAGTTTGGTATCAGCTACGCCACGCCGTCAGAGCAGGTCCGGGAGATCAGCCCGCTGGTGAAAGAGATTATCCAGGGCGTTGAGACCACCCGTTTTGACCGTGCCCACTTCCTGGCCTTTGAGGATTCAAAACTGACCTTCGAAGTGGTCTATTTTGTGCTGGATGCGGATTACAACAAGTACATGGATATTCAGCAGGAGATTAACCTGCAGCTGATGGCAGCACTGGAAGAGCGAAATATCCGCTTCGCCTTCCCGATTCGTCAGGTGGAGTTCAGCGGCGGCAATCTGCCACCGGTGGATCTGGTTGCGGTGCAGAATGACGATGACGAGGTGCGCAGAATGGCGCGCTAAGTCAGAGCCCGCCTTCCTTTTCAGGCGTGGCGGGCATACAGGCCGGTGCGGGCGGAATCGTGACCGCATCGGCTGCTTCACCCCTTGCATTCAGCCGTTCCGCCTTACCGCTTACTGATGCCGGTAGCAGCTCACGCCGAGATACTCACTGAACGCTTCCTGCAACACACCAGCCGTGGCAGAGTGGTTCATCGCCACATGATGCTCAAAGCCGTTACGGCAGATCCACGCCAGCAGTGTCTCCAGCTGCGGCACCTGGATCACCGCACGGCAACCTACCGTGTCCAGCGGATCGGTGACCGACATTCCCTCTCCCACATAGGCTTTGATTTCGCCGCTGAAGTCGTCGGTAGAGAGGCGGAAATAGGTCAGATCGCCCTGCTTCATGCGGCCATGCACTGCGCCACAGGTGTTCTCTTTGCCCACGGTGGTGCCGATGATATCCGCCGTGCCCATGGTCGCTGACTCCAGGCTGGCGCTGGCGAAATTACCGCAGTGAAACAGCACACATTTGTCCCGCTCGTCGCCAAAGTTGTTGTTCCAGTCTGCCAGCGAGGCGGGGTTGAGCGAACAGCTGGCGAGCGCATACATCGACAGCGCCCCCATCACATCCACTTCGCAGGCGCTGGGCATCAGCTGGCCCGACATCACGCTCATGATTGAGCAGACGTTAATGCCCAGGTTCTCCTGCAACGACGTCCAGCACTGAATGGCGGTGGTATCGATATCGTTGTCGCTGATCCACTCGCTGATCACCACAAACAGTTTGGCCATGGTCACCAGTTTGTCACCCGGAATCCCCCGCGCATCGGCGTTGGCCTCCAGTATTTCACGCTTCTCTGCCACGCGGATATCGTCATCGCGCAGCCGGTTGGTGCGGGTAAAGATCTCCGATAAATCCAGGGTCTCCACCGCGATGCCCATCTTCTCCAGCAGCTTTTCGCTGTAGCGCACGGTGTTGAATCCGGCGGGCCGGGCACCAATTGCCCCGACGCGTACCCGGCGCATGGCATTCACCACCCGACAGAGCTGGCTGAACCGCTGCAGATCCTGCATAAACACGTCGCCTCTCAGTGCGCAGACGTGCTGGCGGGTCAGCGTAAACGGGATGCCATATTGCCGCAGGTTGTTGCAGAGCGAAATTTTGCCGCAGAAGCTATCGCGGCGGGTCGCCAGTCCCATTTTATCCAGATTGTCCTCTTCGGCCTGCACCAGCACCGGCACGTTCAGCCCGGCGAGACGCAGCGCTTCCGCGATGGCTTTTTCATCACCAAAGTTTGGCAGCAACACCACAATGCCGTGAATCGCTTCGCGGTGCTGACGAAACAGCGCGGCACAGGTTTTCGCCTCCTGACGCGTCTCGACGCCGCCCAGATTGGTCTGGGTCTCATCCAGCATCACCGTATTAATGTTCATCTTTTCAAACAGCGCGACCGCCTGCTGGCGCGCCTCGCCCACCAGATAGCTGGGAAAAAAACCCCGGTTGCCAATAATGACGCCGAAGGTTAACTGTTGAGGAAGTGTTGACATGGCTCTGCTCCGGATAAGGATTAATGTGGCTGATAACGACAGCGTGCAACGGCGTCAATCCAGCCTTTATAGTTTTCCTGCATACACTGCGCGTGCTCTTCACGCGGCATGATGACGCTGCCGCCCTGCAGCGCCTGCATATCACTGCCCTGCTGCCACCATCCCAGCACTTTGCCTGCCAGCAGTGCCGCGCCCAGCGCGGAGACCTCGGCGGTAGGCACCCGCTGCAACGGCCGCTGTAACACATCCGCCTGTAACTGCATCAGCCAGCTATTTTCGGTGGCGCTGCCATCCACACAGAGCGCCGGAAGCTGCTGGCCGCTGGCCTGCTCCATGGCAAAAAAGACGTCGGCGATTTGCCAGACGATCGACTCCAGCGCCACCCGCGCCAGCACGGCGGGTGTGGCGGCATCCGTCAGTCCGCACACCATGCCGCGCGCCTGCAGATCCCACCAGGGCGCGCCCAGGCCAGAGAGCGCCGGGACAAAATAGATGCCCTGATTATCGTCGCAGCGCTGCGCCATCGCGGTGAGCTCGCGCGGCTCCTGCACGCCGAGCATTCTGCCCAGCCAGGCGGCACCGGAACCGGTGTGGGTAATGTTGCCTTCAAAGGCATAACGCAGCGTGCCGTCGTGCCAGGCCACGGTGGTACTGAGGCCATTTTCCGTCAGCAGCGGCGTTGCCATGGACATCATCAGGGAAGATCCGGTGCCGTAGGTGGCTTTCACCACTTCAGACTCGCCGCGCCGCTGCGCCTGTAAGGCGGCATGAGAGTCGCCGATGCGCGCCAGAATCGGCGTGCCTGGCGCTAAGCCGGGAATATCACTCACCGCGACCACGCCCTGTTCACTGGCTGAGGCGGTGATGCGCGGCAGCGCGGCGCGCGGAAGCTGAAACAGCGTCAGCAGCTCGTCGTCCCAGTCATTAAGATGCAGGCTGTAGAGTTGAGTACGGGAGGCGTTAGCATGATCGGTAATAAATACCCCGCCCGCGCTGAGCTGCCAGCTGAGCCAGCTGTCGACCGTGCCGATACAGAGCTCACCCGCCGCCGCCCGCGCCGCGCCGTCGGGAATGGCGGCCAGCATCCCGGTCAGCTTGGCGGCCGGAAACATCGGGTCAACGGCCAGGCCGGTCAAACCGGTGATACGAGGTGCTTTGCCCGCCTGACGCAGGTCGCGACAGAGTGACTCGGATCGTCGATCCTGCCAGCTCACCAGCGGCGTCAGCGGCTTGCCGTCACGCCGCTGCCAGATCAGCACCGACTCGCGCTGATTACTGATCGCCACTGCCGCGACAGGCGCGCCACCACAGGCTGCCAGGCAATGGGTAATGGCCTCTTTTACCGCCTGCCAGATCGCCACAGGGTCCTGCTCAGCTAGTCCTGGTTGCGGGTGTTGCAGGGTTAAGCTCTGGCTGCCGCGTGCCACCACGCGGCCATCGCGATCAACCGCAATCGCTTTAGCATTGGTGGTGCCTTCGTCGATCGCCAGAATCAGGGGTCCCACCATGTTTATGCTCCTGCGCAGATGCGCGCTGCACTGTTCACCACGCTACTGGCATCAATGCCATGATGGGCACGGGTAGAGGCGCGATCGCCGGCAATTGCATATTCCCCATCTGCAATGCCGAGCCGCAACAGCGGGATGCCGCAGCCGCCTTCCGCCAGCACTTCGGCCACCAGGCTGCCGACACCGCCATTAACGTTATGCTCCTCTACGGTAATCACCGCTGGGTAGTGATTTAACAGGTTGCGCAGCTGTTGGGTATCACAAGGTCGAATCGATGGAACCGCGATCACACCGGCTGAAATGCCCTGCTCAGCCAGTTGCTCAGCAGCGTGAACCACCTCGTGAACCGTTGAGCCCATCGCCACCAGTGCGATGTCGCTGCCTTCACGCAACAGGTCGATCGCGCCCGGCCTGAACTGATAGCTTTCCGCGTGCAGCTGCGGCAGATCTTTGCCATCCAGACGGATATAGACCGGCCCGACATGCTCAAGGGCGTAATCGATGATCTGACGGCACTCCAGCGGACAGGACGGCGCATAGATCTCGATGTTGCCGAAACCGCGCATCACCGCAATGTCATCAATGCTGTGATGGGTACTGGCTAACGGGCCATAGCTGGTCCCGGCATTCAGCCCGAACAGTTTGACGTTGGTGTTGTTGTAGCAGACGTCGACTTTTACCTGCTCATTGGCGCGTGACACCAGAAACGGCGCAGCATTACAGGTCACTGCGACCTTGCCGCCCAGCGCCAGACCGGCCGCCGTGCCCACCAGAGTCTGTTCAGCGATGCCGACGTTAATCAGCCGGTCGGGAAACGCCTTGATAAAGGGGGCGATTTTGGCCGTCGACGTGGAGTCGGCTACCACCGGCACCAGATCCACACCGCGATTCACCGCGTCGATAAAGGCCGTGACCATGACGCTTGCTAAATGTTGTGCATTACTCATCTTTCAGTTCCTCCAGTGCCAGTGCGATCTCTTCGCCTTTCGGCACCCGGTGATGCCATTCCGCCTTGCTCTGGATAAATGAGACGCCAAATCCCTTCTCGGTATGCGCCACAATCACCTGCGGTTTGCCGTTCTTCGGCAGGTTTTCAATGGTGTCGACCACCGCCGCCATATCATTGCCGTTGCATTCGGTGACCTCCAGCCCGAAGGCGCGCCATTTTTCCGGCAGCGGATCGGTGTTCATGATGTCGCGGGTCGCGCCCGCCAGTTGCAGCTTGTTTTTGTCATTGATGATGATCAGGTTGTCGAGGCCGTAATGCGCCGCCACCAGCGCCGCCTCCCAGTTGCTGCCTTCAGCTAGCTCACCATCGCCGGTCACCACAAAGATGCGGCGCGGGCTGTTATCTTTTTTCGCCGCGATAGCGATGCCCACCGCCACCGGCAGGCCGTGACCCAGCGCGCCGGTGTTCAGCTCAACACCCGGCGTTTTCTGCCGTACCGGATGGCCGGGCAGATGCGAGTCGGCATGCTGGTAGGTTGCCAGCCAGTCGGTCGGGAAGTAGCCCGCTTCCGCCAGCACGCAGTAATAGCCCCCCACCGCATGCCCTTTGGACTGGATATAGATGTCACGCTGATCGTCGTCTGTACGATCCGGTGCGCAGTTCAGAATGCGGAAGTAGAGCGCGGTGAGGATCTCTACCTGTGACAGGTCAGCGCCGGTATGACCGCCTGCCGGGCTGCCCGCGTTAAGCTGGATGATGCGGCGGCGGATTGCCCGCGCCCGGCGCTCAAGGTCATCGACCGGAAGATTGAAAGGATTCATACACTACCTCTGAATTTTAAATCGGTTATGAATATATATTCACGTCGGTTAAAAAATTTTGTGCCTGAAAAAAAGGGGCTAATAAAGTGAACCGCCCTTTGTTCGCTATTCTGCCCGTTAAACCGGGCAGGCCGTCCGCTGCCATGAATCACTCAGCGGCACCTCCTGTCAGGTTTCACGCACTTCCCCGTCAGGGTTTTGCCGGTGTCCCCTCCTCGATTAACGCTTTCTGAGCCACCACGGCCGCCTTCTGCTGCATCCGGCTCTGGGTCTGGTCGATGATCACCGCGATGATAATCACGATGCCTTTGATCACCATCTGCCAGAATTCACTGACACCCATCATGATCAGGCCATCCGCCAGAAAGCCGATGACGAACGCACCAATCAGCGTGCCGAGGATGGTGCCGCGTCCGCCCGCCAGCGACGTGCCACCCAGCACCACGGCGGCAATGGCATTCATCTCAAACGCGGTGCCGTTAGCCGGATGGCTGGCGACCAGTTGCGATGAGACCACGATGCCAGCAATCGCCGCGCAGAATCCTGACAGGGTGTAGACCAGAATTTTTACCTGCCGGGTTTTCACACCCGACAGTTCAGCGGCACGTTCATTGTCTCCGATGGCATAGACCTGACGGCCAAACGGCAGGCGACGGGCGATGTAGGCGATCACCAGCGCCAGCACCACCATCATCCAGATGGCGTAGGGCAGCCCGAGAAAGGTTCCGGCACCAATCCGATCGAAACCGGTATTGCCCAGTAGCGGATTCCCCTGCAGACCGGGAAAGGTCTCGCCACCGGAGGTAAGCATCGCCGCGCCGCGCAGGATGTACATGGTGCCGAGGGTGCAGATAAAGGGGGCCACGTTGTAGCGGGTAATGATCCAGCCGTTGCCCGCGCCAATCAGCGCGCCGATCAGCAGCACCACCGGCACTATCACCCAGACGCTGGGGAAGATGGCGATGCCAAACATCGGCAGCACAATGCCTTTGGTAATCAGCCAGCCGGCGATCATGCCGCACAGTCCCAGCGTTGCCCCAATCGACAGGTCAATTCCCGCGGTGATAATGACAAAGGTAATGCCCAGCGCCAGAAAGGCGTTGATGGCGATATGTTTCACCATGATCACCAGGCTGCCGGTGGCGAGAAAGTCCGGCACGGTGATGGCGAAGAAGCCGACGATCAGAATCAGCGCAATAAAAGTGCGCAGCTTCAGAAGCAGCAGCAGAATGCTTTCACGTGAACTGAACGCCTTAGCCGGAAGTGTGGTCAGCGCGACGCTGTCATTGCTTTTCATGCTCAGAACCCCTGCGCACTTGCTTTCACCAGCGCTGCCTCTTCCGCCTGGTCGCGGGGAAGATCAGCCGTAAGTTTGCCGCCCGACATCACCAGGATGCGATCGGCTACCGCCATAATCTCTTTCAGGTCCGAGGTGGAGAACAGTACTGCAATGCCCTGCTGCGATAGCGCCACCATCATGCGAAACACCTCTGCTTTTGCACCGACATCAATGCCGCGACTCGGCTCATCCAGCAGCAGCAGACGCGGATTGGTCAGCAGCGCGCGGCCAATCACCACTTTCTGCTGGTTGCCACCACTCAGCGCGCTAATGGCCACGTCCGGCGAGGAGATTTTGATCGCCAGGTTGCCCACCGTCTGGCTCACCGCCTGCTGCTCCGCCTGGTGGGCAATGGCAAAGCGATGTGACAGACGCCGCCACAGGCTGGCGATGGTGAGATTACTGGCAACCGATGAGACCGGGAAAATCCCGGCACGTTTGCGATCTTCCGGCACCAGACTCATGCCCATGCGAATACGGTCAGCGGTGGCCAGACGGGTCGGCAGCGGTTTGCTGTCGAGCCACAGCTTGCCCAGATAGTGACGCTGACTGCCAAGCAGACACTCAAACAGCTCGGTGCGGCCTGCGCCCATCAGCCCGTAAATCCCGACAATTTCCCCGGCCCGCACCTGAAAACTGACGTCATCCACCAGGGTATTACCATTGGGGCTGACGCAGGTAATGTGCTGCGCCTCCAGCACCGGCGCGCCAAACTCACGCGCTTCCGGCAGGAAGGTGGTGACCGGTTCACTGCCCAGCATCTCACGCACGATCCACGGCACATCGATGCTGCTGACCGGCGCTTCGGCCTGAAAGCGCCCGTCGCGCAGAATGGTGATCACGTCGCCAATCGCCATCAGCTCTTCCAGCCGGTGGGAGATGTAAATCACGGTAACGCCCTGCTGCGTCAGGTCGCGGATCACCCGGAACAGGATCTCCACTTCGGTTTTGCTTAGCGCCGAGGTCGGCTCGTCGAGGATCAGGATGTCCGCATCTTCCGCCAGCGCTTTGGCAATCTCGACCAGCTGCTGCTGACCCACTTTGAGATTACCGACCCGCTCATGGGGTGAAATCGGCTGATCCAGGCGCGCCATCAGCGCGGCGGTGCGGCGTGCCTGCTCCGCCTCGTTGATCGGGGCCAGACCGCGCTGGATCTCCCGGCCCAGAAACAGGTTTTCAGCCACCGTCAGGTTCTCAAACAGATTCAGCTCCTGGTGCACCATGCCGATGCCGTGCCGGGCGGCGTCGCGGGTGCTGCTCAGCGTCAGCGGCTCGCCATTCAGGAACAGCGAACCGGCCGTGGGCTGCTGTACCCCGGCCAGAATTTTCATCAGGGTCGATTTTCCCGCCCCATTCTCACCGATGATGACGTTAACTTTGCCGCGCCAGACCCGATAATCGACGCGATCCAGCGCCAGCGTGCCGGGAAACAGCATCGATATCTGTTCGGCCCGCAGAATGATCTCATCGTCCATCAGGGCGTCCCCCGCTTCAGCTCAACCGCTACCACATCTTCAACGCTGTTCTGCCCGATGGTTACGGCCAGCAGCGCCTGCACCGGCTGGTTGACCCAGCTGGCATCCAGCGGTGGCAGTTGCTTCACCGCGTGACGGTTCAGCGCCCGCGTCAGCTGGGCGTACTGCACCTGATTGGTAAACTCTTCGAAACGGAAACCGGCGGCATCCCGGATAGCGTTACTGCGCAGCACCGGCCCGACACTGACCGCCACCGGCTTGCCGTTAATCATCAGCGTCAGCGTGCGTTCACGCGGGTTACTCTCATCAAAGGCGCTGGCTGTCCCCCCGGCTCGCACGAAGACGCTTTCGCGCCCGCCGGGTTTGACCGTCTGACTTTTCGCCTCCATGTCGGCCCAGCTCAGCGCATGGCTGTTCGCGGTGGTCATCACGCGCGGCTGCCAGGTCTCTTCCGCAATCTGCTGCGGTGTCTGGGTGGTATAGCTGGGTTTCGCGTGCGGATCCTTCGGCAGAATCGGCTTACCGTCCGCGTCCAGATCCACCACGGTGCAGGCGCTGAGCAGCGCCATACCGGTCAATACCGCCAGCATCCGTTTCATGGTTATTTCGCCAGGTTGAAGTTTTTCAGCTTAGCGGCGTTGCTGTCGTCAATCAGCACGCAGTCCATCAGCTGCTTCTCCTGTTTCTGCGCTTTGCCGTTCTTCAGGTAGTAATCCGCCTGCGTGACCGCCATCTGCGCCTGATCCCAGCCCGGCTGCAGCACCGTCGCTTTAATATTGCCTTTGTTGAGGATCGAATCCCGGGTGTAGTCGCTGCCATCAAAGCCCACCACGATCACCGATGTTTTCCCGGCGGCTTTCAGCGCGGCTTCGGCACCCAGCGCCATGGTGTCGTTACCGGAGATGACGCCCACGATGTTGGGGTGTTTCTGCAGCAGGGTTTCCATGCGGCTGAAGGCTTCGGTCTGGCTCCAGTTGGCGCTCTGCTGAGCCACCATTTTCATGTCGCTGTAGTCATCCAGCACATCGTGATAGCCCTGCGACCGCACGCCCGCGTTGGTATCAGACTCTTTGCCCAGCAGCTCTACATAGTCCCCTTTGCCGCCCAGCAATTTCGCAAATTTCTCCGCGCCCAGCTGCGCCCCCTGATAGTTGTTAGAGACGATCTGCGCCACCGCGATGCCGGTTTTGTTGATCTCCCGGTCAATCAGGAAGGTCGGGATCCCGGCATCTTTGGCTTTCTGCACCGGCCCGACGGTGGCGTCGGCACCAGCGTTATCAAGAATGATCGCTTTGGCTTTGCGCGCAATCGCGGTCTCAATCAGCTGGTTTTGCTTGTTTACGTCATCATCGTGCGACGCCACCAGCGTGGCGTAACCCAGCTCTTTGGCTTTCGCTAAGGCCCCTTCCGCCTCGGCTTTAAAGAACGGGTTGTCATGGGATGGGGTGATAATCGCCAGCAGGCCTTGCTCTGCCGCCAGCGCGGTCGCTGAAAAGGCAAGCATCGATGCGAGCAGGGTCAGTTTGATCAGAGGACGAGTCATTATTTTTCTCCGCTTGAATATATATTCACACGCGATTTTATATGCATAATGACTATGCGCCCGCGCTGACGTGCCGTCCAATGCGCGATCGTCAAAAAGCGAAAACGATCACAAATTAGCCTGCGTTGTGATTTTGATCATCCTGGTTAACAATACCGGGCAGAATCAGAGAGGGAAAAACCGATGGCAAAACAGGATGAACAGCGACTGATGGTGAAAATTGCCACCCTTTACTATGTCGAAGGGTTGAAGCAGTCAGAGATTGCGCAGTCACTGACCTTATCGCAGTCGTTTGTCTCACGCATTCTTAATCGCAGCGTGAAAGAAGGTGTGGTCAAGATCAGCGTGGTGCCACCAGCCAACGTCTACCCTGAGCTGGAAAAGGCCATTGAGCAGACCTATAACCTGCCGCAGGCGATTGTGGTGGATGTGCCGGACCAGGCGTCGTCGCTGCAGATTAAGCAGGCGATTGGATCGGCGGCCGCTCACTATCTGGAGACCCGATTGCGAAACGATGAGCTGATTGGTATTTCGTCATGGAGCGGCACGATCCGGGCGATGGTTGATGCGCTGCATCCGCTCAACAGCGCCTGCAAAGGGGTGATCCAGCTGCTGGGTGGCGTCGGGGCTAACGGCAATGTGCAGGCCACGATTCTGACGCAAAATCTGGCGGCGCTGCTGAACTGCCCCGCCTGGCTGCTGCCATCGCAGTCGATTGAGCATTCGGTCAGCGATCGCCAGCGGCTCTCTGCCAACGCAGAGGTCGCCGAGGTGCTGAGTAAATTTGAGCAGGTCGACCTGGCGATTGTCGGCATTGGCGATCTGGAGCCGTCGGCGCTGTTACGTAATTCGGGCAACTACTACGATGGCAGGATGCTGCAAACGCTGGCGGCGCGCGGTGCGGTAGGCGATATCTGTCTGCACTATTTCGACGCCTGCGGACAGCCGGTGCTGAAAGCAGAAGAAGATCCGGTGATTGGTATGGAGCTGGCGCAGGTGAAACAGTGTCCACAGGTGGTCGGGCTGGCAGGCGGAAGAGAGAAAGCGCAGGCGATTCGCGGTGCGCTGCTGGGCGGCTACATCAAGGTGCTGATCATCGACTATCCCACGGCGCGGCTACTACTCACGCCGCAGGATTCATCACAACCGGTCAGATAGTGCGGTAAGCCGTGGTGACTTTCCACAGATAGCGCGGGGCCTGCGCCGCCGGATGCTTGTTCTGCACATGCTGATAGAACTCATCCGGTGACATCGCATTGATCATCGCAATGGCCCGATCGCGATCGCTGGAGAAAGTCCGCAATAACGCTCCTGCGCCGTTGGCATAAGAGACGATGGTGGCATAGCGCAGGGTCAGCGGATCGCGGATGCCCGACAGCGCGGAGTTCTGCAGAATGCGGATATAGGCGGTGCCGATATCAATATTTTTGGCCGGATCGCGCAACTCGGCATTCGACGGCTGACCACGACGGCCCAGCGTGCGATAGACTTCGCGCCCGGCGGTCGAAGCTTTAATCTGCATCAGCCCCACCGCATTTGAACGGCTCACCACGCCCGGATTTCCACCCGACTCGACACTGATAATGGCGCTGATCAACTTCTCATCAACGTCATAATGACTGGCGGCATCTTCGGTAAACATCGCCCAGGTGCCATTGACGCTGGACGGCGGTGCCTGAGTTAATGGCGTGTTGCGCTGCTTAACGGCATGGTGCGGTGGCTCGCTGGCACAGCCGGTCAGGAGTAACGCTGAGAGTATAAGGTGTCGGATTTTCAGCAATTTTTCATCTCGTAGCTGTTGTGGCGAATGCTATCATACCCAGGCAGCCTGAGAGCAAAATTACCGTTTATCCTAAATGCATGAAAATGCGGCGCGTACCGTGACTTCAGCGGCGCTTTTCGCCATCATCGCCGTCAGTCAGGCGCTAACAGCAGGAAAGTATGATGATTTCACGTTCAGTTCGTCTTATCTCCCCCTCCGGTTACTGTCACAATCAGCCTGCGGCGCTGCAGGGCATTGCACGACTGCGTGCGGCCGGCCATCAGGTAGAGAACGAGCAGGTGATCACCCGCCGTTTTCAGCGCTTCGCCGGTACGGACGCGGAGCGCCTGGCGGATATCAACCAGCTTGCCAGTCTCAGCACGCTGCCCGATGTGGTGCTGGCGGTGCGTGGCGGTTATGGTGCCAGCCGGTTACTGGAGTCCATCGACTACATCGGCCTGCAACGCCGTCTGCTGAATCAGCCGCTCGCGCTGTGCGGCCACAGCGACTTCACCGCGATTCAGCTGGCACTGCTGGCGCAGGTCGGCCTGATTACCTTCAGCGCACCGATGCTGGCCGGTAACTTCGGCGCCGCGACCTTATCTGAATTTACCCTTCACCACTTCTGGCAGGCACTGACTTCACCTACAGTAGAGGAGACATGGCAAAGCGAAACGCCTGACGAGGGCGAATGGCAGGGTACGCTGTGGGGCGGGAATCTGGCGATGATCTGCTCACTGATTGGCACGCCGTGGATGCCGCAGTTTGAGAACGGCATTCTGGTGATTGAGGATGTGAATGAGCATCCGTTCCGCATTGAACGCATGCTGATTCAGCTGCAGCAGAGCGGTATTCTGGCGCGACAGCGGGCGATCGTTACCGGCAGCTTCACCAGTACAGCCCTGACGGAATATGACAACGGGTTTGACTTCAGCACCGTCTGGCAGCGACTGCGTGACACCACCGGCCTGCCGCTGATTTGTGGATTAGATTTTGGTCATGCCGCTGACACCGTAACACTGCCTTTGGGTGCCAGCGCACGATTAGCGGTCAGCCAGGGCCACGCCCGTTTGCAGGCGACCGGGCATCCCGTCCTGCGGGAATAGCGTTTGTTTCAGGAGATCGACATTGAAGCCGTTGTATGACGATTTGTGGATCTCAACCCCGGAATTTCCGGTGGAAGATGCCGTTAATGACCTGATGATGCATGGCTTTATGCTGCGTCACCCGCGCGGCAATCTGTTGATTGGCCGCGTAGAAAATCCGCTCGATCATGAAGTCATGGCCGATACCGGCGGCGTGATCCGCCACTACCTCACCCACTGGCATGAATCCGCGCCCGGTGCGGCACTGATCCAGCAGCGCTTCAGCAGCGCACTTTACTGCCATAGCCGATCGCTGGGCCCCATCAGCCGTTTTGCTGAGCCTGATGACACCTTTTCGCAGCAGGAGACGCACTTCGGGGATTTCCATCTGCTGCCAACGCCAGGACACACACCGGGCAGTTGCAGCTATCTCTACACCTCGCCGCTGGGGCTGACCTATCTGTTTGTTGGCGATACCGTGACGCGTTCGCATGACCGCTGGATCACGGTGCTGGTGCCGGACAGTAATCCGGCTGAGCTGAGCCAGACGCTGGAATTTTACCGCTCCCTGCGTCCCGACGTGGTGCTGATGAGTACCACGCGCGGGCATCTCTCCTGGAAAAAAGTTACGCTGCAGAGCTGGCTGGCCGCGATTGATGAAGCAGAACAGCATCCGCTGGATTTGCGTCAGCAACCATTATTCTGATTACAGGGCTTTCGTCAGATAGTGGCGCTGATGATGCCGCGGATAGTTATCCAGGCTAAAGCGCAGCGTATAGCCGAGCTTTTCATAAAACGGTCGCGCCTGAAAACTGGCGGTATCCACCTGGGCAAAGCGGCAGCCGCGATCCCGCGCCTCCTGCTCTGCCGCCTGCATCAGCTTACTGCCCGCCCCCTGCCCGCGTAGCGCCTCACTCACCCACAGCATATCGATCCGCAGCCAGTTTCCGGCGGTTGATCCGGTCAGTCCGGCCAGCTTTCTGCCCTGGTCATCACGAATAAACACGCCGATCGATCTGATCTCATCAATATTAATATATTTGCTGTTGAACGCAGTCAGACCCAGCCTGACTTCATCCAGATCCTGCGTCGTGACCTTGTCGGTAATCTCGGGTTGCATAGTGGCTCCGTGGGTTAAGTGTCGGAGTGCTGACGATCGTCGTAGCGCTCCAGGCTCAACGCATCAACATCGCGTTTTTCGCTGCGGCTGCAGGGCAGCAGTTTATCGCTGTCGCGGTAGACAAAAAAGGTCGCCTGGCTGCGCTGGTTCACAATCAGCTGATCGCCATTGCGAAAGCGGGTAATCGCCACCTTATCACCCGCCTCTAAACGGGTACGCTGCTGACCGGCAGCAATCTGGAAATGCCCCGGCGGCCACATTAACGTGGTTAACCCATATTCGGCACGCGAAACGGTCATGGTTGTCCGGCCGGGACAGTTAAGCTGAAATTCCGTCTCGCTCCAGGCGGGTGCGATGTGACAGGCCAGCAGGCCCAGGGCAATTAATGCTGCCTTCATGCTGTTTCTCCGCTGATTTTATTGAGATTTTTTAGCTTAACACATCACAGGACGGAGAAGGGACGCGGGGCAACCCGCAGCAAGACCATTGAAAGATAGAATCGGCGTGCGAAGAAATCTGAAAGTTGAGAAAAAATAAAGTAATCCGGCCAGCGTAACAGGCTGCCACACTGACCGGATATGATTATTCGGCTGCTACCTCGGCGGCCACTAACATCAGTGCCAGCCCGGCATTCTCGCTATCATAAGCCTGCATTGCTGCACGTATATCCGCTGAACATGCGATCACCTGTTGCTTCTTATCGGCTTCTAACTGGTCAATCGCATGGCGAATAATCATTAGACTTGCTTCTTCTTCGTTCATCATTTATCCCTGAATTTGCCTAAGTGGTGCGCAAAGGAGCCAAGAATAACGTTTATTGATAAGCAAAGTCACCCTTTTACATTCCTGTTGCTTAACGATTAAACAAATCACAAACAGGAAGCGCAGCGTAAACTGCTATGATTAAGTAATCAGTGACGCAGCAGGATAGACTCTGCGCCACGAAACTCCCAGGGATTGAAGCAGGTAGAAAATCATGATGCGTCTCAGCATTTTTATCCTCATCGCGATGGTGACTGGATGTTCATCTGGCCCGAAAGGGGTGGAATGTCCGGGTGAGGTCTCGACAATTTATGGTCAGTCGATGGGGCATACCCAGGGCGTGATTTTTGATCTGGTTAATAGCTTCACCGTGACCCGGGATAAGGTCAGCGTTAAGAGTGGCCCGCTGCAGTCGCTGGATCGCTTTAAATATGTTCCCTCCGCCGTCACGCCTGAGGGCTATTACGCGCAGCGCCTGTCAGATAAGCAGTTCCGCCTGATCAACCCTTACCAGGACATCCAAATCACCTGGACCTGTCCATAAGGGATGAATCCTGCTGCCAGATGGTTTATTGTCAGGAAACGTCAAGCAGCAGGTCTCCCCGATGGAAAAGCGTCTGGATAACAACGGTTATATCGACTTCCCCTTCCCCGCCACCCGCAATGCGGATGGCTCCGTGAATCCCTGTGGCTTTGATCTGACGCTGGAAACCGGTCGCCTTGAGGAGATCGCGGTGCTGAACCATTCAGTGAATCTGCGGCGCCTGGTCGAGGAGATCAATCTGCAGGAGGGGCTGTTTATGACCCTGGCCTGCGACTGGCAGCAGCAGGCAGATGCGGTCTGTGGCTTTATCGATGTGGCTTTTCGTCCCGACCTGCCGCAACACGGCTTTGAGGAAGCGCTGCAGCTGGAAGCGAACTTTTATCGCTACCTGACCGGGCAGGAGCAGCAACATCAGATGCCCGCGGAGACGCTGGTCAATTATGCCCGCTCGGTACTCGACTGGAGCTGGTCGCCGCTGCGCCAGCGTCAGCGCGATTATGAAAAGATCACTATTCAGTTCTATTGCCCGCAGGCGGATGACGCCGAATGGTGTTTTGATCATCTGCGTCACTTCCTGGTGAGCGTCTATCCGGCCTGCGTCGCCGCCCGTTCACTCTGATCCTCATTGCACCCGGAGTCGCTATGCGTTCTGCTGCGCTGTCTGCTGTCACGCTGTTCTGCTCACTGTTTTTTGCCGCTGCTGTCCAGGCCGATCGTTGCCAGCAAATTCGCGCCGGTCTGGATATCGGTTCCGGCACCACCAAAATTGCGGTAGCCCGTGTCAATGTCTGCCAGCTGCGCATCGAAAAGATGCTGTATCAGGATCAGCGCGCCGTGGCCTGGAACGAGGCCTTAGCGCATTCAACAGATAATCAGCTCGGCCCGGCGATGACTCATGAAGGTGCCGCTGCCCTGCAGCAGCTTTTAACGCAGGCACGGCGCTTTCATCCACAGCGCATCAGCGGCGTTGCCACGGCGGTGTTCCGCAACGCCAGCAACGGTCAGGCGGTCATCGATCAGTTGCAGCGCCAGACCGGTGCGCAAATCAGCATCATCTCGCAGCAGCAGGAAGCGAAACTCGGTTTCCTCTCCGCTAAAGCCGCGCTTAACGATCCGGCGATCCGTGATGAGCAGCTGCTGGTCTGGGATATTGGTGGGGGATCGATGCAGATGACTGCCTGGCGACAGCAGGCGGGTCAGCCGGTTGCAGATATCTATCAGGGCAAACTGGCCTCGGTGACGCTGAAAAACTTTATTCTGACGGTGCTGAAGAACAGCCCGGAGGCCAAATCCCCTAATCCGATTGGCTCCTGGCGGCAGTCGGTGCTGCGCTTTGTGCAATTTTATGCCGCTAATGAGGTCAGTCCGCAGATTAAACAGGATCTGGCGAGCCGTCGGGTCATTGGCATCGGCGGCGTCCATGGTTTTTCAATCCGCAATCAGTTACCGGGCAAACCCCATCGTTACAGCCTGACGACATTAAGTCAGCTGTCGCAGCAGCAGGTCTGGAAAGGCGACAGTGAACTCCCGGGCGACTACCGGGCCACTGATGTCAGCAATCTCTTACTGGTTGAAGGTTATATGCAGGCGCTGAAAATTAATGAGGTTACGATTGTTGAGGCCAGTCTGATTCAGGGCGTGCTGCTGCAGTAGCGCAGCGTTTCCGCACTATGCTATACCTCAGGCTTAATCAGCCGGATAGCATGATCCAGCATCCGCTGCTCATCCCGTTCACTGTGGGCCCGCTGCTGACGTATACGTTTAAGCAGGTCGTAGATTTCGCCACGGCGGGTGTCATGGCCGCGCTCCGACAGCACAATGACCGCATCGCCAATGACCCGGCAAACTTCGTCATAGTCGTCATCATTCAGTGCATCACGTTTCATTGCTTATCCTCCGGCTGTAGCTTTGGCTATGGCTGTGGCAGCGCCTGAGTGCGCCTCTCTTTCCAAAGGCTAGACAGTAAATCCCTTACCCGCAAACGCAGCGCCATTAACAGCCAGAAATGATTTTTTAGCCCATTTTCCTCCGCTGGAGGAGCAGAATTCACTATCTTTGCTACGCTTTGAGGGTCTCACTCAAAACCAAGGAGCAATAAATGTCAGGAAAAATCGAAGATAAAGTAAAAGAAGCCGCTGGCGCAGTTCAGGAACAATGGGGTGCAGCAACCGGTTCATCTGAGCATCAGGCTAAAGGCGCAGCACGCCGTTACACCAACCAGGCAAGCTATGCTGCCCGCGATGCTGCTGACTGTATCAAGGATCAGGTTCAATCCAATCCTGTTGCAGGTCTGGCCGTTGCTGCAGGCGTTGGCGTATTTATCGGCTTCCTGCTGGGCCGCAAGTAATCGCGCTGAACGTCAACAGAACGGGAGCCACTGGCTTCCGTTTTTTTTGCCTGGACTCTCTCCGCCGGCTGAGAAACATCTGAAAGATAAGCCTTTTCAGGCCAGAATGCGGTAAGTATCTATGCTTAGTCTGGTTTCGTCTCTTTCTGACAACATCAAGGTGACCTTATGAAAACAATTCCTGCCCTGCTGCTGGTTGCAGCGACCTTAACCTCTCTGGCGGGCTGCTCGCAGAAGAGCGACGCAATTAAAGATGATGGCCGCCCTCATGCACCAAGCGGTCAGTCGTCACCGGGCGGTACGCTGGGTTCAGGCCCGGTGGGTCAGCCACAGTCGTAATACCCTGCCCTGGCACACGTGCCGGGGTTTGTTTTATCGCATGTTTTTTAATAGATAGAAGTCATAGAATAATTCCGCTAATAATTAACCTGCTATTAGTTATGGCCGAAATCAGAGTATTTTCCATACTTTCCTTTTTATAAGAATCATCCCATCTCTTTTTAATAATCTCTTACTTCTTTTACACAATTCTGTATATATACCCAGAATAAACAACATTAAAATTGTGGAAACAATTTAAACGAAATTTCTACGGCAGCGAAAAAATAAACCTTAATAATGAACTTTAGTCGCAGAAATATTCTCTAATAACTCACAACACCTTTTGTTAAATATTATTGATACGTTTAAGAGAATTCAGACGTGAAGAAAAAAAAGATTTATCTGATAGACCGACTTTTAACGCTCTATTCTCGATTTTCCAGCAGAACAAAACCACAGGCCTTGCACGACCTGGCCCCACAAACAGTGGTGATTTACTCCACCACGGCACTGGGCGACTTTCTGATGAATACGCCGGCTATCTGGAGCCTGAAAAATCGCTTTCCCGCCAGCAAGTTTATTCTGGTTTCCAGCAAGAAAAATAAGGATCTCGTCAGCCGTTATAACTGGTTTGATAAGATCTATATCTGGGATAACAAACTGGCGAATTTCCTGCCGCTTTTTTTCAAACTGCGCCGTCAGAAACCTGACCTGTCAGTAATATTACACGCCCATTTCCCCTACGATATTATGAGCTCGGTACTGACCGGCAGTAAGGTAATTGTGCGCGATCATTACGGCCGCGAGTCGCCTCTGCTAAATAAATATCTCGATCACTATTCAGGCTATTTTGATGACCATACCATCAAGCGTAAGCTGAAACTGATTGAAGTCCTTGGCGCAGAGACAGAGCAGACCCGGATGCACCTTCCGTCACTGAACAACAGTCCGACTGCAAAGACTGACCATCGCCGTATCGGTTTTCAGTTAGGGGCATCAAAAGATATTCGCCGCTGGCCGCTGGCCTCCTTCAGCCAGCTGGCGACAGCCTTGCTTGAACGCTGGCCTGACACGGAAATTATCGTTACCGGCACCGCCGCTGAGCAGCCTCTTGAGCAGGAATTTATTGAAAGCCTGCCCCTGCACTACCGTCAGCGTGTGACCCCGATGGCGGGTAAAACGAATCTCAGCGGCCTGATTAGCCTGATTCGCACGCTGGATGTGCTGGTTACCGGGGACACCGGTCCACTGCACATCGCCGTGGCCGCGCAAACGCCGACGGTCAGCCTGTTCTCCACCGCCAATCCGCGTTATACCGGTCCCTGCCAGGACAGCGATCGCCACATCATTATCCACCGTCCGGATAAAACCGCCTCACAGCATCCGATGGCAACGATCAAGGCCGATGAGGTCGGGCAGGCCGTGGCGAAACTGGTGGGGTAATGAACGACCTTTCTCAATCCATCATTGCGCTGATTGAGCACCACAATCAGCCAACCGCACTGGGCTGGTTCCGGAAAGTGGATCGGGCGGGATTTCATCTGCAGCAGTTACCGCTGAGTGAAGTGGACTTTGCCATTCTGATGAGTGATTTTTTTATCACTTTCGGCGTCTGTTCAGGCCACTATGATGACGCCCGCTATTTTCCGGAGCCGCGCCGACGGCGCTTTGCAGTGGCAAACTGGTTTACTGCGGGCACAGCACAGCCTTATCGTCCACTGACGGTCGCCATGCTGTGTGAAGCGGCCAGACTGGGACGCTGGCCTGAAGAGGATTACTGAGTAATGGTATGGGCGAAGGCGTCGTAGACCTCGCTGCTGCTCAGCGCATTGACCTCACGTGACGCCGGTTGCAGCACCTGATAGTTAACCTGCCACGGATGCCAGCACGCCGGATCGCTGTCGCCAAACAGCGCGACGACCGGCAATCCCAGCGCCGCACCAATGTGCATTGCCCCGCCATCACTGCTCACCAGCCCCTGACACAACGACATTGCTGCAATCAACTGCGGCAGGCTGGTGGTTGCCACCGCTTTGATCGGCAGATGCGGGCAGAGCGCCATAATTTCACGCGCTTTTTCATCATCTCCCGGATGACGCGGATTATCACGGCTGCCGGGTGACCAGAGCAGCATTATCTGGCAGGGATGACGCGCCGCGATTTTTTCAGCCAGCCCGGCAAACCGCGCGGCTTCCCACTGCTGGCTCGGCTTGCGGGCGCTGATTTGCAATGCATAGACCGGAACAGCGGGATCAATCGCACAGCTGTCACGCAGGCTGGCCGCGATTGCCGCATCCGGCAGCAGCGTCAGTTTGCCTGGCGCTGTGGCGCTGAGATTGAAAGGCCGCCCCAGGCTAAACAGGGTTTCACTAATATGACACGGCGACTGGCTGGGTGGCGGCAGCAGATCGGTAATCAGCGGATGGGGATGGCCCAGGGCAATCACTCTGGCGGGACGCACTGTTTTAACCCACTTCAGGCCATGCTGATCCCAGCGGCTTTTTGCCAGAATCACCACATCGTAACGCTGTTTTTTCAGCGTCAGCATCAGCTTCAGTCGCTGTAAGAGACAGGCCAGTCGTCCCTGCCCTGCCTCACGGTGATGCAGTTTGGTGTAATAGAAGAGCTGCCGGATATCGGGATTATGCTGCAACACTGGCGCAGCGTAATTGTTAGTCAGCACGTCGACCTGATGCTGCCCCGACTGCGCCAGCGCACTGATCAGCGGCGTGGTCAGTAAGGTGTCGCCAATATTATCCCGACAAATAATTAAAAACCGCATGTCTGACATCCTCTGCGCAAAGGCTACGCCGTTCTGGCTGAATAAAAGTAAGACTCGCCCGGTTAACGTTCTGAAAACGGTAACGTAACGGTATAGTCAGCAAATTAGTCAGCGCAGTGTCAGATTGGTTCCATAGTTGCGATATTGTTAAAATATGAGGCCAGCACGACAGGCCAGAGACAGGCCTGAATTATTAACCGGATTATTATTTTTACGGCGTCGGCCATGCCGGGCCAGCGTATAGGAAGGAAAAGGCCGCCCATGGCGTAATACTGGTCAGTTAAGATTAGATTTGTAAAGGCTGTCACGGTCAAACGGGGCAGCTTTTTTTCCGGGCGAGCGAGCCGCAGTGCGGGCCAGCGCACCTCTGCTGCTGCCGGGCCGTCCTCGCGCCGCTCAC
>NZ_JAALFW010000017.1:0-66439 GCF_011800485.1 Pantoea sp. EKM20T | reverse complement strand
GAGCGGTAGTTCAGTTGGTTAGAATACCTGCCTGTCACGCAGGGGGTCGCGGGTTCGAGCCCCGTCCGTTCCGCCACCCTATTAGGGGCGTAGTTCAATTGGTAGAGCACCGGTCTCCAAAACCGGGTGTTGGGGGTTCGAGTCCCTCCGCCCCTGCCAGAAAACGATCCTTTGCTTCGGCAAAGGATTTTTTTTTGCCTTTAAAAAAGCAAAAAAGAAAAACCAGCTAAATCTAACTGGCCTCTGATCTTCCCTGCCTACTGTCCTGCCTGCAAATTCAGCTGTTTTGCCTGACCAGAATCGGGAATTTAAGCAACTGACGGATATGTGCCTGCTGATCGCTGTTCTGCAACCAGACAGCATAGAGCGGACGAACGGCGACGGGCGTATCCGGAATCACCATCAACTCACTGTACACACTCTGCCAGAAGTCCGGCAGAAATGCGCACGCTCCGGTGGTATGTAGCAGTTCACGGGTAACATGTGCCGACGTGGTGGTCAGTACCGGTACATCATCAGCCCCGGAGAGATAGCTCTGATGCTGATGAAAATCTGCTCCCCATTCCAGCTTGATATAATCATATTTTTCACGCTTCTCGCTCTGCCGGGCGCAGAAAAGCGCCAGTGAAATATGACCAATCTGCTGACTGGTTAACTCATCCATCTTAGGTGCTTCAGTGGTGATCAACAGATCCAGCTGGCGCTCATGGAGTTGCTTAACCAGCAGATGTCGTTGTGCCACGCGCGCTTCTAAGTGCAGGCTCTCCCGATTCTCGTAGAGCGTCTGTAGCCATGGCGTCAGATAAGCCTCCCATAGTGATGCACTGGCACCTATTGAAAGCTCATGGTGCTGCTGAGTGTGAGAGACCTCCTTCTTCGCCATCATCCAGGTGCTCATCAGGCTTTCAGCATAGGGGAGCAGTCGCTCTCCGGCCGCCGTCAGACGTATGTTATTGCGATGCCGTGTAAAAAGGTTAACGCCAAGCTGATTCTCTAACTGACGGATGCGAAAACTGACAGCAGATTGCGTGAGGTAAAGTGCTTCTGCAGCACGCCCGAAATGGCGAGTTCTGCTCACTTCCAGGAAAGTTTTCAGTAATTCCGTATCCACAGCGTTCTCCCAAAAAATGTTTGTCGTATAGATTTAAATGTTTTGTTTTACACTCTGTCAAGCCTATCTAATACTCCGCGCCATTAACAGCACGGCATTAGAAAATCAGGAGCGTGTAACATGGCGGAAAGCTTCTCAACAGAGAATCGTTTCTTTGATAACAAACATTACCCGCGTGGTTTCTCACGCCACGGTGACTTTACTATTAAAGAAGCTCAGCTTCTTGAACGCCACGGTTTTGCCTTTAATGAGCTGGATTTATCAAAGCGTGAGCCTGCAACCGAAGAAGAACGTTTGTTTATTGAAGTGTGTCGTGGCGTGCGTGAGCCGCAAACGGAAGCTGAACGTGTATGGTCTAAGTATATGACCCGCATTAAGCGTCCTAAACGTTTTCATACGCTGTCTGGCGGTAAACCGCAGATGGACACCGTTGAAGACTTCACCGACAGCGACGATTAACAGAGAAGGGGCGAAAGCCCCTTTTTTATTGCAGGCTGTTATGCAGATGGATCATTAATCGATCTATCGTGCGATAGCTGACAGCTTCCTGCAGATGATGCCGGGTGATGTCTGTTTCCCCAGCCAGATCGGCCAGGGTGCGGGCCACTTTTAAAATCCGCTGCCATGCCCGTACAGATAAACCCAGCTTCTCCAGCACTGACTCCAGCCACTCCGCATCCTCTTTAGCCGGCTGACACCAGCGCATAATCTCTGCATTGTTTAAATGCGCATTTATTTTTCCTGCACGAGCCAACTGAATGTCACGCGCTGCGACCACACGATGACGAACCTGCTCAGATGCTTCCGCCCTGGCGCGCTGACCGCTGAGCATGCCGCTGGGAAGTAGCGGCACCTCCAGCGAAAGATCAAAACGATCAAGAAAAGGGCCGGATAGCTTACTGAGATAACGCAGCACCTGCTGCGGTGAGCAGCGGTTATGCTGTCCCTGATAGTGTCCGGTTGGACTTGGATTCATTGCAGCAATCAGCTGAAACCGTGCCGGATAGGTAACTTTCGCCCGGGCGCGTGAAATAGCAATGACGCCCGACTCTAATGGTTCGCGCAGGGAGTCCAGCACCTTGCGATCAAATTCCGGTAATTCATCCAGAAACAGCACGCCGTTATGCGCCAGTGAGATCTCACCGGGCCGTGGCAGTGAGCCGCCGCCAATCAGAGCATAGAGAGAGGCGCTGTGGTGAGGTGATCTGAAAGGCCGGGTGCGCCACTGTCGATGCAGGGTATTGCTGTTCACCAGGCTGGCGATTGCCGCGCACTCCAGTGCTTCCTGATCGCTTAAGGAGGGCATGATGCCGGGCAACCGGGTAGCGAGCATGGTTTTACCGGTGCCAGGGGGCCCGATCAGCAACAGGTTGTGCCCGCCAGCCGCAGTGATCTCCAGTGCTCTGCGTCCCTGTTCCTGACCAATGATATCAGCGAGATCGTCAGCAGGTGCATCGCCCTGATGCTCAGGATATTGGGCTGTCTGTAGTGTGAGTTCATTGCGCAGAAAGGCGCACACTTCGCTGAGGTGAGAGGCAACCAGCGACGAGCCCTGACGGATTAGCCCGGCATCACACTGATTCTCAGCGGAGAGGACCAGCTGTCGTCCAGCCTGAATGGCTACCATGGCCGCTGGAATCGCGCCCTGTACACCGCACAGTGCACCGTCGAGTGCCAGCTCACCCAGAAACTCATAGTGCGTCAGCTTGTCGGCAGGAAGCTGCTCAGAGGCCACCAGAATGGCAATCGCCATAGGTAAGTCATACCGCCCGCCCTCTTTGGGTAAATCTGCGGGTGCCAGATTGATGGTGACGCGTTTTGCCGGGAAGGCAAAACCGCTGTTGATAATGGCGCTGCGTACCCGCTCACGCGCCTCTTTCACCGTGGTTTCAGGCAGCCCCACCAGCGTTAACGCAGGCAGTCCGTTACTGATGTGTGCCTCGATGGTCACCAGCGGGGCTTCCACTCCCAGCGCTGCCCGGGTCAGAACTTTTGACAATGACATACTCGCTCCTTGTTACCGTCAGTCTGGTGACAGCATCAAAGGAAAGCCAGGGCATCATCAGCACTATTCGGGCCATTGCACAACCTATCAGAAGTTTTTTCACAACCTGTTAAAACGCTGCGTGTCTGCGCGCAAATTCACCAAAAAATTATTACGTCAGTAAAGTGATGAATAATTATCATCATGTAATTATTTCTTGTATTACAAATTGATAGACCGCGATTTAGCGCCAGGCGCTAAAAAAACTCTGTAAAAAAAGTTGTGTCATGCCCCCTGACTATGATAACTCTGTAGGCATTACTTCGAACAAGCGAAAGAATTGAACAACACATGAAAGCCCTTCTACAAGTGATTAGCCTGGTCGTGATTAGCGTGGTGGTGGTTATTAACCTACCGTGCGGGGCAACGCTTGGAGAAAGAAAGGCTTAGAAATCAAGCCTCGAATCCGAAAAAACCCCCGCACCGAAAGGTCCGGGGGTTTTTTTTCGACCAGAGAAAATATCAGTAAATCCACAAGGAACAAACAATGAACAGTAGCATAAAATTCTGTTGTTCCGGTCAGGACACAGGAGAATAGCGATGACAGGTGCACAGTGGGTAGTTCAGGCTTTACGCGCGCAGGGTGTTGATACCGTATTCGGTTACCCTGGCGGCGCAATCATGCCGGTTTACGACGCGCTCTACGACGGCGGCGTGGAACACCTACTGTGTCGTCACGAGCAGGGCGCTGTGATGGCGGCGATCGGTTATGCGCGCTCAACCGGCAAAACCGGCGTCTGTATCGCCACCTCTGGCCCTGGCGCGACCAACCTGATTACCGGCCTGGCAGATGCCATGATGGATTCGGTTCCGGTCGTGGCAGTAACCGGTCAGGTCACCTCGGCCTTCATCGGCACCGACGCCTTTCAGGAAATCGACGTGCTGGGCTTATCGCTGGCCTGCACCAAACACAGCTTCCTGGTCGAATCGTTAGATGAGCTGCCTGCCATCATGGCAGAAGCCTTTGCGCTGGCGCAGTCGGGCCGTCCGGGTCCGGTACTGGTGGACATTCCTAAAGATATTCAGATTGCGCAGGGAGAACCTGCCCCGCATCTGGTTCCGGTAGAAGAGGGAAGCGCGCTGCCGCATCAGGCGATTCAGGAAGCACGCGCACTGATGGCGCAGGCCAGAAAACCAATGCTCTATGTTGGTGGAGGCGTTGGCCTGGCACAGGCTGTTCCGGCACTGCGCGCGCTGGCAGAAGAGACCGGCATCCCGGCAGTGGCCACCTTAAAGGGGCTGGGCAGCGTAGACCCCCACAGCGAGGTGTATCTCGGCATGCTGGGGATGCACGGTACTAAAGCTGCCAACCTGGCGGTGCAGAGTTGTGACTTACTGATTGCGGTCGGTGCCCGTTTCGATGACCGCGTGACCGGCAAGCTGGACACCTTTGCCCCCCATGCCAGCGTAATTCATCTCGATATCGATCCCGCTGAGTTAAACAAATTACGTCGTGCACACGTCTCTCTGCAGGGTGATCTCAACGAACTGCTGCCCGCCCTGAGTCAGCCTCTGCATATCAACGCCTGGCGCGATGAGATGAAAGCGCTTAAGGCCAGTCACCCATGGCGCTACGACCATCCGGGCGAAGCGATCTATGCACCGCTGTTGCTGAAGCAGCTTTCCGATCGCAAACCGGCCAATACCGTAGTGACCACCGACGTCGGTCAGCACCAGATGTGGACGGCGCAACACATGGCATTCAGCGCGCCAGAGAACTTCATCACCTCCAGCGGCTTAGGCACCATGGGTTTTGGTTTACCCGCCGCCATCGGTGCGCAGGTTGCACGCCCGGAAGATACGGTTATCTGTGTCTCGGGCGATGGCTCCATCATGATGAACATCCAGGAGCTGGGCACTATCAAGCGCGGCAAGCTGCCGGTCAAAATCGTGCTGCTGGATAACCAGCGTCTGGGCATGGTGCGTCAGTGGCAGCAGCTGTTTTTCGATGGCCGCTACAGTGAAACCAATCTGTCCGACAACCCCGACTTCCTCACGCTGGCCAGCGCTTTCAATATTCCCGGCCAGCGCATTACCCGTAAAGATCAGGTCGACGCCGCCCTTGATGCTCTGCTGAACAGCGAAGGTCCTTACTTCCTGCATGTTGCAATTGATGAGCATGAAAACGTCTGGCCACTGGTACCGCCGGGTGCCAGCAATGCAAACATGATGGAGAAAACTGTATGAACCAGCATCAATTGTCTATCGAAGCCCGTTTCCGCCCTGAAATATTGGAGCGCATTTTACGCGTAGTGCGTCACCGCGGTTTTCAGGTCTGTTCTATGAACATGGCCTCAGTCGCCAACGCAGAAAACATTAATATTGAAATGACCGTTGCCAGTCAGCGTTCCGTCGATTTACTGTCTTCGCAGTTAAGCAAATTGATCGACGTTGCATGCGTTCAGATTCAACAACAGACAACACAACAAATCCGCGCTTAGCCGCGAGAGGGAATAACAATGAGCACGAAGAAAGCAGACTTTATTTGGTTCAATGGCGAGATGGTTAAGTGGGAAGAGGCGAAGGTCAGCGTCATGTCCCACGCGTTGCACTACGGTACGTCGGTATTTGAAGGCGTGCGCTGCTACGACTCTCACAAAGGACCGGTTGTGTTCCGCCATCGCGAACACATGCAACGTCTGCACGACTCCGCCAAAATCTATCGCTTCCCGATTAAAAGCAGCGTTGATGAGCTGATGGAAGCGTGCCGCGAAGTCATCCGCGTGAACAAACTGAAAAGTGCTTATATCCGTCCGCTGGCCTTTGTCGGCGATGTGGGCCTGGGCGTGAACCCGCCAGACGGCTTCACCACCGATGTGATCATTGCGGCGTTCCCGTGGGGCGCATACCTGGGCGCTGAAGCCCTTGAGAACGGCATCGATGCCATGGTCTCCTCATGGAACCGCGTAGCACCGAACACCCTGCCAACCGCCGCTAAAGCGGGCGGTAACTACCTCTCCTCACTGCTGGTGGGCAGCGAAGCCCGTCGTCACGGCTATCAGGAAGGGATTGCGCTGGATACTAATGGCCTGATCTCAGAAGGTGCAGGCGAAAACCTGTTTGAAGTTAAAGATGGCGTGCTCTTTACCCCGCCATTTACCTCTTCAGCACTGCCGGGCATCACCCGCGATGCCATCATCACGCTGGCGCGCGATATGGGCATTGAAGTGCGTGAGCAGACCCTGTCGCGTGAATCTCTCTATCTGGCTGACGAAGTCTTTATGTCTGGCACCGCGGCAGAAATTACACCGGTGCGCAGCGTTGACCGCATTCAGGTTGGCGAAGGCAAACGTGGCCCGGTGACCAAACGCATCCAGGAGGCCTTCTTTGGCCTGTTCACCGGCGAAACCGAAGACAAATGGGGCTGGTTAGATCCGGTTAACCCATAATCAGATACAGCGCGGGCGTCATCTGACGTCCGCGAGCTTATTCTTACTGGAGTAAATAGAGTATGCCTAAGTACCGTTCCGCCACCACCACCCACGGCCGCAATATGGCGGGTGCCCGTGCCTTATGGCGCGCGACAGGAATGACCGACGACGATTTCGGCAAGCCGATTATCGCTGTGGTTAACTCATTCACCCAATTTGTGCCGGGCCACGTTCACCTGCGTGATCTTGGTAAACTTGTCGCCGAGCAGATCGAAGCGGCAGGCGGTGTGGCTAAAGAGTTCAACACCATTGCGGTGGATGACGGTATTGCCATGGGTCATGGCGGCATGCTGTATTCACTGCCGTCGCGTGAGCTGATTGCTGACTCGGTCGAGTACATGGTCAACGCCCACTGTGCTGACGCCATGGTCTGCATCTCTAACTGCGACAAAATCACCCCGGGTATGCTGATGGCGTCATTGCGCCTCAATATTCCGGTGATCTTCGTTTCAGGCGGACCGATGGAAGCGGGTAAAACCAAGCTTTCTGACCAGATCATCAAGCTGGATCTGGTAGATGCGATGATTCAGGGTGCCAACCCGAACGTCAGCGATGCCGACAGCGAGCAGATCGAACGCTCTGCCTGTCCGACCTGCGGCTCCTGCTCCGGTATGTTCACCGCCAACTCGATGAACTGCCTGACTGAAGCACTCGGTCTGTCGCAGCCTGGCAACGGTTCACTGCTGGCTACGCATGCCGATCGCAAAGAGCTGTTCATCAATGCCGGTAAGCGCATCGTAAGCCTGACCAAGCGCTATTACGAGCAGGATGATGTCAACATGCTGCCGCGTAACATCGCGAACAAGGCCGCTTTTGAGAACGCCATGATGCTGGATATCGCCATGGGTGGCTCCACCAACACCGTGCTCCACCTGCTGGCAGCCGCACAGGAAGGCGATATCGACTTTAATATCTCCGACATCGATCGCCTGTCACGCAAAGTGCCTCAGCTCTGTAAAGTGGCGCCAAGCACTCCGAAATACCATATGGAAGATGTGCATCGCGCGGGTGGCGTGTTCGCCATTCTCGGCGAGCTGGATCGTGCCGGCCTGTTCGACAGCAGCGCCCGTAATATCCTGCAGCAGACCATGCGTGAAACGCTGGATCAGTACGACATCATGCTGACCAAAGATCAGGCGGTAAAAGATATGTTCCGCGCGGGTCCGGCGGGTATTCGTACCACCCAGGCGTTCTCACAGAACTGCCGCTGGGACACGCTGGATGATGACCGTGCCGAAGGCTGTATCCGTACCCGTGAAAACGCTTACTCGCAGGATGGCGGTCTGGCCGTGCTCTACGGCAACATCGCGGAAGATGGCTGTATCGTAAAAACTGCGGGCGTAGACAAAGAGATCCTGACCTTCACCGGTCCGGCCAAAGTCTATGAAAGCCAGGATGACGCCGTTGAAGCGATTCTGGGCGGCAAAGTCGTTGCGGGCGATGTGGTCGTCATTCGCTACGAAGGTCCAAAAGGCGGGCCAGGCATGCAGGAGATGCTCTATCCGACCACTTATTTGAAATCGATGGGGCTGGGCAAAAGCTGCGCGCTGATCACCGATGGTCGTTTCTCTGGCGGTACGTCAGGCCTCTCTATCGGTCACGCCTCGCCTGAAGCAGCCAACGGCGGCACCATTGCGCTGGTCAAAGATGGCGACACCATCGAAATCGATATCCCTAACCGCGGTATCAAACTCGCCGTACCGGATAACGAACTGCACGCCCGTCGTGAAGAGCAGCAGGCACGTGGCGATGCGGCGTATACGCCGGTCAATCGTCAGCGTGAAGTCTCCTTTGCGCTGCGTGCCTACGCATTACTCGCGACCAGTGCTGACAAAGGCGCCGTCCGCGATAAGAGCAAGCTGGGAGGCTAACAATGGCCGAGTCTCAACCGCTACCCGAGGCGCCTTGTGGCGCTGAGTATTTGCGCGCAGTGTTGCGTTCACCGGTGTATGAAGTGGCACAGGTGACGCCGCTGCAGGTTATGGAAAAAATCTCATCGCGTCTCGGCAACACCATTCTGGTGAAGCGGGAAGATCGTCAGCCGGTGCACAGTTTCAAGGTGCGCGGTGCCTACGCGATGATTGCCGGTCTGAACGAAGAGCAGAAAGCGCGCGGCGTGGTAACGGCGTCAGCCGGTAACCATGCGCAGGGCGTGGCGCTATCCGCCACTAAGCTGGGCATCAAGTCACTGATTGTGATGCCGCTGGCGACGGCAGACATCAAGGTTGATGCGGTGCGCGCATTTGGCGGTGAGGCTTTCCTGTTCGGGGCCAACTTTGACGAGGCGAAAGCCAAAGCGATAGAACTCTCTGAACAGCGCGGTTACACCTTCGTACCGCCGTTTGACCATCCGGCCGTCATTGCCGGACAGGGCACGCTGGCGATGGAGCTGCTGCAACAGGATGCGCATCTCGACCGGGTCTTTGTCCCGGTTGGCGGTGGGGGTCTGGCAGCCGGCGTCGCGGTGCTGATCAAGCAGCTGATGCCGCAAATCAAAGTGATCGCGGTGGAGTCAGAAGATTCAGCCTGCCTGAAAGCAGCGCTGGAGGCGGGTCATCCGGTCGATCTGCCGCGCGTCGGGCTGTTTGCCGAAGGGGTGGCGGTGAAACGGATTGGCAGCGAAACCTTCCGGCTCTGTCAGGAATACATCGATGACATCATCACCGTCGACAGCGATGCGATTTGTGCCGCGATGAAAGATCTGTTTGAAGATGTCCGTGCTGTGGCGGAGCCCTCTGGCGCGCTGGCGCTGGCGGGCATGAAAAAGTATATCCAGCAGCATGGGATCAAAGGCGAGCGGCTGGCGCATGTGTTATCCGGGGCCAACGTCAATTTCCACGGCCTGCGCTACGTTTCTGAGCGCTGCGAGCTGGGCGAACAGCGAGAAGCGCTGCTGGCCGTAACGATCCCGGAACAGCAGGGCAGTTTCCTGCGTTTCTGCCAGACGCTGGGTGGACGGTCGATTACCGAGTTCAACTACCGCTACGCCGATGCGGACAAAGCCTGCATCTTTGTTGGCGTACGACTGACGCGCGGCGTGGAAGAGCGCAGCGAGATCATCAGCGAGCTCACCAGCGGCGGTTATCAGGTGGTCGATCTCTCGGATGATGAGATGGCGAAACTGCACGTGCGTTACATGGTGGGTGGACGTCCTTCTAAACCACTGCGTGAACGCCTCTTCAGCTTTGAATTCCCGGAGGCACCCGGCGCGTTGCTGAAATTCCTGCAAACGCTGGGCACCCACTGGAATATCTCGCTGTTTCATTACCGCAGCCACGGCACCGATTATGGCCGTGTGCTGGCCGCTTTTGAACTTGGCAGCGATGAGCCACGCTTCGAAGAGCATCTCACCGATCTGGGTTACGACTTTCATGACGAAAGCCAGAACCCGGCGTTCCGCTTCTTCCTGTCAGGCAACTGATTACAGCTGGCTCCAGAAAGCACTGATCAGCGGCTCTCCGAGCCGCTTTTTTTGCACGCAGATGCCGAGTTCGAACGGCGCAACCGAGTCAATATTCTCCAGTAGCAGCACACGGTTACGCACCGGCTCCGGGCTGTTTTCCAGCACCACATCCGGCAAAAGTGCAATACCGCAGCCCAGCGCCACCATCGAAACAATCGCCTCATGCCCCGAGACCGTGGCGTAAATCACCGGATTCGGGATGCGCTGGCGGCGGAACCAGAGATCGATACGTCGCCGTGCCGGTCCCTGCACCGGCAGGATAAACGGAATTTTTGACCAGTCGGGCTGCGGCTGTGTTGCCTGGGTACGAACGGCACAGGGCAGTGCAGGCGCGATCAGCACCAGCGGGATCAGCCCCAGTGGCATAAAATCAATGCTGGCGGGCAGCGTTTCAGGACGGCCGGCAATGGCCAGATCGGCATCGCCGGAGTGCACTTTTTCCACCGCATCCGCGGCATCGCCGGTATCCAGTTTGATTTCGACCTGCGGATGTTCAGCGCGAAAGCGGTCGAGGATGGGCGGCAGATGACTGTAGGCCGCCGTCACTGAGCAGAACAGGCGCAGCTCGCCGCTGAGCGAGGGACCGTTAAGATCCATCACATGGCGCAGTTGCTGATACTGCAACAGCGTCTGCTGGGCAAACTGGCGCAGGCGTTCGCCCGCTTCTGTCAGCGTCACGGTGCGGTTATCGCGCAGAAACAGCGCATGGCCGACATCTTCTTCAAGCCGCTGGATCTGGCGTGACAGCGTGGAAGGGCTGACGTGCATAGCACGCGCAGTGCGCCCGAAGTGGCAGCTTTCTGCCAGATGAAGAAACAGTTTCAGATCCCGTAAATCCATGTGCGCGTCGCCTCTGGGTGGTGTTGCATTTATTGCAATGTGACGTTGTTAATATATCAATTTAAGCAACAGAATTCCTGTCATATGATGGGGTCATTCGCGGCGCTGCATGACACGCCGTTCCTGAACAAAAAAAGCAAACACAACCTTACCGGAGTACCCATGGCTAACTATTTCAACACATTGAACCTGCGCAACCAGCTGGCGCAATTAGGCAAGTGCCGTTTCATGGCACGCGATGAATTCGCGGATGGTGCCAGTTTCCTGAAAGGCAAAAAAGTCGTTATCGTTGGCTGTGGTGCGCAGGGCCTGAATCAGGGTCTGAACATGCGTGATTCCGGTCTGGATGTGGCCTATGCACTCCGTGCTGAAGCAATTGCGGAAAAACGCCCTTCATGGCGCAAAGCGACCGATAACGGTTTCAAAGTGGGCACCTACGAAGAACTGATCCCGCAGGCTGACCTGGTGGTAAACCTGACGCCAGACAAGCAGCACTCCGCTGTAGTTCAGGCTGTTCAGCCGCTGATGAAAGATGGCGCTGCGCTGGGCTACTCGCACGGTTTCAACATCGTTGAAGTGGGCGAAAGCATCCGTAAAGACATCACCGTGGTGATGGTGGCACCGAAGTGTCCGGGTACAGAAGTTCGTGAAGAGTACAAACGTGGCTTTGGTGTACCGACGCTGATCGCGGTTCATCCGGAAAACGATCCAAAAGGCGAAGGCATGGCGATTGCCAAAGCCTGGGCAGCAGCAACTGGCGGCGATCGTGCTGGCGTGCTGGAGTCCTCTTTCGTTGCAGAAGTGAAATCTGACCTGATGGGTGAGCAGACTATCCTGTGCGGCATGTTGCAGGCTGGTTCACTGCTCTGCTTCGACAAGCTGGTGGCTGAAGGCACTGACCCGGCTTACGCAGAAAAACTGATCCAGTTCGGCTGGGAAACCATCACCGAATCACTGAAGTTTGGCGGCATCACACTGATGATGGATCGCCTCTCTAACCCGGCTAAACTGCGCGCTTATGCGCTGTCAGAGCAGCTGAAAACCATCATGGCACCGCTGTTCCAGAAACACATGGATGACATCATCTCCGGCGAATTCTCTTCCGGCATGATGGCGGACTGGGCCAACGATGATAAAAACCTGCTGACCTGGCGTGAAGAGACCGGCCAGACCGCGTTCGAAACCGCTTCACAGTATGAAGGCAAAATCGAAGAGCAGGAGTACTACGACAAAGGTGTGGTGATGGTTGCGATGGTTAAAGCGGGCGTTGAGCTGGCGTTTGAAACCATGGTAGACGCCGGCATCATTGAAGAGTCTGCTTACTACGAATCACTGCATGAGCTGCCGCTGATCGCGAACACCATCGCCCGTAAGCGCCTGTATGAAATGAACGTGGTGATCTCCGATACCGCCGAATATGGTAACTACCTGTTCTCCTTCGCCGCGGTGCCGCTGCTGAAAGAGTTCATGACCACGCTGCAGCCAGGCGATCTGGGTAAAGCGGTAGAAGGCACGCAGGTTGATAACGCGCAGCTGCGTGACGTTAACGAAGCGGTTCGCCAGCATCCGATTGAAACCGTTGGCCGTAAGCTGCGTGGCTACATGACCGACATGAAGCGTATCGCTGTCGCGGGCTAATTACCGTCATCACAGTTTTCAGCAAAACAAACCCCGGCTTGCCGGGGTTTTTTGTTGATGAACCATACCAGGCAAGGCCGATTGTAAGTTAGTGCCTGCACTGCTGTGAGACAGTGCAGGCACATGGAATACGGTCAGATCGGAAAGACGCAAAACCGCCATCCATGGCATGCTCGGCCCGCGCGATTACGCACCTCATCCCTGAGGTGCGCCCGTTTCCGGGCCAACGCTTTGCGTTGTTCAAAAACGCTCCCGGCGTTTTTATCCGGGCGGCGGGACGCTTTCCTCTTCTGACCGTATTCCCTGTGCCCTTAAGCTTCTTTATTGCTGCCAGTATCAATACGCTTTTCAGCGAGGTCCGGAAAGCTAACCCGCTTAAGGCGTATGCTCCCTGAGCCTGTCGCCTGATATTGTTTAGCCCTTCAGAGCGGTTGTACTCTGTGAGCCTGCTCCATAAAAAAACCCGGCAGCCGCCGGGTTTTCACTGACCTTCATCCAGCCGGATTAAACGTCATACAGCGTCTGATTACGCGTCTCTTTACAAGCGAGCAATGCAATCAGCGTCAGCACGGCCATCGACGCCAGATAAAGTCCCACCGCCTGCAAACCATAATGCGCATTCAGCCAGGTCGCGATATAAGGCGCAACAGAGGCACCCAGAATCGATGAGAGGTTATAAGAGAACGATGCGCCGGTATAACGCACTTCGGTCGGAAACAGCTCCGGCAGCAGCGCGCCCATCGGACCAAAGGTCAGGCCCATAATGCTCAGACCCAGCAACAGAAACGCCATCACCAGCGCCTGCGATCCGGAACCGAGCATCGCCGGGAACAGGAACGAAAACGCGATAATCATCAGCGTAATGGTAATCATCGTCTTGCGGCGACCAAAACGGTCAGCCAGCAAACCGGCAATCGGCACCATCACTCCAAAGCCAATCACCGCCAGCATCAGCATCCACAACATACTATTACGCGGAATACCCAGACCGGCCGGTGCTGCCGTGGTGCCGTAGCTCATCGAATAGACGGTCATGATATAGAACAGCGTATAGGTCGCCAGCATGATAAAGGTGCCGAGAATGGTGGCAGTCAGATGCTTGCTCAGCAGCGCCGCAATGGGCACCCGAACCTGCTTCTTCTCTTTCTGTACTTTGGCAAACACCGGACTCTCATGCAGCGAAACGCGCACATACAGGCCAATCAGCACCAGCACGGCAGAGAGAATAAACGGCACGCGCCAGCCCCACTGCATAAACTGCTCGTCGGTCAACAGCCACGAAAGCAGCAGAAAAGTGCCGTTAGCGAAGAAAAAGCCAATCGGCGCACCCAGCTGAGGGAAGGAACCGTAAAGCGCACGCTTCTTCGCCGGGGCATTTTCCGTCGCCAGCAGCGCCGCGCCACCCCATTCACCACCCAGTCCCAGTCCCTGACCAAAACGCGCCAGCGCCAGCAGCAGCGGAGCCATCACGCCGATGGTTTCATAGCCGGGCAGCAGACCAATCACCACGGTGGAAATCCCCATGGTCAGCAGCGAGGCAACCAGCGTGGCCTTGCGACCCACGCGATCGCCAAAGTGACCAAACACGGCGGAGCCAATCGGACGCGCGATAAAGGCGATAGCAAACGTGGCCAGCGACTGTAGCGTCGCGACCGTGGCATCACCCTGCGGGAAGAAAATGTGCGGGAAAACAATCACCGCAGCAGTGGCATAAATATAAAAGTCGAAGAACTCGATGGCCGTTCCGACCAGCGAGGCAATCACCACTTTACTGCGTGAGTTAACCGGCGTGGGATCCTGCTGTTTGTCGAGCGTGTCTGTGAGGGAGGCTTGCATAACTGTTTCTTATTTGTAAATACAGACAAAGAATCTTACGCATCTGCCAGAGCGCATTCAATGATGAAAACCCGCGCCGCGTCTGGCTTCAGCGGGCAAAAAGAGGATAATTTCTGAGGTGCGACGAATGTCGGGTGATACCGGGGTAATCCGGACGATATCTGGCGGGATACTCTACGAAAGGGCTAAATAAAAGTGACCCCTCAGCTATTCATCCTGTTATCTGGTTAAAAAATAGCCGAGGGGTAATATTTTCCGCTGTTGTTAACGGATTACGATGATTTGTGTCGTGACGCGCTGCCCGCTTCAGGCATTTGTGGGTCGTCTTTATATTTGGCGGTGGCGATCCACGCCGCACAGAACAGCGTCAGACGGGCGAAGAAGTAGAAAAACGCCATCAGGCCGAGCACGGAACCAAAGGCCGCACCGGAAGGCGAGGTCGCCAGCTTCGGCAGCGTCAGCGTCATCACAAACTTGATCACCTCAAAACCGATTGCCGCCAGCAGCGTGCCGCGGAACAGTGCTTTCTTACGCGGCTTATGACGCGGCAGAATCCAGAAAATCCACAGGAACAGCAGATAGTTAGCCATAACGGAAATCGAGGTGGCGATAATGGTCAGGGCGGGCCGTAACCAGTCGATGCCATCCAGCCCCAGTGCGCTGACGATCATTGCCTGCGCCGAACCGGCTACCGAGGTCAGCGACAGCGTAATCACCAGCGCCAGCATCAGACCGGTCAGCGACAGGAAATCGCGAATATAACGCTTCCAGATCTTCTCTTTGTCATCCGGTTTGCGTTCCCATAGGTCGCGCGACTGGGCACGAATCGCTTCGCGCAGGTTACCCATCCAGTTAAGACCGGAGTAGAGCGCCAGCAGTAAACCGGTAATACCCACGGTGGCACGCTGCTGAATGGCGGTATTTACCGTATTCTTCAGCGTGGTGGCCAGCGTCGGGTCGCTGATGCTGCTGACGATTTTGTTGATGATATCGGTCAGCAGATCCTGGTTCGATGCCAGCACAAAACCCACGGCGGCAAACGACACCATCAGAATGGGGATCAGCGATAAAAAAGAGAAATAGGTAATGGCCGCGCCAAACTGGCTGCCGAGCCGATCATTAAAGCGGTCAAGGGCGCGAATAAAATGCGCCACTGCCGGGATCGCCTGAAACCAGGCGGCAAAACGCGACACGCGCACAATCGAATGATCAACCGTCTCGTTGCCGGTTTTAATATCGATAAGCGGCTTTTGCGGCTGCGTATCCTGCGGGTTTTCCTGCTTGTCTGTCATAGACCTTCACTGTCCTGTTTATCATTAAAATCAAAGTATAGCCGCTCAGGTGACGTACTCCTGTAACACCTGACTCAGCCACTCCATAAAAACCCGCACGCGACGTGCCACATTGCGCCGGTGCGGATAGAGCAGGTGGATCGGCATCGGTCTGGCGGGAAAGCGATGCAGCACTTCTACCAGCTCGCCTCTTTCCAGTAATGTCTGAATTCCGGCGGCTGGCACCTGAATAATGCCTAACCCCGCCAGACAGGCGGCGCGATAGGTTTCGGTGCTGTTCACGGTGACCACACCGCCGGTGTGAACATAGTGACACTGCCTGCCATCAAAATATTCAAAACCCGGTGAGGCCTGACCCAGTTGCTGGCTGTAATGCACCATCGCATGCTGCGACAGCTCTTCCAGCCGGATCGGCATGCCGAAACGCGAAAGGTAGCCAGGGCTGGCGCAGTTGATCAAGGTATGGGTACCAATTTTTCGCGCAATCAGGCCAGAATCTTTGAGCTCACCGACGCGGATTACGCAGTCAAACCCTTCCCGGATCACATCTACCTGACGGTCGCTGCTGCTCAGCTCAATCTCTACGCCGGGGTAGTGCTGCAAAAATTCCGGCAGCCGTGGCAGGATAAAACTGGTGGCCATGGCCACAGACATATCAATCCGGAGTTTACCGCTGAGCGAGGCAGGCTCGTGCTGGAACAGGCTGTCCATATCGTCAATCATCGACAATAAATCCAGACAGCGATCGTAATAGACCAACCCGTCCTGGGTTAGTTGCACCCGGCGCGTGGTGCGATGCAGCAAACGTGTTGCCATTTGATTCTCCAGCGCCTGTATCTGCCGCGAAACGCTGCCTTTGGGGACACCTAAACTCTCTGCCGCGCGGGTAAAACTGCCCATTTCGGCCACCCGCACAAACACCTGCATTGCGTGAATTTTGTCCATGTTGTTCACCGATTGTTGTTTTTATTGAAACAGTGATGCGCATTTAACACTGTTTATAGATCAATAATTCGCGAATATCCTTAACCTGTGTTCAATTTTTCAACAGGTGCGAGAGATGAATCAGAAAGTGGCGTTAATTACCGGTGCAAACCGCGGTTTAGGCCGTAATGGCGCGTTAAAACTGGCAGCCAGGGGGACAGACATTATCCTGACTTACCGCAGCCATGCCGATGAGGCACAGACGGTGGTGAAGGAGATCAAGGCGCTGGGACGACGTGCAGTGGCACTGGCGCTGGACGTCGGCGAAACCGGTCAGTTCGATCGTTTTGTCGGCCAGGTGAAAGAGGCATTGCAACAGCAATGGCAGCGTGAGCGCTTTGACTATTTAGTGAACAACGCCGGACACGGACACTACAAGCCGTTTACCGACACCACCGAGGCGGAATTTGATGCGCTGGTTAATGTGCATTTCAAAGGGCCTTACTTCCTGACCCAGAAGCTGCTGCCGCTGATCAACGACGGTGGCCGCATCCTGAATATCTCCAGCGGTCTGACCCGGCTGATCTATCCTGGCTCCTCGACCTATGCGTCAATGAAAGGGGCGATGGAGGTACTGACGCGCTATCAGGCGAAGGAGCTGGGCGAAAGGCGCATTCGCGTTAATATCCTGGCACCTGGCGCGATAGAGACCGACTTTGGCGGTGGCCGGGTACGCGATACCCCCGAGATTAACCATCAGATTGCCGGGCTGACGGCGCTGGGCCGGGTCGGACTGCCGGATGATATCGGCGACGCCATCAGCGCGATCCTCAGTGACGAAACCGGCTGGATCACCGCTCAGCGTATTGAAGCCTCAGGCGGGCAGGGGATTTAACCGCTGGTGGCGTCGCGGAAAGCACCCCGCGACGTCGCCGCCGCCTTTTACAGCGTAATGGTGCCATCGATGACGGTAACGGTATTACCGCCAATCCAGATGGTTTCACCATTAAAGGTTACGTTCACCCGACCGGCACGCTGCAGGGCAGTACCCTGACGCACGCGATAGGAGGTGGTATGGCCTGCGGCTGCAAAGTAACGCGCCAGACAGGCGTTGGCGCTGCCGGTCACCGGATCTTCGGTCAGGCTGCCATTTTCCACCAGCAGGCCACGCACTTCATACTGTTCATGCTCGCCCGAGGGCAAACGGCCAAAGGGCATCACGCCCGAGACACCCGCATGTTTAATCAGGCGCTGCAAATCGCTGACATTGGGCTGCAGCGCCAGCACGGCCTCGGCGCTGACCATCGGCACCAGCAGCCAGCGGATACCCATATCCACCACGGTCGGGCTTTGCGTCAGATCGAATGCATCGCTGTTTAAGGCGTTACCCATCAGCGCATCCTGCCATGGCATCAGGGTGGCAGCTGGCGCGGCAAAGGCCAGTCCGCCCGTCTCATTAATCTTCACCGTCACGTTACCGACGCCGCACTCCTGCACGATTTCACCCGGCGTACGGGTTGGCCAGCCCGCCTCCAGCAGCGCGTGTGCGGTGCCCAGCGTCGGATGACCGGCAAACGGCAGTTCGCCTTCCACGGTAAAAATACGCACCCGGTAGTCCGCCTCTTCATGTTGTGGCGGCAGCACAAAGGTGGTTTCCGACAGGTTAGTCCAGCGGGCAATCGCCGCCAGCTGGCTGTCGCTCAACCCCTGAGCATCCATAATCACCGCCAGCGGATTGCCATTAAAGGCTGCTGAGGTAAACACATCGACTTGCTTAAACGCGACCTTCATGGTGACTCCTTGCGATTGGGTTCAGTGCGGCCTTTTCTCTGCCGGATGATTGCTTATAACAGCTAACAGCGTTATCAATAAGTTAAAGATTTTACCGGAGACTGTGAATGCTAACGATCCTGGGACGCGCCTCCTCAATCAACGTGCGCAAAGTATTATGGCTGTGTGACGAGCTTGACCTTGATTACCAGCGCGAAGAGTGGGGCGACGGATTCCGCTCAACGCACCTGCCCGAATTCATGGCACTCAACCCCAATGCGATGGTGCCGGTACTGAAAGATGATGACTTTGTGATGTGGGAATCCAACGCCATCCTGCGCTATCTGGCGAATGCCTATGGCGGCGAGTGGCTCTATCCTCATCATCCGCAAACGCGTGCGCCTGTCGATCAGTGGATGGACTGGCAGTCCACTGAACTCAACACCTCATGGCGCTACGCATTTATGTCGCTGGTGCGAAATTCACCGGCTCATCAGGATCCACGTCTGCTGGCCGCGGCCAGTAAAGGCTGGGCACACACCATGAGCATTCTCAATCAGCAGCTGGAAAAAACCGGTCGTTACGTTGCCGGACGTAATTTCACGCTGGCAGACATTCCGATTGGTCTGGCGGTGAACCGCTGGTTTGAAACGCCGCTCGAACACCCTGATTATCCGGCGGTACGCACCTATTACGAACGCCTGACTGAACGCCACGGCTATACTGTCTGGGGCCGCAACGGTACACCCTGAGCCTCGCCGCAGGATACTCCCGCCAGTTCACAGGCGATTTCGCCCGCGCGTCTGATCGCCCAGCTGTAGCGCGCATCAAACGGATAGCAGCAGGAGAGGCGCAGTGCATGGTTGTAGCGCTCGCTCAGCGAATAGAGCGCGCCGGGCGTGACGCAAATCTGCTCCTGCAGCAGCCGATCAAACATCTCGGTGGTATTTACGCCGCCCGGTAACTCGACCCAGAAGACGAAGCCACCGCGCGGCAGCGTCGCGCGGGTGCCCTCCGGGAAGTAGCGGGCGATCAGCCCCCGCGCCTCATCCAGGTTGGCCGCGTAGCGACGGCGCAGCGTGCGCAGATGGTGGTCATAACCGCCGGAAGCAAGAAACTCCGCCAGCGTTTCAGAGAGCAGGGCGGATTCTGCCATCGACGACACCGCTTTCAGTCGGGCAATCGCATCATGAAAACGGCCAGCGGCGGTCCAGCCAATACGGAAATCGGGCGCCACGGTTTTGGTGAAGCTGGTGCAGTAGATCACCCAGCCGTCGCGATCAAAGGCTTTTACCGCGGGCGAGAGCGGCCAGTCGAACTGTAACTCGTCATACAGCCCATCTTCTATCAGCGGAACGTGGTAAGTATTCACTAACTTCGCCAGCCGCTTCTTGTTCTCCAGCGACATGCCGCAGCCCAGCGGGTTCTGCGCGCTCGGCATCGCAATCAGCGCCTTAATTCGCTGCTCCTGAAGCAGCATCTCCAGCGCATCCAGCGACAGCCCATGCTGCGGATCGGTGGGAATTTCCAGCGCCTTAAGGCCCAGTGAAGCCAGCAGCGGGAAGAGGAAAAAGTAGGTCGGCGACTCCAGTCCGACGCAGTCGCCGGGCTGCGTGACCGCCCGCAGCGCCAGCTGAAGCGCCTCCATGCAGCCGTGGGTCAGGGTGATCTCATCGGCGGTGAGCGTCTGTCCGGCGTGCAGCGCCCGTCGCGCAATCTCCTCCCGTAAGCGCTCACTACCGGGCGGAAGCGCATAGCGCCCAATCATGTTCGGATCACGGCGCAGCAGTGAGGCAGTAATCCGGGCAATACGCGCCGCAGGAAACAGCTCGCTATCCTGGGGACAGGCCAGGGAAATATTGATGTAGTCGGGATGGTTCTGCGCCGCAAATACCTTATCGATCAGGTCGAGCTTGCTGCTGCTGGGGTCGCGTACCCGGGTTTTATGCTGACCATGGCGGGTCACGGCGGGCAACACGCCGCGCACGTAATAGCCCGACTGGGGACGCGCCTCAATCAGCCCGCGATCTTCCAGCAACTGCCAGGCATTCAGTACCGTATTGACGCTGACCTGATGTGACTGGGCGACGCGGCGGATCGCCGGCAGGCGTTTGCCAGGTTTCAGCGTTCCCTGATGGATAGCCTCAGCGAAGCTGTCTGCCAGCTGCTGATAGAGCGGCCGATCGGAAGTGGGAGCAAGGGACACAGTAGCCTCCGGATTGGATGGGTACAATTGCTGTTAACGGGAACTGTAACCATAACAATAGTGATTTTGTGTCACTGTTACCATCCCTTTTCCCGCCGTAGCATAGAACTCTGTCTGTTTTCAGGAGAGTCACCATGCTCGATCCCTCTTTCTTCAGTTACGTTACCGTCATGTCGATTACGCCAGGCCCGAACAATCTGCTGCTGGCGACCTCAGGCGTCAATTTCGGCATGCGCCGCACGCTGCCGATGGTGTTTGGCATACTGGTAGGTTGTGCGCTGCAAACGGTGATCGCCGGCGTCGCACTGGAGGTCTTACTGCACTGGATGGCGGCGATTCGCCTGCCGCTGACGCTGGCAGGCTGTGCCTATCTGTTGTGGCTGTCGTGGAAGATTTTCCGTGCGGCAGCACCTGAAGTGCGCAGCAAGCCGCAGCCCATGACGCTGCTGGGCGGAGCCTGTTTCCAGGCGATCAATCCCAAAGCCTGGCTGATGGCGACCAATGTGGCACTGTTGTACAGCGCCAGCAGCGGCGTGCTGACGGTGATGATCGGCTTTATGCTGCTGAACCTGCCATGCATTCTGATCTGGGCTGCGCTGGGCGATCGCCTGCGCAGCCATCTGCAGGTTGCCTGGAAGCGTCAGTTATTCAACAGCCTGATGGCGCTGTCGCTGGTGGCGACTACCATCTGGATGCTGACCGACGCCTTGCTGGCCGCTTAATCGGGTGCACCTGGTGCTGTGGCCGACGGCCATTTCCAGTTCTGCACCTCCGGCACATCTTCACCGTGTTCACGCACGTAGCGATGATGCTCAGCGATGCGCTCCTGCAGATTGTCCAGCAGCTCAGGATGCGCATCGGCCAGGCCCGGCACGCGCAGAATCGCCTCCTGCGCCAGATGATAGCGGTCAAGCTCGTTCAGCACCGTCATATCAAATGGCGTGGTGGTGGTTCCCTCTTCATTGAAGCCGCGCACATGGAAGTTGCGGTGGTTGGTACGCGAATAGGTCAGGCGATGTATCAGCGTTGGATAGCCGTGGAAGGCGAAGATCACCGGTTTATCCTGGGTAAACAGCGCGTCGAATTCCGCATCAGATTTGCCATGCGGATGCTGATCCTGCGGCTGCAGCGCCAGCAGATCGACCACGTTCACCACGCGGATACGCAGTTCGGGCAGCATACCGCGCAGCAGATCCACCGCCGCCATCGTCTCCATGGTCGGCACATCACCGGCACAGGCCATCACCACATCCGGCTCCTCATGCTCTGGGGTGGTGCCCGCCCAGCGCCACTCGCCCATGCCCGCTTCACAATGGGTCACCGCACTCGCCATATCCAGCCACTGCGGCGCAGGCTGCTTGCCCGCCACAATCACATTGATGCGGTCCCAGGTGCGCAGGCAGTGATCGCCAACCCACAGCAGCGTATTGGCATCGGGCGGCAGATAGATGCGCACAATGTCCGCTTTTTTATTGGCAACGTGATCGATAAAACCTGGATCCTGATGGCTGTAGCCATTGTGATCCTGTCGCCAGACGTGCGAAGAGAGCAGATAGTTCAGCGACGAGATCGGCTTACGCCAGCCCAGTTTACGCGAGACTTTCAGCCACTTGGCGTGCTGGTTAAACATCGAATCGACGATGTGGATAAAAGCTTCATAACAGTTAAACAGCCCGTGGCGGCCGGTCAGCAGATAGCCCTCAAGCCAGCCCTGACACTGATGCTCACTGAGAATTTCCATCACCCGGCCATCACGCGCCAGCTGCTCATCGTAAGGCTCTGTTCGTTCCAGCCAGGTACGGCTGGTCACGTCGAAGACCGGCGTCAGGCGGTTAGAGGCGGTTTCATCCGGGCCAAACAGGCGGAAATTATCGCGGTTGCGCTGGAACAGCACGCTGAGATAGCGGCCCAGATGCTCAGTGGCCTGCGCCATCTGGGCGCCTGGCTCGCTGACATCGCAGGCAAACTCCGCGAGTTCAGGCGTATCCAGCTCACGGCGCAACAGGCCGCCATTGGCATAAGGCGAAGACCCCATGCGTTTATCACCTTCCGGTGCCAGCGCCTGCAGTTCCGGCTTTAAGCGCCCCTGTTCATCAAACAGGTCGTCTGGCTGATAACTCCGCATCCACGTCTCAAGGATCTGGCGATGTCCTTCATCTTCGCGACAGGCCGCGACCGGCACCTGATGCGCCCGCCAGAAATCTTCCACTTTCTTGCCGTCGACCGTTTTGGGGCCGGTCCAGCCTTTGGGGCTGCGCAGGATAATCATTGGCCAGCGCGGCACCCCGGTGGTGGCTTTGCCCTGGCGCGCCTCGCGCTGATAAGCGGCGATTTTACTGAAGGCACTATCCAGCGCCTCCGCCATCATCGGATGCATTTTTTCAGGCTCATGCCCGCAGACGAACAGCGGCTCATAGCCGTAGCCACTGAACAACTGGTGCAAATCTTCATCGCTGCTGCGACCCAGCAGCGTCGGGTTGGCGATTTTGTAGCCATTGAGGTGCAGAATCGGCAGGACCGCGCCGTCACGTTCAGGATTCAGGAATTTAATGCCGTGCCAGCTGGAGGCCAGTGGACCGGTCTCCGCTTCGCCGTCGCCAATCACGCAGGGTACAACCAGTTCGGGATTATCGAAGGCCGCGCCAAACGCATGGGAGAGCGAATAGCCCAGTTCACCGCCTTCATTAATCGAGCCAGGCGTTTCCGGTGCCGCGTGACTGGGAATGCCCCCCGGAAAGGAGAACTGTTTGAACAGACGCTGCATGCCCGCCGCATCCTGCGTGATGTGCGGATAAATCTCGCTGTAGCTGCCCTCAAGCCAGGTATTCGCCACCATGCCGGGGCCGCCATGTCCTGGTCCGCAGATGTAGATCATATCCAGGTTTTGCTTCCGGATAACGCGGTTGAGGTGGGCATAGATAAAATTCAGGCCTGGCGTAGTGCCCCAGTGACCCAGCAGACGCGGTTTAATGTGTTCAGGCCTGAGTGGCTCACGCAACAGCGGGTTATCCATCAGGTAAATTTGTCCGACGGAGAGGTAGTTCGCGGCCCGCCAGTAGCGGTCGAGCAGCGTGAATTCCGGTGAAGCAGGGGAGTAAGACATGCAGTTTCCTCCTGATCGTGCAGCTAAAAGATGCCTTAACCCTAATAGAGAATGCCCGGATCGACCAGGTAACCGGCCAATAAAAAAGGCCCCGCAGTGCGGAGCCTTTTTATCAATGGCGCTGAATTATTTGCCGACGACGAACGCGGTTTCCCGTCCTTCATCGTTTGCCGCCATCGGAGTGACCGGCGAATAGTCGAGCTGCAGAATCCGGCTGGTTTCGGCTAACACTTTCTCTGTCAGCGCTACGTCGCCGTTCAGCTTACGTCCCCAGGATGGGATCACCGCACGGATTTTGTTCTGCCATTCCGGCGAAGCCATCTGCTCAGGACAAACCTTGTGCAGCAGCTCCAGCATGATCGGTGCCGCCGTAGAGGCGCCAGGCGATGCACCCAGCAGTGCTGAAATCGAGCCATCCTGTGAGGCGACCACTTCGGTGCCCAGGCGTAACACGGCGCCCTCTTTCTCATCTTTCTTGATGATCTGCACACGCTGACCGGCAGTCACTAAGCGCCAGTCCTCCTGCTTCGCCTGCGGCACATAGGCGCGCAGGGCGTCCATCCGGTCGCGATCGCTTTGCAGCACCTGATCCATCAGGTATTTCACCAGATCAAAACTTTTCAGCCCCACTTTCACCATCGGCAGCATATTGCTGCTGTTCAGTGAGGTGAACATATCCATCAGCGAACCCTGCTTCAGGAACTTAGTCGAGAAGGTGGCGAACGGGCCAAACAGCAGCACCTGCTTGCCATCCAGCACGCGGGTGTCGACGTGCGGCACGGACATCGGCGGCGCACCGACGCTGGCTTTGCCATAGACCTTGGCCATGTGCTGCGCGACGACCTGCGGATTTTCCGTTACCAGGAATGAACCGCCCACCGGGAAACCAGCGTAACCGTTGGCTTCCGGGATGCCAGCCTTCTGCAACAGCGGTAACGCTGCGCCGCCAGCACCGATAAATATTCTACCCGCCGTCAGTGTGCGACGTGTGCCGCTGTTCAGACACTGCAGCGTAACCTGCCAGCGACCGTCGGCGAGCTGCTTCAGCTCACGCACTTCCTGGCGCAGACGCAGCTGGAAATTCGCTTTCTTCTCTAATGAGGCGATCAGCTGACGGGTGATTTCACCGAAGTTCACGTCGGTGCCCATCTCCGTCCAGGTCGCGGCTACTTTCTGGCTGCGGTCACGGCCATTCATCACCAGCGGGATCCAGCGGGCAATCTGCTGCGGATCTTCGGAGTAGGCCATGCCACGGAACAGGGTGCTTTTCTGCAGCGCCTTAAAGCGCTTGCGCAGGAAGTCGACATTGTCGTCACCCCAGACAAAGCTCATGTGCGGCGTGCTGTGAATAAAGCTTTTAGGGTTGCGCAGGTTGCCTTTCTGGACCTGATAAGCCCAGAACTGGCGGGAAATCTGGAACGATTCGTTGATCGTCACCGCTTTAGAGATGTCGATGCTGCCATCCGCCTGCTGAGGCGTATAGTTCAGCTCTGCCAGCGCCGCATGACCGGTGCCCGCGTTATTCCAGCCGTTGGACGACTCTTCGGCCACGCTATCCAGCCGCTCCACCATTTCGATGGACCAGTCCGGCTCTAAATCCTGCAGCCACGCGCCGAGGGTGGCGCTCATCACACCTGCGCCAATCAGCAGCACGTCAACGTCTTTGCGCTCCTGCGCGGTAGTAGTGGTGTCCTTTGCCATGGCACTCATCGCGAGCGCAAGGTTTACAGCTGAATTGCACATGAGGCGACATCTCCTCTTCTGTTGACCTGAAGCCCAACAGTTTTGCAGGCGAAATAGTCACGCTTCTTACGAGCGCGTTGCGCTATTTCTCAAAGGTTAAGTCTCAGGTATAGGGTTAAAGCGGTAATAACGCGTTAACTGCACGTTATGCTTTGTCATCTGAATATAACATTCTCGCATCTGAATTAAACATTTGTTTATTTTTTAAATGCAGAAATGATTCAGCATAAGAATTAATCATCAGGGCCAGCGGCGTATTAGGGATTTTTTAGTGTGAAGTCAGTGGGTTAACGGAAATGGCATGTTGCTGAAAAGCCCCATACTGGTGCAACGACGGAATGGATATGAACCGTGCGGAATTATTTAATCCGCTGAAATTTAGCGATTTATTATGCAGTAAGGAATAACGGGAATCGGGGGAAGAGAGGCTGAAAGGCTGCTTGTGTAAAAATAATGTTACATTTTTGTGAGTCTGAAAATGCGTGCACACCGGCGCACGCATCGGATTCACTTATGACTGACTGGCGCTGGCGGGCAACTTTTTCAGACTTATCGCCATGCGGTTGTAGGTGTTCATCAGACCAATCGCGATGTTCAGATCGACAATCTCTTTTTCACTGAAGTGCGCTTTCAGTGCGGTATAGCGGTCGTCTGGCGCACCCTGCTGAGCAATAAGGGTCAGGCATTCAGCCCAGTGCAGGGCAGCCTTCTCTTTATCACTGAACAGCGTACCGGATTCCTGCCAGACCGAGGTCAGCACGATCTTATCCCAGCCCATGCCCGCTTTATTCAGTGCTTTGGTATGTAAATCAATGCAGTAGGCACAGCCATTAATCTGCGATATGCGCAGGAACAGCAGTTCCAGTAAAGTGAGCGGCAGATCGGTTTGTGCCAGATAACTGTATACGCCGCCCAGCGCTTTCATGCCTGCCGGTGCTGCACTGTGAAAATCGATACGTTCGCTCATCTTATTGCCTCATTCAGGGTTGATAAGGCGATTTTCAGCCTTTCAATGGAGCAGATAAAGTGCCAAAAAATGAGAGTCTGACTGGTCCATCGCCGCTTTCCACGCTGACACTGCAGCGCGGCGCGTCACGTGGCCTCAGTGAACAACTGCGCCAGTTGATTGAACAGGCGATTGGTGAAGGACGTTTACAACCTGGCGCACGTCTGCCTTCTTGCCGCGATCTGGCCGCTCAGCTCGGCGTGGCGCGTGGCACCGTTCGCGCCAGTTATGACATGCTGGTTGATGGTCAGTTTCTGCAGGCCAGAGGCGCGGCGGGTACCTTCGTCAGCCCATTACCGCCGTTAAAACCGGTCAATGCCGAGGCTGAACGCCAGCTGCTGGAGGGTGCAGAGGAGTATGAAGCGCCACCGCTGACCTTCCAGATGGGCATTCCTGCCAGCGATGCATTCCCGGCCAAAGTCTGGCTGCGCATTCTGCAGCGTCAGACGCGCATGCAGGTCAGCAGACCGGCCAGCTATCCCGATCCCCGCGGCAGCTTAGCGTTGCGGCAGGCGCTGGTGGCCTACCTGGCGGTGGCACGCGGCCTGCGCTGTCAGGCGGACCAGATTATTATTACCAGCGGCTATGCTGGCGCAATGGGGCTGATTGGGCTGGCAATGAATTTTCAGGGTAAAACAGCATGGCTGGAAGATCCCGGATTCTGGGTGGCGCGTCGCGCGGTTGAAGTGCTGCGCGTCACGCCGGTTGCCGTGCCGGTTGATGCCGAAGGGTTGCAGGTTGAGGCCGGGATTGCCCGCGCGCCGGATGCCGCTTTTGCGCTGGTCACACCGGGACAGCAGGCGCCGCTTGGCATGACGATGAGCCTGGCACGCCGCCATGAATTGCTTAACTGGGCCAGCCGCGCGCAGCGCTGGATTATCGAAGATGACTATCTCGGCGAGCTTCAGCCCGGCAATCGCGCCGCGCCGGCACTGGCCGCGCTCGACAGCCAGGGGCGGGTGTTGCACATCGGCACGTTCAGCAAGACGCTGACGCCGCAACTGCGTCTCGGTTTTATGGTGGTGCCACCCGCGCTGATGGCCCGGTTCGGTGAGGTCTGCGCGTTGCTTTCGCCTGCCTCCTCCGGATTGCTGCACAACGCGGTGGCGGAATTTCTGCGGGATGGCCACTTTATGCGGCATCTGCGGCGCATGAAGCGCGTCTATCATGAGCGGCTGGAGCAGATGATCGCGGCGCTGCATCCTCACTTTCCTGACCTGCAACGCGCCGGGCTGGCGGTGATTGTCCGTTTACCCGCCGGTTCACCGGATCAGGTGATTGCGCAGCAGGCGGTGGAGTGGGGCATGGCACCGTCGCCGCTGTCGATCTGGTATCAGCAGGCGGATCAGCGCGGTGCGGGCCTGTTACTGGGGACGGCACATCTGCCACGTGAAGGTTATGCGCGCAGTGCCGAACGGCTAAAAGCGCTGGTCGATGCGCAGGCGGTCAGCCCCTGAACCAGCGACGCCAGACAAAACGGATAACAAAAAACTCCAGTGCGCCCAGCAGCAAAAACCAGACGCAAAACACCACCGTATAGAGCTGATTCAGGTCCTGCAAATGGAACATCTGCAACAGATGCTGCGCTACCGTCACGCTAAAGGCGGGCGCGGGCAGCAGCAGCGCCGAGAGAAAGCCCAGCAGTAAAATGCCACCAGGCACGATCAACGTTTCAAAAGGGTTATTCATAACCGGTATCCCATATTTATCAGCCCGGCATTTTCCGGTAAACGGCGACACGGTTCAATGGTGGCGCGCTGCTTCGTGCGCATCCGGCATGCTACATGGCCAGAGAAATGGTCAGAAAACGCTTTGCTACCATCGACTTAGCGCGATTCATAGCGGATGATAAGAGTTATAGCCTTTGCTATACTTAAATCCCTGATTTTACTGTCTTTTTATCTTTGGGTTTGCATGGTAGACTGCGCCCACTTTTTCATAACTGAACACTTTGTGTGGTGAATTCAGCGTGAATTGCCGCTTTTTCGCCCCAGGTGAATAAATCATGACCTTTATTGCCACTTTAATTCTTGCGCTGGGCATGTCGATGGACGCGTTTGCTGCTGCTCTGGGCAAAGGTGCCACATTGCATCGTCCCGGTTTTAAAGAAGCGCTGCGTACCGGTCTGATTTTCGGCTCAATTGAAGCGCTGACGCCGCTGATTGGCTGGGCGCTTGGCCTGGCCGCCAGCCGTTACATCATGGCGTGGGATCACTGGGTTGCCTTCATCCTGCTGGCGTTTCTGGGTGGCCGTATGATGATGGAAGGCTTCCGTCAGACTGCTGTCGCAGAACCCTGTGAAGCCCCGCAAAGCCATGGCTTTATGGTACTGGCGACCACCGCGGTAGCGACCAGCCTGGATGCGCTGGCTGTTGGTGTGGGTCTGGCTTTCCTGCAGGTGAACATCATTACTACCGCGCTGACCATTGGTGCAGCCACTACGGTGATGGCGACGACTGGCGTATTAGTCGGGCGCTTTATTGGTCCGATCCTGGGAAAATGGGCGGAAGTGCTGGGTGGAGTCGTGCTGATTGCCGTCGGCTCCACCATTCTGTTGCAGCATCTCGGCTACACCGCGTAGGGCTTTTGCACATAAAACCGTCATTTTTGTGATCTGGTTCAAATTTATTTGCTGTTAAAACGCACAGGAGCTATACTTTTTCGGTATATGTTCAACTAAATTTGAATCAGGTGTTCCATGAAACGTATTTTTAAACACGTGTTCCGCGCTTACGTTGAGACGTTCAAACACGTACCGCCGGGTGCCATGTACTAAGCACCCCGCAAGAAACCCTCGATAATCGCGGTCAGGGATCGACCTGTGATTATCACCTTTTCTGCTTTTTCTGCCTTTGCTTCTGCTGATTTAAACCCGCGTTTTTGCACTTCGGGTGCATCCTGTTTGTTGCTACTCCTCTCCTTCTGATTTTCCCGTTATGCGTCACTTTGAGCCAGAAAAGACGTTGCTGCAGTGATCTAATCTGCCCGGGAGATTTCCGGATGCCAGACAAAATGGCGGCATACCTTAAACAGGAAACAAGCACTTTTAATGGGTCACGGGATTGCCTGTGCCGAAACAAAGATTCACGGTTAACCCTGATGATTCTTCCTGAATATTTCAGTAAACCATTCGATAAAGACCCGGACCTTAGGCGGAAGATAGCGTCGGTCAGGGTAGAGTATAGAAACCGGTTTCGTCACAGTCGCATAACCCGATAATACTTCCTTCAGCTGGCCTGTTTCGAGGCAGGGCTTTAATGCCGTATATAATGCGTGAAGCATGCCGAGGCCCGCCACGCCACATGAAAGAAGGACGTCAGAATTGTTAACTCGTATGCTGCTTCCCGGATGCCGTGAAACAATTTCGCCATTCATGACAAATTTCCATTCCTGGATGTCCCGACTGTGTTCATTAAAAAAATAAATGGCTTTGTGATCTTTAAGGTCATCAGGCGTTAAAGGAGTGCCATATTTATCCAGATAAGAGGGTGCTGCACAGGTGACCATCTGCAGGCTGCCCATTCTGCGCGAAATAAAATTCGAATCAGCAAGCTCACCGAGACGAATAACACAGTCCACACCTTCTGTAATTAAATGGGTCAGGCGATCTGAAGCGGTTAAGACTATTTCAATTTCAGGATATAAAGCCTGAAACTCGCTTAATTGTGGGATCAGGATACTGTGCGCCAGCGCCAGTGGAACATCAATGCGCAGCTGGCCACGAGGTCGCTGATTTGAAGAGTAAGAAGCCATTATATCGCTGGCATCACTCAGCAGCGCTTTAGCCCGCTGATAAATTTCCTCCCCTTCAACGGTCACACTCAGACTGCGCGTGGTGCGGTGCAATAGCTTAACGCCAAGCTTGTCTTCCAGTTGTTGTACGGACTTACTGACCGCAGGGCGATGCAGCTGCAAGGCGTCAGCGGCCCGGCTGAAACTACGGAATTCAACGACGTGAACAAAAATATCCATCAATTCCAGCATGTTCGAGCGCATCATCTAACTCCGCAAAAAATATTCCTGCCGAAATAGTGTATTGCGGATTATATCTCATTCCGATTGTTTCTCCTGCAGTAACACTGAAGTCCTTTTACGTGGCTTTTTACGCCTGCCTGCTTTTTTTATCATCGTCCTATTCGATGCATACACATGGGAAATGACAAAATGAAAGCATGGTTACTGAAAGATTTTGGCCTTGAAAACTTAAAGCTTGAAGAGGTGGAAACGCCTGTACCTGGTCCGGGTGAACTTCTGGTTAAAGTTGGTGCGGTGTCTCTGAACTTCAGGGATAAGGCAATAGTAGAGGGCTTCTATGAGCCTCATCTGGTTCCAAAGCCACTGATTCCTGTCTCTGATGCCACGGGTACCGTTGTTGCCACGGGGCAGGGTGTGTCCCGTTTTAGCACGGGTGATCGCGTTAACTCGCATCTCTATTCACGCTGGTTAGAGGGTGAACCTGCGGCCGATGAGCCAGCATGGTGTATTGGAATGCCGTTACCCGGCGGGCTGGCTGAGTACATGATCATTCATGAGGACAGCGCAGTTAAAGCGCCTGACAGCATGACAGATGAAGAAGCCTCTACACTTCCCATCGCTGCACTTACGGCATGGTACTCGCTAATGGATATCGGCAATCTGCAACCCGGTCAGACCGTGCTCGTACAGGGAACCGGTGGTGTATCGGTCTTCGCTGCTCAGATAGCGCATGCCTATGGTGCACGTGTCATTGCCACCTCCAGTAACGATGCAAACCTTGAGCGCATTAAATCACTGGGAGCTGATGAAGGAATTAACTATAAAAAATACCCTGAGTGGGAAAGAAAAGTGCTTGAAATGACTGATGGTAAAGGCGCTGACGTAACGATAGATGTCGCCGGGGGCAATGGCATCAATCAGTCAATTGCTGCGACAAAAGTTGCCGGTACGATTGCTCAGGTAGGATTTCTGACCGGCCAGACAGCACAACTTGATTTGATGCCGTTAATTTTCCGTCAGACAAAAATCCGGGGCATTGCGGTTGCACCACGCTCCTCGTTTGATCGGATGAATCCGTTCCTCAATAAACATAATATTAAACCCGTCATTGAACAGGTTTACAGCTTTAATGAGGCGGTTGAAGCCTTCCGGCATCTCTCCCGTGGTGCATTTGGCAAAATCGTCATCAGAATTAGTGACTGATAACGACTTTTTATTCCTCAATTCTGGCAGTTTTCACCGACTGCCAGATACTTTCGGATCCCATTCTCACCGCGTTAAACCCCTTCTCAAAGCGTACTTATATCCTTTCTGCACATCGTCAAAAGGGCCGCTTTCTGTATCACCACGACCGGCAGCGGTGAGTTACTTTTGCGGATGGATAAGCAGAAAATGCATCAATTTTCGCCCGGCAAAAACGCTCCTGTCTTAAATCGCATCGGCCAAAAATTCAATAAATGTCCGTACTTTCGAATTGAGTGCCGAACGTTCGGTGACACAGGCATAGATATTCATCGGCAGGGACTCAATGGTGCTCTCGCCACTGTGACCTGACCAGGCCAAAGGCCTTAGCAGACCGCTGTCTATCAGTGGCTGAGCAACAAAACTTGCCAGACGGGCAATGCCGCCGCCGTTTACGGCTATTCTGGCGATGATATCAATATCATCGCTGATAAAACTGGGGTTGAGTTTTGCATTAACAGGCTGTCCGTTGACCATAAACGTCCATGGCAGAAACCGTCTGTCGGTGGGATAGCGGAAAACCAGGCAGGCGTGCTGGCTAAGTTCTCCAGGCGTCTGAGGCGTACCAGAGCGATCAAGGTAAGCGGGAGCCGCACAGAATATAAAGGGTAACGATGCAATTTTTCTGGCGATCAGTTGATCATTCAGCTGTGCTTCGATGCGGATACTGACATCGACGCCTTCCAGGCGATGATCGACGTTGCGATCGGTACTGATCAGTTCAATATCTATATCGGGGAAAGACGCTTTGAAAGCGGGCATAAGGGGAGCCAGAACGTACCGACCAAACGCGGCTGTCGTAGCGATACAAAGTGGGCCCTGCGGTTTGGTTTCATTCGCAGCAGCCTGCGAGGCGAGTTCGATATCCTGTGGGATGTGACGGACTTTCTCGAAATAGCGTTTACCGTTTTCCGTTAAGGTCATGCTGCGGGTGGTGCGCGATAGCAGTCGCACGCCCAGATGCGCTTCAAGACGGGAAAGACTCTGGCTGATTGCTGCCGGACTCATACCTTTAGCGCGTGCCGCCGCTGCAATACTGCCGTTTTCCACCACGCGGATAAAAGTGCTAATCAGCCCTAAAATGTCCATCGTATCCTCAACCGTTAATTCGTCACTTTTACTTAATAATGATTAAAGCATAACCGCTCTACAACCCCCCGCATAAGCTTGTTAAGTTAGCCGCAGTCTTATCTACTTTTGTTAAACAGGATATTCAGATGACTGATGCTGCAACAAAAAAAACCTTACGAACCCGCTTGCCGGTGCGCACGACACCTTACATATTTGCACTTTATATGGCGATCATCATGGCGTTCCTGATGAGTCTGGTCATCACGTTAGCCGAATTCGGAATGGGGCCTCATTACATGACAAATGTGATGAATGCTTACCGGGTCGCCATGCCAGCGGCTTTCTTTTGCATACTGGTTGTCCGTCCTGTTGTTATCCGGCTCGTAGGATTGACCGTTCACGGTCACTGAGACAGTCAGCATGCCCAAAATGGGCGGACAGGTAGGGTTTAGCCCGCTTCTCGCTCATCGCGGCAGGCTGCTTCTGCACCAGAATGGAGGCGGGTGGCAAACCTCCAGCATTTCAGATGCAGGGTGAGGGCGGGCAGGTCGTCCGGATACTGACCGGTACCAGGATTAAAGATACCGAAGAGTCGGGCGTACGACATGCAGCAGGTAAAGCTCACAGATAAGGAGGGCGAGGAAACCCCTTCGCTGGCCGTGCGGAAATTTTTAGGCGATGTGATATCACTGGCTCTGTTTATTGTTAAACATCAACGTTAAATCGGCACCGTCATTATGACGGGCTTAACCTGCTCCTCTTCGCACACAGCGGAGCCTGAAGCACTTCCTGAGCAGTCAAAATAAAACAGCCATTCAGCCATCTGAGTGTTTAAATGGTTAAAATAAATAAACTTATACATTGCTAAATTATTATCGCTATGTCTTAATGCGTCATCGGTTTGGAACACAGACCTTATGAAAGCAGTTTTAGTAAAGTAGTCCTCAGTTCAAGTGTTATCCACAGATATCCTTCTTCGAGAGCCTCCTCCTAAGTGCCCAATAAGTAAATCTCTAACTACAGGCCATCTTCGCCGCTCTTAGTGGCTAATCGATTAAGGAAATATCTATGTCTAACAAAATGACTGGTTTAGTAAAATGGTTTAACTCAGATAAAGGTTTTGGCTTTATCACTCCTGATGATGGCAGCAAAGATGTATTCGTACATTTCTCTGCTATCCAGGGTGATAACTACAAAACGCTTGATGAAGGTCAGAAAGTCTCCTTCACCATTGAAAATGGCGCCAAAGGTCCTGCAGCTGGCAACGTCACAGCGCAGTAAGCCGCGCTCATTATCAGCGACGCTTACAATAGCGATGAAGACATAAGTCTGAGCAGATAAGCTCTGCTGATAATAAAAGAAACCCGCCCAGTGCGGGTTTTTTATTGCCTGAAATTCGCATCATCTCTGGTCCGTTGACCTGCTCCGCGTTTATCAGGCTACCCCGATGTTAATCCTCTCTTCATAAACCCTGCTCGTTATGAAATGTTACGTTAAGCCATCGGGCAAAAGCCATAACGCGCTTTTTGAAATCAGCGATGCTCCCCTGAGGCGTATTACTGATTGCCAGCAAGTCATCCATTTCTTTTGCTAACGCTGGATATCGGGCATTGAATGTAAAGCGATACTCCTCGGGTGTTTCAGTCATTGCCTTCCCGCTTACACCAGACAGATCTCCCGCCAGAGTTCATCACCCGCAATGCCAGCGTCTTCTTATGCGAAACCCCATACTTTTTCACACCATCGCGCCGATAACCCGCCTGCTGCCTGATCCCGACCTACACTGAATTATTCTCCCCAAACCAGGAGCAGCGGATGATCCAGAAGCATCGACGAAAACAGGCAGCGATTGTGGCAGGTGTTGGATTGGGTGTGGCGGCCACGTTATGGGGCATGAAACGCTGGCGGCAGCTTAAGGAGACGCCGCCGGTGTCGCCGAACAGTCATCACGCCGGTCTGGCCGGTTATTATCAGCAGATTGGTGACTGGCGCATGTTTACCCGCGTTACGCCCAATGAGGCTCAGGGACTGCCGGTCGTGTTAATCCACGGTCTGGTGATGTCGGGCCGGGCGATGGAGCCACTGGCGCTGGCGCTGGGGCGCGACTATCACGTGCTGGTGCCGGATCTGCCCGGTTTTGGCGCCAGCACACTGCCCCCTTCTGCGCCGATCATGTCGGTGGATCAGCTGGCGGATGCGCTGTGGCTGTGGTTACAGCATAACGGTTTCCAGCGCGCTATCTGGGTCGGCAATTCGTTTGGCTGCCAGATTCTGGCCGCGCTGGCGGTGAAACATCCACAGGCTGTGGCGGGACTGGTGCTGCAGGGACCGACGGTCGATCGTCATGCCCGCAGTCTGCCGCGTCAGCTCTGGCGCGACTGGCGTAATGGCCGGCTGGAATCACGTCGTCCACCGGGGCCACTGGCCCGAATCGATTACGCCAAAGCGGGCCTGCGGCGCGCCTTCGGTACCCTGCGTGCCATGATGCGCGACCGCATTGAGCATCGCCTTACTTACATTAACGCACCCACGTTGCTGCTGCGGGGCTCGCGCGATCCCGTCTGTCCGGCCCGCTGGCTGGATGAACTCGCCGCCCTGATGCCGCGCAGTGAACGACTGACATTACGCGACGGGACGCACACATTGCACTACGTCTACCCGTGGAGTTTCTGTCACGCCATCCGCCCGTTCCTGGCACGTATCCAGCAGGAGGATCAACATGAATAAACCACCAAGAGGGATTGCCCGCTTTGACTCTGCTGCCGCCATGCTGCTTGCGCTGGCCAATGCGCTGCACGACCGCCCCTTTGCCAGCCCCAGCCAGTCACCGACGCTGGATCGCCTGTTGCCCTCACTGAACCGGCTGCCGACCGGACTGCGTGAGTGGGGCTATGCGCTGGGCGGCATGGCAGAAGGCATCAACCTGCGTCAGGCGGGTGAACTGGATGTGGAAGGGATCGCCGAATGGATGGTGAGTGAATACCCGCAACAGGATTATCCGGCGGCCTTTATCGGTTCATCGAACGGCGCGCTGGTGCATCTGGCGTCAGCGATGAGCGTGCCCTGGCTGCCGCAAACCTTTCTCTGTCCGGTGCGCGCGGCCAATAGCGATCCCGATGATGTACAGGCGAGTTTTGAGCAGGGTAAAGAGGTGGCGGCGGCACTGCTGGCCGCCTGGCCGCGTCTTGCGGTTCACCATATGCATGACCCGAATCAGGATCGGTTGATGCTCGATCAGATGCGCTATTTCCGGCTGAAACTGCGCGAGCTGCCGCTGGCCTTTAACGAATTCCTGATGGGAAGTCTGCCCGCTGGCTCCACGCTGTTTATCAATCACTGCACCCGGCAGTGGCCGGTAACGCGCACCAGCGATCGCTCGTTTTTCCAGTTTGGTGCGCCGGGCGGAGCCAGCGAAAAAGAGTTTATGCAGGGTGGTCCGCGCGTGGCGGAATATCTGGCACGCTATGGCATCGATCGCGAGCGCTGGACGCCGCCGGCCATTACTGACCACGTGCCGGAAGCGGAGTGGGGACTGGATGGTTATCTGATTTCGCCGCTGAAAAAACTGGCGGCGGCGCAGAACTGGAAGCTGATGGAGATTCGTTACGAAGATCCGGAGGCGATGAGCTATGTGGTGGCAGAGATCTACCGCGACTGGTATCTGGCGGCGGGAATTTTACCGACCCGGCTGACGGTGGACAGCTTCCTGTTGATGGACCCGTGGTGCACTCAGCAGCAGCAGGCGATTCCATTCTGGCTGAGCTTCAGCAACGAATCCTCGGCCTCGGCCCTGCAACGCTTCCTGGAAAAACAGCCGCCGTTCCGCAACATCGACATGATGCTCTTTTCTCACGGCACCGACAGTATCGGTCTGGCGGAGATTGACCGCTGGCGGGCGCTGCTCTCCCATGCACGTGATGAAGGCGTATTCATCGGGGTGGATGAAGAACGTTTCCCGCGTGATTTCGCGACGTTTGCCCGTTTCGACTCGGCGCTGCGTGAACGGGCGCCGCTGTTGCCACCTCCACCCGCGCTGAGCGCGGAGAAGGTGATGACGGGTATTCAGCGTTATGGTGCGAAATATGGGGTCACCCTGACGGCGCTGACGTAGCAGTCGCGCCGTCAGCCGTGATTATTCGCCGTCGGTGATCGGCTGGCGCACCAGCAGCAGGTAGGCGAGTGCGCCAACCAGCGTCACGCAGGCACAAATCATCAGCGCCATGCTGAACGATTTGGTGGTGTCGAGCACCCAGCCGGTGATGACCGGCGCGAACGAGGCGAAGATAAAGCTGGCGAAGTTCTGGATGCTGCCGACAGACGCTGTCATACGGGCGGTGACGTTGGCGTGGATCAATCCCCAGCACGACGTTCCGGCGAAGTGGATACAGAACAGCGCCATCCCAATCAGCGTTACCGCGCTGGTGGTGTCGGTCGCGCGGGTCACCACGGCGGTAAAGCCGGCGGACAGCAGCATCCCGCTTACGATGCAGACTTTGCGGGTTTTCACCGCGTTAAAGCCGCGACGTACCAGCGAGTCGACCACATAGCCATTCAGCAGCATGCCCGCCGCACCGAACAGGAACGGAATTGCTGCCAGCAGGCCGGTACTTTTAAGGTCGAGATGGTAGGTCGACTGCAGATAGCCCGGCAGCCACGCGATATAGAGCCAGGCGGTGTAGTTGATGCCGCTGAAGCCAATCATCATGCCCCACATGGTGCGCTGCTTAAACAGGCCGCGCCACTCTTTGAAGCTGATCGGCTCTTTACGCGAGGCGACGCTGCCCGCCTGCAGATAGTGGATCTCTTCAGCGCTCAGGGTGTTGTTGTCGCGGTCGCGGTAGATCATATACCAGCCGATAGCGAGGAACATGCCGAGGATACCGATCGTGACAAACATGCCACGCCAGCCCATCACCAGCATCATCGCCGCCAGAATCGGCGGAGCCACCGACAGTCCAATCATCGAAGCCGCATTGAACATCCCCATCGGCATGCCGCGATCTTTAATGTTGAACCAGTCGTTGATCACTTTCACGCCGCACGGGTTCATCGGCGCTTCACCAATGCCGAGGCCGATGCGCACCAGGATGAACTGGGTAAAGTTATGCACCAGGCCAGAGGCGGCCTGGAACAGCGACCAGATAAACATGCCAATGCCGAGCATAATGCGCGGCCCTTTACGATCCAGCAGCGCGCCGCACGGCAGTTGCGCCAGGCCGTAAGCCAGCGAAAAGGCGGAGAGCAGGAAGCCGATTTCGGTGGCGCTCAGCCCCATCTCCTCGCGGATGGTCATATTCGCGACCGACAGCGAGCTGCGATCCAGATAGTTGATGATGGCGGCGAACAGCAACAGCAGCATCGCCGTGATCTGAATCTTGCGGATACGCGGTGAACGCACCACGTCGCTACGCATCGGCACGAAATCCTGGTCTGGTGGCGTGTCACCAGCTGCGCTGTCGCGGCCGGTTACTGAAGTCTTTTCCATTGCACTCTCCCGAAACTGGGTACTTATCGTTATGGTGAGAAGGGGTCTGCGCGCAGCGGCAAAAGGCCGCCGTGACGTTGCAGTCGAGACTAAGAGCAAAGGGTTAAGGATGTTGCAAAGATGTTTCTGAATCGTGCGGGAGCTAATGCTTTGTGGTTTTTAATCGGTTTTTAATTGTACTGACCGATTGAGCGCACCATCGAGGTTTTAGCGGTCGCCAGATGATTATGTAATGCACAGAGGGCATCGACATCCTGACGGCCAATCAGCGCGGTCAGAATCGCCATATGCTCCTCCAGCGCCACAATATTTCTCTGCTTGAGGTCGCTCTCATCCCACTGATAATGCGAGTGAAAGATCACCGAGATAATCTCCAGCGACTGATTGAAAAACGGGTTGTTGGCGGCGGATAAAATCAGCGAATGCATCTGACGATCCAGCGCGGCAAAGTGGCGATAGTTGCTGGCGATGGTATCGCGCATCGATCGGTGACGATCCAGCAGATCCCGCGCCTGAACCCAGCGCTCGTCGCCTGCGGGCAGATTCAGGAAACGGCTCAGGGCATGGGTTTCCAGCATCTCGCGCAGTTCAAACAGCTTCTCGGCGTAATCCTGGGTGAATTTTTTCATCCGCCACTGGCCGCGTCTGACCGGCTCCAGCAGGTCATAGCGCATAAAGCGCAGCAGGAATTCGCGCACCACCACCGGACTGACTTTCACCTGCTGCGCCAGTTGCAGCTCGCTGAAGGTATCGCCGGGCACCAGCTGCCGCTGATTAATCATATTAAAAAACATCTGCTCAAAGTGGCTGGCCTGCTGCTCAATCGGCGGCGTTAACGCGCTAAAACCGTCATCTTGGCGCGGATCGCGCACGATAACCCAGGTTTGATCCACCTTATCCAGCACGCCGCACTGATGCAGATAGTGCAGGGTGTGGCGCACCGTAGTCCGGCTGATATTAAACATTTCCGCCAGTGCCGCCTGGGGCGGCAGCGGTGAACGAATGTGGTGCTGAGCGATGCTTTCCAGCATCTGGTTGATGACGTTCTGGCGCAAATTCTGGCTGCGGCTCATCTCACTCTCCGGTTTTTTATGCATTAAAAACCATTCAAAGCCCAAAAAAATCGCGGTGCTTCACACTTCCCGCAAACGAACACCGCAGCGCGTGCAGGATTCGCCATAACTGCCTGCAGGACAACCGGAGAATCACCATGACAACAATGAAAGCACTGGTCATCGCTGAACCACGTAAGATGGTATGGACCACCCGCGATATCCCCACGCCCGCCGCTGGCGAGGTAGTGATTAAAATCCTCACCGCGGGAATCTGCGGCACCGACATCCACGCCTGGTCCGGTAATCAGCCATTCTTCAGCTATCCACGGGTGCTGGGCCATGAAATCTGTGCCGAAGTCGTGGCGCCGGGAAGTGATGCGGAGGACTTTCAGCCGGGCCAGCGGGTAGCGTTAATGCCCTACATCTCCTGCCTGCGCTGTGACGCCTGCCAGAGCGGCAAGACCAACTGCTGTGAGCAGATCTCAGTGATTGGTGTGCATCAGGATGGCGGGTTCTGCGACTACCTGAGCGTGCCGGTCAGCACGCTGCTGGCGGTGGATGATGTCGCGCCGGAAGCGGCTGCGCTGATTGAGCCCTTTGCCATCAGCGCCCATGCGGTGCGTCGTGCCGCAATTGTGGCGGATGAGCAGGTGCTGGTGGTGGGAGCCGGACCGATTGGGCTGGGTGTTGCCGCTATCGCCGCCGCCAGCGGCGCGCAGGTGGTGGTCGCGGATACCAGCGTATTTCGTCGCCAGCATGTTGCTGACCAGCTCGGCCTGGCGGCACTGAATCCGGCTGATGAAGCGTTTTACAGCGCGCTGCGCGAGGAGTTTGGTGGCCGTCTGGCGCTGAAGGTGATCGACGCCACCGGCAGCCCGGCGGCGATGAACAATGCGGTCAACCTGATGCGACACGGCGGCACTATCGTTTATGTCGGTCTGCACAAAGGCGATCTGGTGATCCCGGACAGTGAATTCCATAAAAAAGAGACCACCCTGATGGGCAGCCGCAACGCCACCCGTGAAGATTTCGATCGGGTGCGTGCGCTGATGGCCAGCGGCCAGCTGCGCGCCGAAATGATGCTGAATCACCATCTGGCCTTCTCCACGCTGGATGAAACCTTTGAGGCGCAAATTATCAACAACCGCGAGCTGATCAAAGGCGTGATTCATTTCGACCGGTAACGCGGCCAGTCGGTTCGCGTGGTTCAGGGCGCGGTGAGGGTCTGAAAGAAGTGCGCCCGCACCGCGTCAGCATCCACGCCAAGTGCGATACGCTGGGCGGGCAGGCCGTTAAAGGGATCCTGGCGGGAGGCCAGCGCGCTCAGCTTACGCACCGTCTGACCGCAGGCGATGCCCTCCGTGATCACCCGCAGCGGGCTTTCGGTCAGGGTAAACGCCTGTGGCAGAGTGAGCCACGCCACCGCCAGGGTGTCGTGCAGCGCCATACCCTCGAACCCCTCTTTCTGCAGGCTATAAGCCAGGTAAGGGCGACAGATCGCACTCAGCACCGGCTGATTCAGACGCTGAACCTCATCGCCGCTGATCAGCACCTTGTGCGTGACATCCAGCGGGATCACCACCACGTTCAGCGCCGAGGCGAGCACCTGATCGGCAGCATGCGGATCTTTCCAGATATTAAATTCGCTGAAGGGCGTCACGTTGCCACTGTGCCCGTCGGTGCCAAATGCGCCGCCCATGATCACCAGCTCTTTCACCAGCGGAATAATATCCGGTGCCTGATTAATGGCCGTGGCGATATTGGTCAGCGGACCAATCGCCACCAGGGTGATCTGATGCGGCTGCGCCCGCACGCTGTCGATAATAAACTGCACCGCGCCCGGCGCCTGATCGCTGCAGGTATTATCAAACGCATCGCCCAGCCCATCTTCACCGTGCAGTCTGGCAGGCGCAGAGGGTGGCAGCGCCAGCGGTCGTGAACAGCCGCGATAGACCTCCGCGTTAATCGCCATTTTCCCGCAAAACAGTCGGGCGTTTTTCACCGCCTGACCCACTGCCACGTTGCCGAAGACCGTGGTAATCCCCAGCAGATGCTGCGTCCGCGCCGCATAGGCCAGCGCAAAGGCGTCATCCACGCCGATATCGGTATCAAAAATCAGGGTACGCATAGGGTCTCCGCAACAGGCTGTAAACCATCAGCATTACTCCGTCTGTGGCGTGCGCGTCAAGGTTTTCAGCCGCCATGACCTCACTGTTGCCAGCCTGAAACGGGCGTCGTATTATCACCGGCTCAAGGTGATGGCGTGCCACCTTCCCCAACCGCCGGTGGGCTTTACACCGGCTGATGACGCCTGACACTCAATCCTTTCGCGGGAGCTGAGGTGTCAGGCGCAGTTTATCTCTGCCTTTCCCCCTCAGCCCGGCGTCAATCTGCAATCAGGAGCAAGACATGTTGAAACCGTTATTGGCTGTGATGATCGGCGGCTCTGCCGGCTGTGTACTGCGCTGGCTCTTTGCGATGCGCTTTAATTCGCTCTTTCCCAATCTGCCACCTGGCACACTGCTGGTGAATCTGATCGGCGGTCTGGTGATCGGCGGCGCGATGGCCTGGTTTGTTCGCCATCCCGACCTCGACCCATTCTGGAAACTGCTGATCGTCACCGGACTGTGCGGCGGGCTGACCACCTTCTCCTCTTTTACGGCGGAATTAATGGGGTTGCTACAATCAGGGAACTATTTCTGGGCGATGACCAGCGCGCTGGTGCATGTGATCGGTTCGCTGCTGATGGCGTTTGCCGGTTTCGCACTGGTCACGATGCTGGGCTGATCCGGCTAAGCGGCGCTTGTCATACTCCTTAATAGGTAGATACTGTTTCAGGTTTTACGCCCGACCATCCCGCATGAACGGGCGCAGAAGCTGAACGTCACCGATTATTCCGGACGATTAAGGAGCCGAGCAATGCGAACTAACCCCACTTTCCTTAACCTGGTGCTGTTAAACGGTGAGCCCGGCCAGAAACTTCAGGCGGCGCGTGACGCCGGTTTCGATCAGGTGGAGATCTGGCGCGAGGATGTCGAGGCGTGCGAGGGCGGCGCGGCGGCACTGGCTGAGATCGCTGCCCGGCAGGGACCTGGCTTTACCAATCTCCAGGTGCTGCGCGATTTCACCGGGGCACCCAGTGCGTTGCGCGGACAGAAGCGCGAAGAGCTGCGCCAGTTTATTCAGATTGCCCAGGCGCTGGGCTGCGACACCATTCAGGCGCCGGCCAGCACCCGTGAGGATTGCTGCGCCGACCAGATTGATGATGACCTGCGCTGGATGGCCTCTGAAGCTGCGCGCTACAACATGCGCATTATGTATGAGCCGATGGCCTGGTGCAGCGTGGATAACACCCTGCCGCTGGCGTGGCAGCGATTGCAGCGGCTCGATCAGCCCAATATCGGGCTGGTGGTCGATCTGTTTCATATCTGCGCACTGGGCGGCGATGCCTCACAGCTGGACGGTATCCCTGCCGATCGCATCTATGAAGTGCAGCTGTGTGATATGGCCGCCATGCCTGCGCAGGATAAGCAGAGCCTGATGGCGATGGCAAAGCATCAGCGTCTGCTGCCCGGCGATGGCATTATCGACATTGAACGCTTTGTCGATAAGCTCAAAAGCGCGGGCTATCAGGGACCGGTGGGCATTGAAGTCTTTAATGATGCGCTGAAACGCCTGCCGCCTGAGGTCGCTGCCCGTCATGCCTGGCAGGCATTAAAGCGCTGCTGGGGTTAATCCTGTAAGCACTGCGCGATAAACGCGGCGGCATGCATGGCACCCTGAGCGGAGATGGTGTGGCCGGTGGCAGGTTCAAATCGCGCTTCTACCGGCACCAGTGCGGCCCTGAGTCGTGCTGCGGCAGATTCGCTCTCCTGCCACGGGATCACCTCATCGGCCTGGCCGTGGATCAGCAGCGCGGGCAGATGAGGCTGTGGCGTCAGTTCACCGTCAACCGCCAGACGACCCGAAAAGGCGACCACGCCCGCCAGCGGATAACGGCCAGATGCCAGCGCATCCAGCGCCATGATCGACCCCTGTGAAAAGCCGACCAGCACCACATCCTGCCAGCGGTCGGCGAAGCCGTGCTGTGCGATAACGTCGCTGAGGGTCGCGTCAAACGCCGCCCGCGCGGCCCGTACCCGACCTGGCCGGTTCTCTGGCGTCACCTCCTCCAGGCTGAACCACTGCCAGCCAAAACCGGCGGTAAAACGTTCGGGCGCATTGGGTGAGGCAAAAATCACATCCGGCAACAGCGTCGCCCAGTGACGGCCAATCGGTGCCAGATCGTCGCCGTTACTGCCTACGCCATGCAGAAAAATTACCAGTGCTTTTGCCATTATTGCTCCTTTAAAGACCGTACTCACTCAGATCCGGGCCTGCCGGAACGATTCCGTTCGGGTTCAGTGCCTTGATTGAGTAGTAACCCTGTTTGATATGATCGATGCTGACCGTCTCTCGCACGCCGGAGACTGACAGCACGCTCTTAAGATAGCGATTCAGCAGCGTATAGTCGCGTATCCGGCGCAGGTTGCATTTGAACAGGCCATGATAGGCGACGTCAAAGCGAATCAGGGTGACGAACAGGCGAATATCGGTTTCAGTCAGCCGTTCACCCAGCAGGAAGGTGCGACCATCGCTGAGCAGGGCTTCCAGTTCGTCGAGCTGGCTGAAGACGTCATTAAATGCCTGCTGGTAGCTGATCGATGTGGTGGCGAACCCGGCGCGGTAAACGCCATTATTCAGACGCGGATAGAGACTCTCATTCAGCGCATCAATCTCAGAACGCAGCGCGGCGGGATAGAGGTCGATGCGGTTATCGGCCAGATCGCCAAAGCCGCTGTTGAACATACGCACAATGTCAGCGGACTCGTTGCTGACAATGGTGCCGTTTTTCTTGTCCCACAAGACCGGCACGGTGGCCCGGCCCGTGTAATCGGGCGCGACGCGGGTATAGATTTCATGCAGGTACTGCGCGTGATTCAGCGGGTCCTGCTGTGCGCCGGGAAAATTGCCAAAGCGCCAGCCCTGGGCACCGAGCTGCGGTTCAACCACCGTCACGCTAATCAGCGACTCCAGCCCTTTGAGCTTGCGGGCAATTAACGCGCGCGACGCCCATGGACAGATCAGCGCCACATAAAGATGGTAGCGATCTGCTTCTGCCGCAAATTCAGTGGAGCCATCGCTGCTGATAAAATGCCGGAAACCGGACGTCTGACGGACAAATCCGCCCTGTTTATCGGTCGACTGCACCGGGTGCCAGTCACTACTCCATTTGCCTTCTACTAACATCGCGCGACTCCTCTGTAATGTGAGAAGCAGCTTAACTGATGACTAAACGGCTGATAATCCGGTCATAAAGACAATCATTTCTTCCATTCTGGAAGAAATTACGCGGGCGGAAAACGGGTAAAGTGACTCACCAGGAAGTCGATAAGCAGGCGCGCCCGGTGTGCCAGATGACGGGCGGGCGGATAAACCGCAAACAGGCCAAGTGGTGGCGTGTCAAAATTCTCCAGCAGCCGGACAATCTCACCGCGTTGCAGCGCGGGAGCCGCAATAAAACCGGGCAGCCGCGCAATGCCCAGTCCGGCCATCGCGGCCTGCAGGCAGGCTTCGGTATTGGCGAAGCGCAGACGCCCGCGGACCGGTACGGTGACAATCTCGCTGCCGCCGCTGCCGCCGCTGCCGCCGGCAAACGGCCAGTGCCAGGGATCGCGAAAATTGGTGTCGATGATGCACTGATGCTGGGGCATCTCGCGCCAGTGCTGCGGCGTGCCAAACTGCTCAAGATAGACCGGCGAGGCGGCGATGCGCACATGCACCTCACCCAGCTTGCGCGCGACCAGGCTGCTGTCGCTGAGGGTGCCGATACGGATCGCCATATCAAAGCCTTCATCGACGATGTTGACGGACCGGTCTGAAAAGCTGACATCCAGTTCAATCAGCGGATAGCGTCGGGCAAACGCCACCAGCACCTCAGACAACACCACAGTACCAAAGGAGCCGGGTGCGCTGATTTTCAGCCTGCCGGTAGGCGTGGTGGCGCTTTCACGCACGCTGGCATCCAGCGTTTCAAACGCATCGAGCAGGTTTTTGACCCGCTCATAATAGCTGCGCCCGACATCGGTGGGCGACAGGGCGCGCGTGCTGCGCTTAAACAGCTGGACGCCGAGCCGCTGCTCCAGCTTTGAAACCAGCTTGGAAGCCTGACTGCTGCTGGTGCCAAGACGTAACGCCGCCGCAGAAAAGCTGCCGGTTTCCAGCACCGTGACAAACATCCGGTCACAATCGAGTCGATCCATGGCGGTGTCCTGTGGAGATAAAGTCGCAGTATAGAAGCTGTGCTCCGCTGATGCAGCCTTCACTTTGCGTGCCTTAACCCTTTCGCTGACGCGGAAAACCTGCTTGACTGACTCTCTGCCCGACGTTCTCTGGAGTAATTCATGTCGCTGATTCACCTGACGTCACTGGCGGAGATCCCGGCCGCCGAGTGGGATGCGCTGTTGCCTGATGACCAGCCCTTTTTGCGCCACGCCTTTCTGCTCACGTTAGAACAGAGCGGCAGCGTGCGGTTAGAGGCGGGCTGGCAGCCCGATCATCTGCTGTGGCGGGAGGAGGGCGTGACCCGCGCCGCGCTGCCAGGCTACCGCAAACGCCATTCACAGGGCGAGTACGTCTTTGACCACGCCTGGGCGGATGCCAGCCAGCGCGCCGGGATCCGCTACTACCCGAAATGGCTGGGCGCGATCCCCTTCAGCCCGGTCAGCGGTGCGCGCCTGCTGGGCGAAACCGCTGCCGCAGCGCAACTGCTGTCGGCCCTGCCTGAGAGCCTGTTACAGCAGGGCTTAAGCGGGGCACATATCAACTTTACCGATGCGCAGGCTAACCAGCTGCTGGCCGATCAGCCCGACTGGCTCTCCCGGCTCGGTTGTCAGTATCACTGGCATAACCGTGGCTACCGCGATTTTCAGGATTTCCTGGATTCGCTGATGTCGCGCAAGCGCAAACAGCTGCGTAAAGAGCGTGAGCAGGTGATGCAGAGCGGCTTTGAGTTTGACCGCTACCTGGGCTATCAGCTGCGCGAAGATCAGTGGGATTTTGTCTATACCTGTTACGCCAACACCTATGCGGTGCGCGGTCAGCGTCCCTATCTGACGCGTGACTTTTTCAGCCTGCTGGCGGAACGCATGCCGCAGAACATTGTGGTGGTGATCGCCCGTTTACAGCAGCAACCGGCCGCCATGGCGTTTTATCTGCGGGACAGCAACGCGCTCTATGGCCGCTACTGGGGCTGTCTTGCGGAGTTTGACCGGTTGCACTTCGAAACCTGTTTCTATCAGGGAATGGATTTGGCCCTGGATGAGGGGCTGACGCGGTTTGATGCTGGCGCACAGGGCGAGCACAAGCTGGTGCGCGGCTTCGAGCCGCAGATTACCCACTCCTGGCACTATCTGCTGCATCCCGGCCTGCGTGATGCGGTCGCTGATTTTCTGGTGCAGGAGCGGGAAGGCGTGCGCGGCTGGGCGGAAGAAGCCCGCGACGCCTTACCCTATCGACGCGGCGATTAATCGATGCCGACAAAACCGCCGGTCTGATGCTGCCACAGCCGGGCATAGAGACCGTTTTGCGCCAGCAGCTCGTGATGGCTGCCCATCTCGGCAATGCCGCCTTTATCCAGCACCACCAGCCGATCCATCTTCGCGATGGTCGACAGGCGGTGCGCGATGGCGATAACGGTTTTGCCCTGCATCAGTGACTCCAGGCTCTCCTGAATCGCCGCTTCCACTTCGGAGTCGAGCGCCGAGGTGGCCTCATCCATGATCAGAACCGGCGCATCCTTCAGCAGCACGCGGGCTATCGCCACACGCTGACGCTGACCGCCCGACAGTTTCACGCCGCGCTCGCCCACGTGCGCATCCAGCCCGGTGCGACCCAGCGAGTCGGAGAGCAGCGGGATAAACTCATCGGCGCGGGCGCGGTGAATCGCAAGCTGCAGCTCCTCTTCGCTGGCGTCGGGACGACCATACAGCAGGTTTTCACGGATTGAGCGGTGCAGCAGCGAGGTGTCCTGGGTGATCATGCCAATCTGGCTGCGCAGGCTCTCCTGCGTCACGGCGGCGATATCCTGATCGTCGATCACAATCCGCCCTGCGTTCAGGTCATAGAGGCGCAGCAGCAGGTTCACCAGCGTCGATTTACCGGCGCCCGAGGGACCAATCAGCCCAATCTTCTCACCAGGTTTGATGTCAAGATTAAAGCCGTTAATCACCTGACGGCCACCGCCATAATCGAAGCGCACATCCTCAAAGCGGATGTTGCCGCGCGTCACCTTAAGCTGCTTCGCCTGCGGCGCATCCTGCACGCTCAGCGGCTGCGCAATGGTTTTCAGGCCATCCTGTACCGTACCAATATTTTCGAAAATGCCGTTGACCACCCACATGATCCAGCCGGACATATTCACCAGGCGGATCACCAGACCGGTCGCCAGTGCAATCGCCCCGACGCTAATCAGCGACTGGCTCCATAACCACAGCGCCAGCCCGGAGGTCGAGACAATCAGCAGGCCGTTCAGCGCCGACAGGGTCAGATCCATGCTGGTGACCATGCGACCGGCGTTCTGGGTTTTTTCGGTCTGCTCCTGAATCGCCTCACGCGCATACTGCCGTTCCAGATCGCTGTGAGCGAACAGCTTGATGGTGGCGATGTTGGTATAACCATCGACAATGGTGCCCATCAGCTTAGATCGCGACTCTGAGGAGACCACCGAACGCGCTTTAACGCGCGGCACAAAGAAACGCAGCGAGGCGCTGTAGGCCACCATCCACAGAATCAGCGGGATCATCAGCCGCCAGTCGGCACCGGCAAACAGCACCAGTGAAGTCACCGCGTAGATCAGCACGTGCCAGATGGCATCCACCAGCTGCACCGCGGAATCGCGCAGTGAACTGCCGGTCAGCATAATGCGCTGGGCGATGCGACCCGCGAAATCGTTCTGGAAGAAATTGAGGCTCTGGCGCAGCACGTAGTTGTGATTCTGCCAGCGGATCATGCTGGTCATGCTCGGGCTGATGCTCTGATGCACCAGCATGTCGTGCAGGGCGATAAAAATCGGCCGCAGAATCAGCGCCACCGCCCCCATCCACAGCAGTATCGGCCAGTTATCCCGAAACAGGCTGGCGGGCGTGGAGTGATTGACCATATCGATAATGCGGCTCAGATAGCTGAACAGCGACACTTCAATCAGGGCTGACGCCAGTCCCACTACCAGCAGTGCCGCGAAACTCGGCCAGACCTGCCGCAGATAGTAGAGGTAAAACGACCAGACCGTTGAGGGGGGCGAGTCGGTGGGCGCGTCATGAAAAATATTGATAAAACGCTCAAAACGGCGATACAACATAGCGATACTCTTTCCGTCCGGTAAAGAGCTACAGCTTAGTGCATGAACCCCGTTCGGCTAAAAGGAGAAAATATGGAAATCATTATTCGGGCACGGGAACCGCAGGATGCCGCCGCCTATCAGCGACTCTACAGTCATCCCGATGTCTATCCCTGGACGCTGCAGCTGCCGTTTCCCAGCGTTGCCACCTGGGAGAAAAAAATCGCCAGAATGGATGCTGAGGGGTTTATCGCCTTTGTCGCGGAGATCGAGGGCGTGCTGGCCGGTGAGCTGACGCTGTTTGTGGATAACAAGCCGCGCACCCGCCACTGCATCAGCTTTGGGCTGGGTGTGCATCCCGATTACGCCGGTCGCGGCGTCGGTGAGCGCCTGATCCGCACCGCGCTCGACTATTCCCGTAACTGGCTGGGGATTACGCGTATGGAGCTGGAGGTGTTTCACGACAACGAACGGGCGCTGCGGCTCTATGAGCGGCTGGGCTTTGAGCGTGAAGGGGTGATGCGGCAGGCTGCCCTGCGCGACGGTCAGCTGCGCGATGTGGTGATGATGGCGAAACTGCTGCACGAGAAGTGATAACCGGAGCGGCAGCGCTGCCGCTCCGCTTTTCATTACGGAGTTTTATTGCTGTATTGCTGCATGTTCTGCTGCGTTACCAGTTCAAACGGGATCCACTGGTGGGAATCGACTTTTTCCCCTTTGATCATCTGCTGCGCCACCTCGACCGATTTTTTGCCCTGACCCACAGCATCCTGGAACACGGTGACGGCCAGTTTGCCGCTTGCCAGGGCTTTCAGGCCATCCGGCGTGGCATCAATGCCGCCCACCAGAATGGTTTTCTTCGGTTTCGCCTGGGCAATTGCCATGGTTGCGCCAATCGCCATTTCGTCGTTGTTGGCGGCGACAATATCGATCTCTTCCCCGTTCGACAGCCAGTTGAGCATTAAATCCATGCCCTCATTACGCGAATAGTTGGCGGTCTGCTTCAGCACCACTTTCATGTTGGGATACTTTGCCACCACCTGCTCGACATCTTTGGTGCGCTGCAGCGCACCCGCATCGCTGAGGTTACCGATGATAATGGCGACCTTGCCACGATAACCCGCCTGCTTCGCCAGCGCTTCCATCTGCAACGTGCCCGATTCGCGTTCGTCAGAGCCGACAAACACCACGCCCGGCGGCAGGGTTTTATCGCCCGGCGTGCGGTTAACGTAGACCAGCGGAATGTGAGCCTGCTGCACCAGCCTGGTCAGGGCAGGGGTGCTGGCGGAGTCGACCGGATCGACGATAATCGCGTCCACCCCGGAACTGATAAAGCTCTGCACCTGATCGGTCTGACGGCCCACGTCGCCGCGTGCATCTTCGAACTGCGCATCCAGTTGATGCGCTTTGGCCTCTTTCTCGATCGACTGGCGGATAATGGTCAGAAAGTTCTGGTCGAAATAGGCCATTGAGACGCCAATCTTCTCTGCCAGCGCCGACGTGGAAAGAGAGAGCAGACAGAGTATTGCCCATGCACGTTTTTTCATTGCAGACTCCCGAGGTTAACTGAGTGGAATATATTTTTCATTTATTATAAAAATGGACAAAGATTATCATTTGCAGCTTATGAACTGTCGCCGGGTTTGACAACCGGCCCTTTTCACTCTTGCTAGCGCCGCCACACTTTGCCGTAAAATCGCCGCGTCATAGCTGGCCGCGCCGATGAAATCCTCGACGTGGCGCACACTCTGCGGCAGGCAGTCGCGGCTTTTTGCGCTTTTGTGCAGCATCGCACTGGCCTTTGTGGTGGTTGTCAGAAAACCGCTGAATCGGGCCTGACGATCTCAACATCCGCACAATGATCCATCGTTAGCCTCCTATCTATATTTCCTTAAGCGGGAAATCTCAGCGTTATTCCTGAAAAAAACCTCGTGGCGCAACCTGCCGCTTTTTAAGGAATTCAGCTCATGCTTAAAGACCAAACGACTCACCGGACGTCTCATGTACGCATCTGGATCCTCTGCCTGATCCTCTTTTTGTCGGTCGTGGCTTATGCTGACCGTTCGATCCTCTCGATCTCCGGATCGGCGATCAAAGAGGAGTTCGGCCTGTCAGCGATCCAGCTGGGATTGATCCTCTCTGCCTTCAGCTGGGCCTACGTTATTGGTCAGATCCCCGGCGGACTGTTTCTTGACCGCTTCGGGGCTAAAAAAGTGTATGGCGTCACGCTGGCGCTCTGGTCAGTCTCGACGCTGGCGATGGGATTCGTTGGTGAGTTCTCCAGCGGCATGACCGGCGCGCTGATGCTGATGTTTGGTCTGCGCTTTATGCTGGGATTGATCGAGGCACCCAGCTTTCCCGCCAATGCGCGCGTGGTGATTATGTGGTTCCCTGGCGCAGAGCGGGGACGGGCTTCATCGCTGTTCAGCTCGGCGCAATATTTTGCCGTCGCCATCTTCTCGCCGTTGTCAGGCTGGCTGGTGTCGCGCTTTGGCTGGGAGTGGCCGTTCTTTGTGCTGGGCGGCATCGGCCTGCTGGCGGTGTTTGTCTGGGCTGCCTGGATGCGGGAGCCGCGCAATCACCCTGGCGTGTCAGAGAGTGAACTGCGCCACATCGTCGACGGTGGTGCGCTGGTGGATATCGACTCGGCGCAGACGCTGAAAGCGCGGCCACCGGTCAGTAAAGCGATGTTCAGAAAGCTGCTCACTAATCGCATGCTCTGGTGCGCCTATCTCGGTCAGTACTGCATCATCGCGCTCAGCTACTTCTTTATTACCTGGTTTCCGATCTATCTGGTGCAGGCGCGCGGCATGAACATCATGGAGGCGGGCTTCGCCACCGTGGCTCCGGCGCTGTTTGGTTTTCTGGGCGGGATCAGCGGCGGCTACCTGTCAGACAAGTTAATCGCCCGGGGCTGGAGCGTCTCCTGGGCGCGTAAAACGCCCTATATCGTCGGCATGCTGATGGCGTCCAGCCTGGTGCTGGCGGCGATTATTCCCGGTAACGGCGGCATTATCGCCATTATGTCCTTCGCCTTTTTCGGTAAAGGTATAGCGGCCGGTGCAGGCACCTGGACGGTGATCAGCGACACCGCACCTAAAGAGGCGGTGGGCCTGGCCGGCTCCATTTTTAACGGCATCGGCAATATTGCCGGTTTCACCACGCCGCTGCTGTTCGGCATCATCGTCGGTCTGACCGGCAGCTACAGCATCGGGCTGGCGTTTGTGGCGGCACACTGCGTGGTAGCGGCGCTGCTGTTCCTGCTGGTGATGGGACCGATTGAACGCGTCGGTGAAGAGAGCGATCGCCCGGCATCCTATAACAATCAGGAGAAAGAAGATGGCATTAAAGCAATGTAAGGTGCTGATCAGAGGGAAATTCCTGCCACTACAGCTGATAGAGAACATTGAAAAGACGTTCACCGCGTTCCGGCTGTGGGAGGCGGAAGATGAGGCAGCCTTTCTGGCTGAGCAGGGCGCAGATATCGACATGCTGGTCACCAGCGGCAACGCGGTGATGGGCGCACCGGCCGTGCTGATCGCCGCGCTGCCAAACCTGAAAGCGATCTGCAGTAACGGCGTCGGTTATGACAGCATTGATACGGAAGCCGCCCGGTCGCGCGGCATTGTGGTGACCAACACGCCGGAGGTGCTCAATGATTGCGTCGCCGATCTGGGGATGGCGCTGCTGCTGGATGTGGCGCGCCGCATCAGCGAGGCCGATCGCTTCACACGCGCCGGTCACTGGACGCAGGGCCGCTTTCCGCTGAGCAGCAAAATCGGTGGCAAGGTGTGCGGTATCGTCGGGCTGGGCAATATCGGTCAGGCGGTGGCAAGGCGCGCGCAGGCGTTTGATATGGCGATTCACTATTACAATCCGCGTTCACGGCCCGATGTGCCCTACACCCGTCATGAGAGCCTGGTGGCGCTGGCGCAGCAGGCCGATTTCCTGGTGCTGACCCTGCCGGGCGGTGCCGCGACGCGCCACATTATCAATGCGGAAGTGCTGCAGGCGCTGGGACCGCAGGGCTATCTGATTAACATTGCGCGCGGCAGCGTGGTGGATCAGCAGGCGCTGGTGGATGCGCTGGAAACCGGGCAGATCGCCGGTGCCGGGCTTGATGTGTTTGAACAGGAGCCGCAGGTGCCTGACGCACTGCGCCAGCGCGACAATGTGGTGATCACGCCGCATATCGCCAGCAGTACCCGCGAAACCATGGCGGCGATGGCTGACCTGGTCTTTGAGAATATGCTGGCGTTTGCCCGTGGTGAGCCGGTGCTGACCCGGGTAGTGTAACCGCAGCGGCGTCTTAACCCCCCTGCTGAAACGGGGGCGAGGCAGGACGCCTCTCCTCTGACCACTCACCAGACCCTCACCTTCGCACAAAACAGCCTGAAGAAAATTTGTCCGGCTGCCGATATCACCTTACCACCCGCTGATATTAAAGAGTGATAGCGTGATAAAGCTGATTACCATTGATGAATTGCGCCCAGGGATGTTTATCCACAAGCTGGAGGTCTGGTGGATAAAAGACCAGCGCATTCATAATGAGATGCTGATCACCGATCCCCGACAAATCGCCATGCTTCGCACTGAAGGGATCCGCCAGCTCTGGATCGACCTCGATCGATCGGTGCAGGCGCCGATCGCCTCCACGGTCGCGAAGAGAACCATTGGCCGCACCCCGTTTTTCCAGGAACTGGATCAGGCACAGCAGATCTTTTTGCAGGGCAAACCGAAAGTGCTGGCGATGTTCAACGAAGCGCGGCTGGGTAACGGCCTGAAGCTCGATTATATGATGGATCTGGTGGATGAAATCGCCGGATCGATCACGCGTGAACCCTCTGCCATGCTGAGCGTGGCGCGACTGAAAAATCATGATGACTACACCTATCTGCACTCCATGGCGGTCTGCGGGCTGATGATTGCGCTGGGTAAAAAACTCGGGCTGGATGAGCAGGAACTGCGTCGGGTGGGCATGGGCGGTTTACTGCATGATGTCGGCAAAGCGGCCGTGCCGCTGGCGATCCTGAACAAAGCGGGCAAGTTGACTGAAGAGGAGTTCAGGGTGATGCGTGAGCATCCGGTGGTCGGTGCGCAGATGCTGATAGAAGCCGACGCCGATGACGATCTGCTCGATATCACCCTGCATCATCATGAGAAATATGATGGCAGCGGCTATCCGCACCGCCTGAAAGGCGAGGCGATTTCGCTCTACGCCCGCATGGCGGCGGTGTGCGATGTCTATGATGCCGTCACTTCGACCCGCTCCTATCGCAACGGCTGGACACCCGCCGAGGCGATGCACCAGATGCTGAGCTGGCGCGGACATTTCGACCCTGGCTTGCTGCACTCCTTCGTGCGGACCATCGGCATCTATCCGGTGGGATCGCTGGTGCGTCTGGCCTCCGGCCGGGTGGCGCTGGTGGTGAAAGCGGGCGAAAAATCGCTGATGCGTCCCTGCGTGCATGTCTTCTGGTCACTGCACGCCCAGCGTGAAGTGAAACCGGAAGAGCTCGACCTTGGCGACAGCTTCTGCACCGACAGCATTGTGGGTGCAGAGGACAGCACGCTGTGGGGTAACGTCGATCTCAATCGTATCTGGGCGCTGGAAGTCGCCTGATTTTTCGCCATTTTTACACTATTTTTACGCCCGCCCGCTGCATTTTAACCCCTTCTTTATACGCCTCCGCGCAAGCTAAGCCATAAATCCAATCCTCTGGAGGTTCCTGTGAGCGTGGGCGTAATAACCGGCATTGTGCTGGTGGTGTTGTTACTGGGCTATCTGATCTATGCCCTGTTAAATGCGGAGGCCTTCTGATGGCGGCCAATGGTTTTTTACTCATCGCATTCTATCTGCTGCTGCTGATGGTGCTGGCGCAGCCGCTCGGACGGGGTCTGGCGTCGTTAGTGGCTGACAAGCCGGTGTTTGCCCGGCTGGAAGCGCCGCTGTGGCGACTGCTGGGCGCGCAACAATCGGACATGCGCTGGCCGCACTACCTGCTGGCGATTCTGCTGTTCAATGCGCTGGGTTTCGTGGTGCTGCTGGCAATATTGCTGATGCAGGGCGCGCTGCCGCTGAATCCGCAGCAGCTGCCTGGCCTGAGCTGGCATCTGGCGCTGAACACTGCCGTAAGCTTCGTCACCAACACCAACTGGCAATCCTACAGCGGCGAAAGCACCCTGAGCTATTTCAGTCAGATGGTGGGCCTGACGGTGCAGAATTTCCTCTCAGCCGCGACCGGTATCGCCGTGGCATTTGCGCTGATCCGTGGCTTCGCTAATCGCAGCTCTGCGACCCTGGGTAACGCCTGGCGCGACCTGACGCGCATCACGCTCTATGTCTTACTGCCTATCAGCCTGCTGATGGCGCTGTTCTTTGTCAGCCAGGGCAGCATCCAGAACTTCGCGCCTTATCACAGTTTCTCCACGCTGGAAGGCGTGCAGCAGACGCTGTCGATGGGACCGGTAGCGTCGCAGGAAGCGATCAAAATGCTGGGCACCAACGGTGGCGGCTTCTTTAACGCCAACTCCTCCCATCCATTTGAAAACCCGACGGTGCTGACTAACCTGGTGCAGATGCTGAGCATCTTCCTGATCCCGGCGGCGCTCTGCTTCGCGTTTGGCGAAAGCGTGCGTGACCGTCGTCAGGGCCACATGCTGCTGTGGGCGATGACGCTGATGTTTGTGGCGGCGGTCTCGGTCGTCATGTGGGCCGAACTGCAGGGCAACCCGCATTTCCTCCAGCTGGGTGCTGACAGCGCCATCAACATGGAAGGTAAAGAGACGCGCTTTGGCATTCTTAACAGCAGCCTGTTCGCGGTTATCACTACCGCCGCCTCCTGCGGTGCGGTGAATGCCATGCACGACTCCTTTACCGCGCTGGGCGGCATGGTGCCGATGTGGCTGATGCAACTGGGCGAAGTGGTGTTTGGCGGCGTCGGTGCCGGTCTCTACGGCATGCTGCTGTTTGTGCTGCTGGCGGTGTTTATCGCCGGGCTGATGATCGGTCGTACCCCGGAATTCCTGGGCAAAAAAATCGACGTCTGGGAGATGAAGATGACCGCGCTGGCGATTCTGGTCACACCGGCGCTGGTACTGATCGGTACCGCACTGGCGATGATGACCGACGCCGGACGCAGTGCCATGGCCAATCCCGGCATTCACGGCTTCAGCGAAGTGCTCTACGCGGTCTCCTCGGCGGCCAACAACAACGGCAGCGCCTTTGCCGGCCTGAGTGCTAACACGCCGTTCTGGAACCTGCTACTGGCTGCCTGCATGCTGCTGGGCCGCTTCGGCATCATCATTCCGGTGATGGCGATTGCCGGTGCGATGGCGGTGAAAAAAGTGCAGCCGGTGGGTAACGGCACGCTGCCAACCCACGGTCCGCTGTTTATCGGACTACTGATCGGCACGGTGCTGCTGGTGGGTGCACTGACCTTTATTCCTGCTCTGGCGCTGGGCCCGGTGGCTGAGCATCTGCAACTTGTTCAGGGACAATCCTCATGAGTCGTCAACAACAGGCGTTATTTGACGCAGCATTGCTGCGTACCTCGGCCTGGGATGCAGTGAAAAAGCTCGATCCCCGGGTGCAGTTCCGTAACCCGGTGATGTTTGTAGTCTACCTCGGCAGCATTCTGACCTCGCTGCTGGCGCTGGCGATGCTGACCGGCCGGATCAGCGGCAGCGCCAGCTTTACCGGGGCGATCGCGGTCTGGCTCTGGTTCACCGTGCTGTTTGCCAACCTGGCGGAGGCGCTGGCAGAAGGGCGCAGTAAGGCCCAGGCCAGCAGCCTGAAAGGGGTGAAAAAGACCAGCTTTGCCAAAAAACTCTCAGCGGCGCGCTATGGCGCCGAGTGGCAGCAGGTCAGTGCCGATGAGCTGCGCAAAGGCGATGCCGTGCTGGTGGAAGCGGGCGACATCATCCCCTGCGACGGTGAAGTGATGGAGGGCGGTGCCTCTGTGGATGAGAGCGCCATTACCGGTGAGTCCGCACCGGTGATCCGCGAGTCGGGCGGTGACTTCGCCTCCGTCACCGGCGGGACCCGCATTCTCTCTGACTGGCTGGTGATCACCTGTAGCGCCAACCCGGGCGAAACCTTCCTTGACCGGATGATCGCCATGGTGGAAGGCGCGAAACGCCGTAAAACCCCGAATGAGATCGCCCTGACCATCCTGCTGGTGTCACTGACCATCGTGTTCCTGCTGGCGACCGTGACACTCTGGCCGTTCTCTGCATGGGGCGGAACGCCGGTCAGCATCACGGTGCTGGTGGCGCTGCTGGTCTGTCTGATCCCGACCACCATCGGCGGCTTACTGTCGGCGATTGGCGTGGCGGGGATGAGCCGGATGCTGGGTGCTAACGTCATTGCGACCAGCGGGCGTGCGGTGGAAGCCGCGGGCGATGTGGATGTGCTGATGCTGGACAAAACCGGCACCATCACGCTGGGTAACCGTCAGGCGACCCAGTTCCTGCCCGCGCCGGGCGTCAGCGAAGAGCAACTGGCCGACGCCGCACAGCTCGCCTCGCTGGCCGATGAGACGCCGGAAGGGCGCAGTATCGTGGTGCTGGCAAAACAGCGATTTAATCTGCGTGAGCGCGATCTCAGCAGCATGGGTGCCAGCTTTATTCCGTTCTCTGCGCAGACCCGCATGAGCGGCGTAAACGTGCAGGATCGACTGATCCGCAAAGGCGCGGTCGATGCGGTACGGCGCCACATCGAAGCGAACCATGGCCGTTTCCCGGCCGAGGTCAATGCGCAGGTGGAAGAGGTGGCACGCAGTGGCGGCACGCCGCTGGTGGTGTCAGAGGGCGCGAACGTGCTGGGCGTGGTGGCGCTGAAAGATATCGTCAAAGGTGGCATCAAAGAGCGCTTTGCCGAACTGCGCAAAATGGGTATCAAAACGGTGATGATCACCGGCGATAACCCGCTGACGGCCGCAGCGATTGCCGCGGAAGCGGGCGTGGATGACTTCCTGTCAGAGGCCACGCCGGAAGCCAAGCTGGCGCTGATCCGCCAGTATCAGGCGGAAGGGCGTTTAGTGGCGATGACCGGCGACGGCACCAACGATGCGCCAGCACTGGCGCAGGCGGATGTGGCGGTGGCGATGAACTCCGGTACCCAGGCGGCGAAAGAGGCGGGCAACATGGTCGATCTCGACTCGAACCCGACCAAGCTGCTGGAAGTGGTGCATATCGGTAAACAGATGCTGATGACGCGCGGTTCGCTGACCACCTTCAGTATCGCCAACGACGTGGCGAAATACTTCGCCATCATTCCGGCGGCGTTTGCGGCGACCTATCCGCAGCTCAACATGCTTAACGTGATGCACCTGCACTCGCCAGCCAGTGCGATTCTGTCGGCGGTGATCTTTAACGCTCTGGTGATTGTCTTCCTGATCCCGCTGGCCCTGAAAGGCGTCAGCTACCGCCCACTGAGCGCTGCTGCGCTGCTGCGCCGCAACCTGCTGATTTACGGTCTGGGTGGCCTGCTGGTGCCGTTTGTCGGCATCAAAGCGATCGATCTGCTGTTAGTGTTTTCAGGCATGGCCTGAGGAGAGAAAAATGAGTCAGTTACGTCCGGCAATTTTACTGTTGTTGCTGCTTACGCTTGTTACCGGCGTGGTTTATCCTTTGCTCACCACCGGTCTGGCGCAGTGGCTGTTTCCGTCCCAGTCCAGCGGCTCGCTGCTGGAGGAGGATGGCGTGGCGCGCGGGTCGGCGCTGATTGGCCAGAACTTTACCCAGCCCAACTATTTCTGGGGCCGCCCTTCAGCCAGTGGTGATAAACCTTATAATCCGCTGGCCTCAGGGGGCAGCAATCTGGCCGCCAGCAACCCGGCGCTGGACAAAGCGGTAGCCGATCGCGTCGCTGCGCTGCGGGCCGCGAATCCGCAGGCACCGGCCGCCGTCCCGGTTGAACTGGTCACCGCGTCAGCCAGCGGGCTGGACCCGGATATTTCGCCACAGGCCGCCCTTTGGCAGGCACCGCGTATCGCCGCCAGCCGCCAGTTGCCGTTGCCGCAGGTCGAGGCGCTGATTGATAAGATGACGCATCGTCCGCTGCTGCCATTCCTCGGCACCCCGACCCTCAACGTGTTGCAGCTGAATATGGCGCTCAACGAACTGTAATGGTGTTAAGAGCCTATCCCATTAGGCTATTTTATTTGTCAGTCTGAACCTGGGCAGTGCTCACAATCCTCACGTACTACGTGTACGCTCCGGTTGTTCCGCGCTGTCCGTGTCCAGACTGTCTGCAACAATTACGCCTACTGGCATAGGCTCTAAGGAAGCGATGAACCACGAACCCCAGCGTCCCGATCCCGACGCGCTGCTGCAGGCTAACCGCGAGACTCATCGCGGGCAGCTGAAAATTTACTTTGGTGCCTGTGCTGGCGTGGGTAAAACCTACGCCATGCTGCAGGAGGCACAGCGGCTGCGTGCGCAGGGTCTGGATGTCTTAATCGGCGTGGTAGAGACCCATGACCGGCCGGAAACCGCACAGCTGCTGACAGGGTTAACTCTGCTGCCGCGTCGCGCAACCGGCCGCTCGCGTCATGCAGAGTTTGATCTTGATGCCGCGCTGGCTCGCCATCCGGCGGTGATCCTGATGGATGAGCTGGCGCACACCAACGTGCAGGGCTCGCGCCATCCCAAGCGCTGGCAGGATATTGAGGAGCTGCTGGAAGCGGGCATCGATGTACTGACCACCGTCAACGTACAGCATCTTGAGAGCCTCAATGATGTGGTAGGCGGCGTCACCGGCATTCAGGTGCGCGAAACCGTGCCCGATCCCTTTTTCGACAGCGCCGACGAAGTGGTGCTGGTCGATCTGCCGCCCGACGATCTGCGGCAGCGGCTGAAAGAGGGCAAAGTCTACATTGGCGACCGCGCGGAACGCGCCATCGAAAACTTTTTCCGCAAAGGTAACCTGTTCGCCCTGCGTGAGCTGGCCCTGCGTCGCACCGCCGATCGGGTGGATGATCAGATGCGCGCCTGGCGCGATCAGCAGGGACGGGAGCGCGTCTGGCACACCCGCGACGCCATTCTGCTCTGCATTGGCGACGACAGCGGCAGTGAAAAGCTGGTGCGCACCGCCGCCCGACTGGCGGCGCGGCTTGGCAGTGAATGGCACGCGGTCTATGTCGAAACGCCCCGGCTGCACCGGCTGCCGGAAGCGCGGCGACGGGCGATTCTCCGTACGTTACAGCTGGCGCAGGAGCTGGGCGCGGAAACCGCGACCCTCTCTGAACCCGATGAAGCCGAAGCGGTACTGGGTTACGCCCGCGCGCACAATCTGGGCAAAATTGTCACCGGTCGTCGCCCGCTGCGGCGCTGGCGGCGTGACAGCTTTGCCGAACGGCTCGGCCAGCTGGGGCCGGATCTCGATCTGCTGGTGGTGGCGCTGGATGAGCCGCTGAAGGATGCGCCGCATCCGCTGCCGGATGGCCGCGTCACCAGCGAAAAATGGCGTATTCAGCTGCGCGGCGTAATGATGGCGCTGGTGCTCTGTATCCTTGTAACCGCCGCCGGACAGTCGGTACTGATCGGTTTCGATCCCGCCAACTGCGTAATGATCTATCTGCTGGCGGTGGTGATCGTGGCGCTGCGCTATGGTCGCTGGCCGTCGGTGATCGCCACGGTGATGAATATCGTCGCCTTTGACCTCTTCTTTGTTGCCCCCACCGGCACGGTGGCGGTCTCCGATCTGCAATATCTGGTCACCTTTGGCGTGATGCTGGCGGTAGGCGTAATCGTCGGCAATCTCACGGCAGGCGTGCGTTATCAGGCGCGGGTGGCGCGCTACCGCGAGCAGCGGGCGCGCCAGCTCTATGAGATGGCGAAATCGCTGGGCAGTGCGTTAACGCCGCAGGATATCGCCGCCACCAGCCAGCGGGTGCTGGATGCCACGTTACAGGCGCGCTGCCTGCTGCTGCTGCCGGATGAGCAGGGCGAACTGCAACCGGTGGGCGATGCGTTACCAGCCAGCGAGCCGGATCGCGCGATTGCTAAATGGAGTTACAGCAAAGGCCAGCCTGCGGGTGCGGGCACTGATACCTTACCGGCGGTGCCTTATCAGATCCTGCCGCTGAAAAGTGGCGCGCACTGCCGGGGTTTGCTGGTGGTGGAGCCGCAGAACCTGCGTCAGCTGATGATCCCCGAGCAGCAGCGGCTGGTGGAAACCTTTACGGTGCTGATTGCTAACGCACTGGAGCGAATGGCGCTGTCGCATAGCGAGGCGGCGTCCCGGCTCTCGGCGGAGCGTGAACAGCTGCGCAACGCGCTGCTGTCGGCGCTGTCCCACGACCTGCGCACCCCACTGACCGTGCTGTTTGGTCAGGCGGAAATGCTGATGCTTGACCTGGCCAGCGACAACTCAAAATATGTGCCGCAGGCCAGTCAGATCCGCGAGCAGACGCTGAGCACCATCCGGCTGGTGAGCAACATGCTGGATATGGCGCGCATTCAGTCGGGCGGCCTCAATCTGCGTGAGGAGTGGCTGGCGCTGGAAGAGGTGGTCGGCGGGGCGCTGAGCAGCATGGCACCATCACTGAAAGGGCATGAGGTCCGGCTCGATCTGCCGGACGACATCGTGCTGATCAAAGGCGACAGCACGCTGCTGGAGCGGGTCTTCACCAACCTGATTGAGAACAGCCTGAAGTATGCCGGTAACAGCGCACCACGCGGCATTCGCGCCTGGCGTGCGGCGTCACGGCTGGAGATCTCGGTCTGGGATAGCGGACCGGGCATTGCCGAAGACGATTTAAGCCGGATATTCGATAAATTCTGGCGGGGCGACAAAGAGTCGGCGGTGCCGGGCGTCGGGCTGGGTCTGGCAATCTGTAAAACCATTATCGAGAGCCACGGTGGTCAGATCTGGGCAGAGAACAGGGCCGAAGGCGGCGCGGCATTTCGTCTCTCGCTGCCGCTGCCGCCGGTCCCTGAAATTTCTGACGAAGGGCTGAAATAACTTCACAGTTGATCGGTTATACTCCCGGACCTGTTTGATTATTCGTGGGATTGTATGGAACGTTTTACCGAAAACCTGATGTATGCATCGCGCTGGTTGCTGGCCCCGGTTTACATTGGACTTTCGCTGGGATTGCTGGCGCTGACCATTAAATTTTTCCAGGAAATTTTCCACCTGCTGCCCAACATTTTCAGCATTGCGGAAAACGATCTGATCCTGCTGCTGCTGTCGCTGGTGGATATGACGCTGGTTGGCGGCCTGCTGGTGATGGTGATGCTGTCGGGTTATGAGAATTTCATCTCTAAGCTCGATATCGACGAAGATAAAGAGAAGCTGAGCTGGCTGGGCAAGATGGACTCCGGCTCGCTGAAAAACAAAGTCGCCGCCTCCATTGTCGCCATCTCCTCGATTCACCTGCTGCGGGTGTTTATGGAAGCGCGCAACGTCGAAAACGACAAGCTGATGTGGTACGTGATTATCCACCTGACCTTTGTGCTCTCCGCCTTTGTGATGGGCTGGCTGGATCAGATGTCGCGCAGCGATAAAAAACCGAAGTAACCTCTCTGGCGGCCCGCTGAGGCGGGCGCCTGCTTTACCCTTTCCGCTCTGCTCCCCCTGAACGACCCGCTGGCTGTGAGGCCGGACGCGTACCCGCCAGCTGCGGCATCACCTCTTTGATCATGGCAAAAAAGTGTTGCAGCCTGGCCGGGTAGTAACTCGCCCAGGGATAAGTCAGCCACACCGGCAGCGGCGGTGCCTGCCACGCGGGCATCAGCTGAACCAGGCCGCCATCCGCCAGATCTTCCTGCACCGCCCAGGACGAGACGATCGCGGCTCCCATCCCCGCCAGTGCCGCTTTACGCACCGCATATAAACTGTCGCTGCTCAGTCGGGGCGTAATCGCCAGGTTCACCGGCTGGCCATCGTCAATCTTCTGCAACGCCACTTCGTTACGGTAAAAACTGGTCAGTGCCAGCCACGGCAGATCGCGCAGCTGTTCAACCCGCTCTATCGGCGGCTGCTGCGCCAGCAGGTGCGGGGCGGCCACCACAATACGCGGCACTTCTGCCAGCAGTATCGCCACCACCGAAGGATCGGTTGGCGCGCCGACCTGAATGGCGCAGTCCACATTCTCCGCCATAAAGTCGGGCGTGCGGTCATTCAGCATCCACTCAATATTAAGCCGGGGATAGCGGTGCAGATAGTCCACCAGCGGGGCGATCAGCTGATCCTGGCCAAAGGCGTGCGGGGCGCGAACCCGCAGCGTACCGACCGGGTCATCGCTGGCCCCGGTCAGCTCATCTTCCAGCGCATGCCAGGTCGCCAGCAGCTGCCGCGCCTGGGCGTAGCAGCGCTCGCCATCATCGGTAAGCTTCAGCGCATGGGTGGTGCGCAGGATAAGCTTGAGGCCCAGCCGCTGCTCCAGGCTCTGCAGTCGGCGGCTGACGGTGGGTTGTGTCGTGCCGAGCTGCGCGGCGGCGGCGGATAAGCTGCCGCTCTCCACAATACGGATAAAAGTCTGCATCAGATCGATGCGATCGCTGCTGTTAGGATTGTTCATACGCACCATGTATAACGGTTTTGCCTGATGTCAGTCTACCGCGTATAACCGCAATGCGCTTTAATGGCAGGACGAAATGATGAGGATTACAGCATGTCAGCCATACAGACCCAGACTCAAAATGAACCGCTCTCTGCGCCGCTGGTGTTTACCCTGGCCGCCGGTGCCGGACTCAGCGTCGCGTCGATCTACTACAGCCAGCCGATGCTGGATATCATCAGCAAGCAGTTTAACGCCGGCATCGGCGCGGTCGGCATGGTGCCGATGCTGACCCAGGCGGGCTATGCGCTGGGCATCCTGCTGCTGGCTCCGCTGGGCGATCGCCATGACCGGCGGACCATTATCTTTATCAAAGGCTTAATGCTGGTGGCGGCGCTGCTGCTGTGTGGTTTTTCCGGTGGACTCAGCGCGCTGCTGATTGCCAGTTTTATCACCGGCCTGACCGCCACCGTGGCGCAGGATATTGTGCCCGCTTCGGCGGCGCTGGCGCCGGAACGCAGCCGGGGTAAAACAGTCGGCACGGTGATGACCGGACTGCTGGTGGGCATCCTGCTGTCGCGGGTGGTCAGCGGGGTGGTGGCAGAGTATTTCGGCTGGCGCACCATGTATATGATTGCCGCGCTGGCGGTGCTGCTGATTACGCTCACGCTGTGGCGGGTACTGCCGCGTTTCGCGCCAGGCACCTCGGTGAGCTATCCGCGCCTGTTGCTGTCGCTGGTGCACCTGTGGCGTCACCATCAGACGCTGCGTCGTGCCGCACTGGCTCAGGGGCTGTTGTCAGTGGGTTTTAGCGCCTTCTGGTCGACGCTGGCGTTAATGCTCAGCGACCGCTTTCATCTGGACAGTGCTGTGGCCGGGGCGTTTGGTTTAGCCGGTGCGGCGGGTGCCATGGCGGCACCGCTGGCGGGCAGTTTTGCTGACCGCATCGGTCCGGCCAGGGTCACGCAGGCTGGCGCCGCGCTGGTGACAATCTCCTTTGCGCTGATGTTTCTGCTGCCGCCGCTGCCGATGCCGGCCCAGCTGGCGCTGATTGTCCTTTGCACCATCGGCTTCGATTTAGGAGTGCAGGCCACGCTGGTGGCGCATCAGACGCTGGTCTATGGCCTGGCGCCGGAAGCACGCAGTCGCCTGAATGCGCTGCTGTTTACCGTGGTGTTTATCGGTATGGCCACCGGTGCGGCGCTGGGAAGTCTGGCGCTGGCACACTGGGGCTGGAATGGCGTGGTTGCGCTCTCGACCTTAGCCGGTGCAGCCGCGCTGGCGGTCCGCTTCGCCAGTCGACACCTGAAAAACTGACACCTCGCCCGTCAAAAAATGTGCCAGGCTTATTCATAAACCCGAAATAATCTGGAGTGTTATGAACTTTTTAGCCTGGACAGCAGCGACGGGCGGCCTTCTGCTGCTGATGTCGCTGGCTTCCGGTTGGATTCACCGGGGGCCAGTCACCTCATTTGGTCTGTTCCTTATCGCGGGCATGCTGTGCGGCCCATGGGGATTTGATGTTATCCACATTGATATTGTTACCCATTCCGAAGCCGTGGCGCACATCACTGAAATCACCATGGCTGCCTCGCTGTTCATCACCGGCCTCAAGCTGCGTCAGCCGCTGCAAAACAACTGCTGGCACACCGGGCTGAAACTGGCTTTTCCCGCCATGCTGCTGACCGTGGCCGCGATGACCCTGCTGTCGCACTTCCTGGTGGGATTAGACTGGCCGATTGCGCTGGCGTTTGGTGCCATTGTTGCGCCGACCGATCCGGTGCTGGCGAGCTTAATCTCGGTCAACGATGCGCAGGATGATGACTCGCTGCGCGTGGCGATCTCCAGTGAAGCGGGTATGAATGATGGTTCCGCGCTGCCGTTGCTGATGCTGGCGCTGCTGCTGTTTAATGGCGAAAGCCTGAGCGTGGCGATGCTGGGGCACTGGGGTGCGGTCGAGGTGCTCTGGGCAATTGGCGGCGGTCTGATCATCGGTTTCGTGCTGGGGCAGTTGATTGGCCTGCTGGCGACCCGACTGCGCAATGCCAATGGCGATGTGGCGCCCAATGATTTCCTGGCGCTGGCGCTGATTGCGCTGAGTTATTCACTGGTGGAGTGGCTGGGTGCCTCCGGCTTCCTGGCTGCCTTCGCCGCCGGGCTGGGATTACGCCGTGCTGAGATGGGCGTATTCCGTCGCCATCAGCCGGACGATCTCTCTGACGACGAGCGCGTGCTGCCCTCTGAAGCACTGGTGAACCCTAATAAACGCCTGGCGCATCAGGGCGACAACAATATGGTGAAGTCGATAGGGTTTGTGGTAGGCGACGCCCTCTCTTTTGGCGATACTATTGAACGTTTACTGGCGGCTGGCATGATGGTGGTGCTGGGCGTCACACTGGCGCAGCACTGGAACATCTACGGCGTGCTGATTGGCCTGGTGCTGTTTGTGGTGGTGCGGCCACTGGCCGTCTGGCTGGTGACGCTGCGCGCCGGACTGCCGCTGGGGCAGCGTCTGCTGATTGGCTGGCTGGGCATCCGCGGGATTGGCAGTCTGAACTACATCGCCTATGCCTGGACGCACGGTATGGAAGGCCCGCAGATGGAAATTATGACCAATATGGCGTTAACGCTGGTGGTCTGCAGCGTGGTGGTCCACGGCACCACCGTGTCGCCGCTGCTGAACTGGCGTCAGAAACGCCTAGAAGCCCTTCAGCGTAAGGTTTAACCCGAACTAACAGGAGTTAAGAATGAAAGTAACTCAGATAGTGCTGCTGAGCATCCTCGCCACCGGCAGCGCGCTGGCGGCGGACGAGGCTGACACTGAGCAGAATGTTTATGCCAGTCAGCTGTGCCACATTGTCAGCGGCGAGAAAAAGGTCGCCAGTGCGGATCAGTATGTCGAACAGATGAAATCGACCGTGGCGCGCAGTCAGTCGCCGTCGGCGATGAATCAGCCTGAATTTGATGAAGAGTCCGCGCGTGAAGTGGCCAGTGCCTGGCTGCAGCTGGGAGATGATGAGCGTGCCAAACTGCGCGTTAACGAACAGCAGTGTGAGCAGGCCGTGATGGCGCAGTTCCAGCAGGAAGATTAACCGCATCGGATTAAATAAAAACGCGCCTGCCGGGCTAATACTGATCAGTTAAGATTAAATTTGTAAAGGCTGTCACGGTCAAACGTGGCAGCTTTTTTTCCGGGCGAGCGAGCCGCAGTGCGGGCCAGCGCACCTCTGCTGCTGCCGGACCGTCCTCGCGCCGCTCACGCGGTACCTTCGGCTTTGACGTCGTGCCGACGAACCGTTCGGGGATCGGCCCTCCCTG
>NZ_JAALFW010000016.1:0-84818 GCF_011800485.1 Pantoea sp. EKM20T | reverse complement strand
GAAGGAACCGCGCAGCGGCGCGAGGACCGCCAGCCCCTGAGCGGCACCAGACTGCGTTATCACCTGTCGCTTAACTGACTGGCATTACGCCCATGGCGGCCTGAGGTGTCTGGCTTGATGACCGGGATCGGTCAGTCGGCGCGGGTTGTCAGCAGGCTGATAGCCAGCGTCATCACGGGTTCCGGGTTGATTCCGGTAAACATTTGATGAATTTTTTCAGAAATGGCTTCACCAGTCACAGGCTTATTTTCAGCCACGATTTCCATCACCGCCTGTCCAAATAGCAGGCGACATGCCCCAATAGCATCACTTACCGCTTCATCATCCATAATGCTCTCCCTCTGTATCGGCAGAAGCGTACACGTCTGCGGCAACCGGATCATGCGTAACTCTATTTTTTTGTGGTACAGGTTACAAAAATGAATCAGCTGTAAGGATCAAATAACGTGGCCCGACACATTTAATGCCGGGCGCTTAACTGGTACTGAAAGAGATTAACAGAGGGTAGCGTTTAACAAATCAGGCATGACAGGGTGGATGACAGATATGCGTTCACTCACTCTTTTACCGTGGCATCAGACAATTCAATTTGCAGAGAGAGTAAAATGCCATGCAGCGGGAAATGATTTAGCAGCACTCTCACTGAGAAAATGTCTTAAACAGTACGGTGCGAGAGCAATAAGCGCTTAGATGAGTAACCGCTATAACGATGATCGCGGCAAAGCCTGGATTGTGGTTGCTGCGTGAAGGTGATTTTATGAAGAGTTTTGGGGAAAGAAAGCGGGAAGTAAAAAGCCAACACGATTTTTACATCCGTGTTGGCTATATGTTATGTAATGCGGATTACATATTTTCGATGATCGCGTCACCAAACTCTGAACATTTCAGCAGTTTAGCGCCATCCATCAGGCGTTCGAAATCGTAAGTCACGGTCTTGTTAGCGATAGCGCCTTCAACACCTTTAACAATCAGGTCAGCCGCTTCGAACCACTCCATGTGACGCAGCATCATTTCTGCGGACAGAATAATTGAACCTGGGTTCACTTTATCCTGACCTGCATACTTAGGTGCTGTACCGTGGGTCGCTTCGAACAGCGCACACTCGTCACCGATGTTGGCGCCTGGTGCGATACCAATACCGCCAACCTGCGCTGCCAGAGCGTCAGAGATGTAGTCACCGTTCAGGTTCATACAGGCAATAACGTCATACTCAGCCGGACGCAGCAGGATCTGTTGCAGGAACGCATCAGCAATCACATCTTTAACGATGATCTCTTTGCCGGTGTTCGGGTTTTTGAACTTCATCCACGGGCCGCCGTCGATCAGTTCGCCGCCGAACTCTTCTTTCACTAACTGGTATCCCCAGTCTTTGAAAGAGCCTTCGGTGAACTTCATGATGTTGCCTTTGTGAACCAGGGTCAGTGAATCACGATCGTTAGTGATGGTGTATTCCACTGCCGCGCGCACCAGACGTTTGGTACCCGCTTCTGAACACGGCTTAACGCCGATACCGCACTGCTCAGGGAAGCGAATTTTCTTCACGCCCATCTCTTCGCGCAGGAACTTGATCACTTTGTCCGCTTCGGCAGAGCCCGCTTTCCACTCGATACCGGCATAGATATCTTCGGAGTTTTCACGGAAGATCACCATGTCGGTCTCTTCAGGACGTTTAACCGGGCTTGGCGTGCCTTTGTAGTAACGTACCGGACGCAGGCAGACGTAGAGGTCAAGCTCCTGACGCAGGGCCACGTTCAGTGAACGAATACCGCCGCCGACCGGGGTGGTCAGTGGGCCTTTAATGGCCACGCGATATTCTTTGATTAAGTCGAGAGTTTCCTGTGGCAGCCAGACATCCTGGCCGTAGAGTTCAACTGACTTCTCACCGGTGTAAATCTCCATCCAGGAGATCTTACGCTCGCCGTTGTAGGCTTTCTTCACCGCCGCATCGACGACTTTCAGCATTACCGGGGAAACATCAACACCGATACCGTCACCCTCAATGTAAGGAATGACCGGATTGTTTGGCACTGTGAGCTTGCCCTGATTCAGGGTGATTTTCTGACCTTCCGCCGGAACAACTACTTTGCTTTCCATTAACCTCTCCTGGGCGTTTGTTAATGATTTGTAAGATGCGCGTCAATACTACTTGAATATTTCCGCCACGCCAATCACCGCAATTTCACGTTATAATGCGCCGAATGTTTCTGACTGCAAAGCCCATGCGAAAAACTTCTCAACGAATTCACCAGGATAAACGATTCAGCCGCCCGACGCGTGATGCGCGGCGTTCCCCTGCCCGCCCTGCGGCTCCGCGCCGCGTGATTCTTTTTAACAAACCGTTCGACGTGTTACCGCAGTTCACCGATGAAGCGGGCCGACGTACCCTGAAGGATTTTGTCAGCGTCGCAGAGGTTTATGCCGCAGGTCGCCTCGATCGCGACAGCGAAGGATTGATGGTGCTGACCAACGACGGCGCGCTGCAGGCTGCGCTGACTCAGCCCGGCAAACGCACAGGTAAGATCTATTATGTGCAGGTGGAAGGCGAGCCACGGGAGACGGATCTGCAGCCTTTGCGGGATGGGGTTAATCTGAAAGATGGGTTGACGCTGCCCGCTGGGGTAGAAAAAGTGGCTGAGCCTGAGTGGCTCTGGCCACGTCAGCCACCCATCCGCGAGCGTAAAAACATCCCGACGCAGTGGCTGAAAATCACGCTGTATGAAGGCCGTAATCGTCAGGTTCGCCGGATGACCGCTCACATTGGCTTTCCCACATTGCGATTGATCCGGTACGCGATGGGGAGTTATTCGCTCGACGATCTGGCTCCGGGCGCGTGGCGTGAACTCAGCGAAAATGCGCTCTGAAAACCGGTTTTTTATAACCTCAGGTTAACAATTGCGGAGAAGTGATGTTTAAACCTCATGTTACTGTCGCCTGTCTGGTTCAGGCCGAAGGTGAATTACTGGTGGTGGAAGAGACGATTAACGGTCGCCCCACCTGGAACCAGCCCGCCGGGCATCTTGAAGCGGATGAAACTCTGCTGGAAGCCGCAGAGCGCGAACTCTATGAAGAGACCGGCATCGCCACGCCGATGCACTATTTCATCGCGATAAACCAGTGGATCGCGCCCGACAGTACGCCTTTTGTGCGTTTTCTGTTTGGCGTGGATCTGGCGGAAAAAGCGCCAACCCAGCCGCAGGACAGCGACATCGATTGCTGCTGGTGGTTGCCGCCAGCGCAGATTCTCACTGCCTCTAACCTGCGTTCGCCGCTGGTCGCGGAAAGCGTTCGCCTGTGGCAACAGGGCACGCGCTACCCGCTACATCTGGTCAGCCCGTTCCGGTGGCCGTTTCACGAGGGTGCGTGCGCGCCTTCCGCATGATAGAATGCGCCGCCTGTTTTTTTATCGTAATGCGAGCGTGTCATGTCTGACAACAGCCAGAAAAAAGTGATCGTCGGTATGTCCGGCGGCGTCGATTCTTCCGTTTCCGCCTGGTTACTGCAACAGCAGGGTTACCAGGTTGAAGGCCTGTTCATGAAGAACTGGGAGGAGGACGATGGCGAGGAGTATTGTACCGCCGCGGACGATCTGGCGGATGCGCAAGCGGTGTGCGACAAGCTGGGTATGAAGCTGCACAAAGTTAACTTTGCCGCTGAATACTGGGATAACGTCTTTGAGCATTTCCTCGAAGAGTACAAAGCAGGCCGCACGCCCAACCCCGATATCCTCTGCAACAAAGAGATCAAATTCAAAGCGTTCCTGGAGTTCGCGGCTGAGGATCTCGGCGCAGATTTTATCGCCACCGGTCACTACGTGCGTCGTCAGGACGTGGCTGGCCAGAGCCAGCTGTTGCGCGGTCTGGATGGCAACAAAGATCAGAGCTACTTCCTCTATACCCTGAGCCACCAGCAGATCGCCCAAAGTCTGTTCCCGGTTGGCGAGCTGGAAAAACCGGAAGTGCGCCGCATTGCCGAACAGCTCGACCTTATCACCGCGAAGAAGAAAGATTCGACCGGCATCTGCTTTATCGGTGAGCGCAAATTCCGCGACTTCCTGGCGCGCTATCTCCCGGCTCAGCCTGGCGAAATCGAAACCACCGAAGGCCAGATCGTCGGTGAACATCAGGGGCTGATGTACCATACTCTGGGACAGCGTAAAGGCCTGGGTATTGGCGGCCTGAAAGAGAGCAAAGATGATCCCTGGTATGTGGTCGACAAAGATGTGGCGCGTAACCGCCTGATTGTCGCCCAGGGCGGCGATCATCCGCGTCTGATGTCCGTCGGCCTGATTGCGCAGCAGCTGCACTGGGTTGATCGCCAGCCGATTACCGCCCCGCTTCGCTGCACCGTGAAAACCCGCTATCGTCAGACCGATATTCCCTGTGAGATTATCCCACACGGCGACGATCGGATTGAGGTGCGTTTCGACGAGCCGGTTGCAGCGGTGACGCCGGGCCAGTCTGCGGTGTTTTACCTTGGCGAGGTCTGCCTCGGTGGCGGTATTATCGAACAGCGTCTGCCGTTAGTGGCGGAGTAAGCGGGCTCAGCCCGCATTGATGACGCGTAAACAGGAGTAACCGTGGCGAAAAATTATCAGGAAATTACGCTGGCGCTGGCGGGCATCTGTCAGTCGGCCCATCTGGTGCAGCAGCTGGCTCAGCAGGGTCACTGCCAGCCGGAGGCGCTGACCGTATCGCTGCGCAGCGTGCTGGACCTTAACCCTGGCTCAACGCTGGCGGTGTTTGGCAACAATGAAGCCAACCTGCGCCTCGGACTTGAAACCCTGATGGCGGTGCTGAACAGCAGCAGTCGTCAGGGTGCAGGTGCAGAGCTGACGCGTTACACCCTGAGCATGATGGTGCTGGAGCGCAAGCTCAGCGCCAGTAAAACTGCCATGGCGACGCTGGCCCAGCGCATCACTCAGCTGGATCGCCAGCTGGCGCATTATGAACTGGAATCAGACACCATTCTCAGCGCGATGGCTGCCATCTATGTGGATGTGATCAGCCCGCTTGGCCCGCGTATTCAGGTCACCGGTTCGCCTGCGGTACTGCAGAATACGCAGGTACAGAGTAAAGTGCGCGCCACCCTGTTAGCCGGTATCCGTGCTGCCGTATTGTGGCAGCAGGTCGGTGGTGGCCGACTGCAACTGATGTTCTCGCGTCAGCGTTTGCTGCGTGAAGCGAAAACCCTCTTATCCCGGCTGCCACTGACTTACTAAGTCGGTGCGGCAAAACACTGCTAAATGATTCAGGAGTTGCACTGATGGAATTATCCTCTCTGACCGCCGTCTCACCTGTCGATGGTCGTTACGGCGATAAAGTCAGCCCGCTGCGTGCGATTTTCAGCGAATTCGGTTTGCTGAAATTCCGCGTTGAGGTTGAAGTTCGCTGGTTACAAAAACTGGCCGCGACCGCAGAGATCAAGGAAGTTCCTGCATTTGATGTCGACGCAAACGCTTTCCTTGATGCGATTGTCGCCGGTTTTTCCGAAGAAGATGCAGCGCGTATCAAAACCATTGAGCGCACCACCAACCACGACGTCAAAGCGGTTGAGTATTTCCTGAAAGAGAAAGTTGCAGACGTCCCTGCCCTGCATGCCGTTTCTGAATTTATCCACTTCGCCTGTACTTCTGAAGATATCAACAACCTGTCGCACGCCCTGATGCTGGAAACAGCCCGTCGTGACGTGATCCTGCCTTACTGGCAGCAGCTGATTACCGCTGTGAAGGATCTTGCCAGCGAATATCGTGACATTCCGCTGCTCTCCCGCACCCACGGCCAGCCGGCTACACCGTCGACGATGGGTAAAGAGATGGCGAACGTCGCTTACCGTCTGGAGCGTCAGTTACGTCAGCTGAAGCAGATTGAGGTGCTGGGCAAAATCAACGGCGCTGTAGGGAATTACAACGCCCACATTGCCGCCTATCCCGAAGTGGACTGGCATGCGCTGAGCGAGAACTTCGTCACCTCGCTGGGGATCACCTGGAACCCTTACACCACCCAGATTGAGCCGCACGACTATATTGCCGAAATGTTCGACTGCATCGCCCGCTTTAACACCATCCTGATCGATTTCGATCGCGATATCTGGGGTTATGTGGCGCTGAACCATTTCAAACAGAAGACCATTGCGGGCGAGATTGGCTCGTCGACCATGCCGCACAAAGTGAACCCAATTGACTTCGAAAACTCCGAAGGCAATCTGGGCCTGGCGAACGCGGTAATGCAGCATCTGGCCAGCAAACTGCCGGTCTCACGCTGGCAGCGCGATCTGACCGACTCCACCGTGCTGCGTAACCTCGGTGTGGGCGTCGGTTATGCGCTGATCGCCTATCAGGCGACGCTGAAAGGCATCTCGAAACTGGAAGTGAACCGCGATCGTCTGCTGGATGAACTGGATCACAACTGGGAAGTGCTGGCAGAACCGATCCAGACGGTAATGCGCCGTTACGGCATTGAGAAGCCTTATGAGAAGCTGAAGGAGCTGACGCGCGGTAAACGCGTCGATGCCGCCGGCATGCAGGCCTTTATCGACAGCCTGGCACTGCCGGAAGAGGAAAAAGTCCGTCTGAAGCAGATGACGCCTGCAAACTATATTGGCCGCGCTATCCAGATGGTTGACGATCTGAAATAATGCCCGCCGCAGACCGGCCCAGTCCGGTCTGCGTTAACATCTTGTTTAATACATTTCGCGTATACTTTCTGCAGGTTGACTCAAACAGAGTGTAAGGAATTCCTATGCGTGTTCTGGTTGTTGAAGACAATGCCCTGCTGCGCCATCATCTCGCCGTCCAGTTACGTGACATGGGCCATCAGGTCGATGCCGCCGAAGACGCCAAAGAAGCTGACTATTTTCTTCGGGAACATCTGCCAGATATCGCGCTGGTGGATCTCGGCCTGCCGGATGAAGATGGTATGTCTCTGATTCGCCGCTGGCGCAGCGATGCCGTGCGCCAGCCGATTCTGGTGCTGACCGCCCGTGAAGGCTGGCAGGCCAAAGTTGAGGCGCTGGAAGCCGGTGCGGATGACTACGTCACCAAACCGTTTCACATTGAAGAAGTCGCGGCACGCCTGCAGGCGCTGATGCGTCGTAACAGCGGACATGCCTCGCAAATCATCGATATGGCCCCGTTTCAGGTTGATCTCTCCCGCCGTGAACTGACGGTCAATGAACAGCCGGTGAAGCTCACGGCCTTTGAGTACACCATTGTCGAAACGCTGATCCGTAACGCGGGCAAAGTGGTGAGCAAAGACTCGCTGATGCTGCAGCTCTATCCTGACGCTGAACTGCGTGAAAGCCACACCATCGACGTTCTTATGGGCCGTCTGCGCAAAAAAATTCTGGCGTTGCATCCTACTGACGTGATCGCCACCGTGCGTGGCCAGGGCTACCGCTTTGATCTCTGACCATGTCCTGGTTTAATCGTTATCGCCCTATTTCGCTGCGCGCCCGCTTTCTGCTGGCCTCCGCAGCGATCGTCCTCTTCCTCTCACTCTCCTACGGCATGGTGGCGGTGATTGGCTATGTGGTCAGTTTCGATAAAAACACCTATCGCGTAATGCGCGGCGAGAGCAACCTGTTCTTTACGCTGGCGCAATGGCATGACAACAAACTCACCATCGCCCAGCCGGAACGGATGACGCTCAACTTCCCGACGCTGGTGTTTATTTACGATGAGCACGGCAAGCTGTTGTGGCAGCAACGCGACGTGCCAGAGATCCGCAAGAAGATCCGCCGTGAATGGTTGCTGAAGCCTGACTTCTACGAGATTGATACCAGTAACCGTACCAGCATGGTGGCGATGGGCAATAACCTGAATGCTCAGCAACGACTCAACGACTGGGACAATGACAGCAACGATACCTTTACCCACTCGGTCGCCGTTAACCGTTACGATGCCACCACGAATCTGCCCGCGCTCACCATTGTGGTGGTCGACTCTATCCCGCAGGAGTTGCAGCATTCTGATGTAGTCTGGTCGTGGTTCAGCTATGTGCTGGCAGCCAACCTGATACTGATCATTCCGTTGCTGTGGCTGGCGGCGCACTGGAGTCTGCGGCCGATTGGCGCGCTGACACAGCAGGTGCGCGAACTGGAGACCAGTCAGCGCGAAAATCTGGCGGATAATCCGCCGCAGGAACTGCGCAGTCTGGTGCGTAACCTCAATCTGTTGCTGACCAATGAGCGGCAACGCTATACCCGCTATCGCACCACGCTTTCAGACCTGACCCACAGCCTGAAAACGCCGCTGGCCGTGTTGCAGAGCACCCTGCGCTCGCTGCGCAACGGCAAGGAACTGACGGTGGAACAGGCTGAGCCGGTGATGCTGGAGCAGATTAGTCGAATCTCGCAGCAGGTCGGTTATTATCTTCATCGCGCCAGTATGCAGGCCGATCACAATCCGCTGCAGCGCGATCTGCATTCCGTTTCCGGTCTGCTCGACAAGCTCTGCTCGGCCCTGAATAAAGTCTATCAGCGTAAAGGTGTGGCGATTTCGCTGGATATCTCACCGGAGCTGACCTTTGTTGGCGACCAGAATGACTTTATGGAAGTACTCGGCAACGTGCTCGATAACGCCTGCAAGTATTGCCTGGAATTTATCGAAATCAGCGCATTTCAGAGCGAAAATGCACTCCATCTCTATATTGACGATGATGGTCCGGGCATTCCCGAGAGCAAGCGCGATTTAGTGTTTGTCCGGGGTCAGCGCGCCGATACCCTGCGTCCCGGTCAGGGACTGGGTCTGGCGGTGGTGCGTGATATCCTTGAGCAATATGAGGGCAACGTCATCGCCTCCAGCAGTGCACTCGGCGGAACACGCATGGAAGTGGTCTTTCAGCGCCAGGAAGTCGAACATCGCCGCGAGTAGAAAACCCTCAGGGCTGTTATACTTGCTGGCATTTACAGCCCTAAGCGGAACCCTTTTATGGACTATCAGCTCGATATTAACTGGCCCGATTTTATTCAGCGTTACTGGCAGAAACGCCCGGTAGTGCTGAAGCGTGGTTTTAAAAACTTTGTCGATCCTCTTTCACCGGATGAACTGGCCGGTCTGGCGATGGAAAACGAGGTGGATAGCCGCCTGGTAAGCCATCAGGATGGCAAATGGCAGGTCAGCCACGGCCCGTTCGAGAGCTATGATCATCTGGGTGAAAACAACTGGTCGCTGCTGGTACAGGCGGTCAATCACTGGCATGAAGCCTCTGCCGCACTGATGCGCCCTTTCCGTTTCCTGCCTGACTGGCGTGTTGATGACCTGATGGTGTCGTTTGCCGTGCCTGGCGGCGGCGTCGGTCCTCATTTTGATCAGTATGATGTCTTTATTATTCAGGGTGCCGGTCGCCGTCGCTGGCGCGTCGGTGAAAAGGTGCCGCTGAAGCAGCACTGCCCGCACCCGGATCTGCTGCAGGTTGAGCCATTCGACGCCATCATCGATGAAGAGATGGAGCCGGGTGATATTCTCTATATTCCGCCAGGGTTCCCGCATGAAGGCTACTCGCTGGAAAACGCCCTGAACTACTCCGTGGGTTTCCGTGCCCCCAGCGGACGCGAGTTAATCAGCGGCTTTGCAGATTACGCGCTGGCTAATGAGCTGGGCAGCCTGCGCTTCAGCGATCCGGATGTCCCTGCACGTGATTGCCCGTCGCAGATTCTGCCGCAGGAGATTGAAGGCGTACGTCAGTTGATGCTGGATGTGGTCAATCAGCCGGAGCAGTTCGCTCAGTGGTTTGGCGAATTCATTTCCCAGTCACGCCACGAACTCGATGTCGCGCCGCCGGAACCGCCTTACCAGCCTGATGAAATTTATGATGCGCTGCAACAGGGCGATACCCTGAGCCGGTTAGGTGGCCTGCGTGTCCTGACGATTGGCGATGCGGTCTATGTCAACGGTGAGCGTGTTGAGTGTTCACATCCCGATGTGATGGCGGTACTGGCGCGCCACTATCGCATCACACTGGACGATCTGGGGGATGCGCTGGATGACCCGTCGGTACTGGCGCAGATCGCTGATCTGGTCAATGCCGGTTACTGGTACTTCGGCGACGAATAATCTGAGCTGATAATGAATCAGGCTCTCTTGCCACCGTGGCAGAGAGCCTTTTTTGTGTCTGCGGGTTTAATTCTTCTTCTGCGCCGCCAGCTCTGACAGCCGCACAATCACTTCCACCGATTTCGCCATGATATTCAGCGAAGCAAACTCATGCTTGCCGTGATAGTTATAGCCACCGGTGAAGATGTTCGGGCAAGGCAGCCCTTTCCAGGACAGCGCCGATCCATCCGTACCGCCGCGAATCGGTTTCACTACCGGCTCAATGCCGCAGTCACGCATCGCCTGTAAAGCCAGTTCGATGATGTGCGGGAACGGCTCAACCTTTTCACGCATGTTGCGATAGCTGTTGGTGATCTCGACGGTGACCGAACAGTCCGGGTGCAGGGTTTTGTTGATCTCTGCGGCAATCTGCAGCAGCGTCTGTTTACGCTGTTCAAAACTCTCCGTTTCGAAGTCACGAATGATATAGAGCATCTCGGCGTGTTCGACGCTGCCTTTGATCTGATGCAGATGATAGAAGCCCTGATAGCCGTCAGTATATTGCGGTTTTTCACTGGCCGGGACCGCGGCATGAAACTGGTTTGCCAGATCCAGCGCATTGACCATCACCCCTTTGGCGGAGCCAGGGTGCACGTTGTTACCGACGATTTTGACGGTGGCCGAAGCAGCGTTGAAGTTCTCATACTCGAACTCCCCTAAATCACTGCCATCAATGGTGTAGGCCCAGTCAGCGGCAAAGCCTTCCACATCAAAGTGAGAAGTGCCGCGACCAATCTCTTCATCGGGCGTAAAGGCAACACGGATCGCACCGTGCGGCGTATCGCTCGCAGCCAGTTGCGCCATCGCCGTCATGATCTCAGCGATACCCGCTTTATCATCCGCGCCCAGCAGGGTTTTGCCATCGGTAGTAATCAGCGTATGCCCAATCAGCTTGTGCAGCACCGGGAACATCACCGGCGAGAGAATTTCGTTGCCGTTGCCCAGCGCAATGTCTCCGCCGCGATAATTTTCAATGATCTGCGGATTCACATGTTTCGCCGTAAAGTCTGGCGAGGTATCCATGTGAGAGATGAAACCGATGACTGGTGTCGGCCAGTCAACATTGGCGGGCAGCGTGCCCATGACGCAACAGTGATCGCTTAAGGAGACATCGACAAAACCCAGTGCCAGCAACTCCTCCTGCAGCTGACGCGCCAGCGTCCACTGCCCTTCACTGCTGGGCACCTGGCGCGCCTGCGGCTTAGCCTGGGTCTCAACGGCCACATAACTTAAAAAGCGCTCAAGTAACTGTTCCATATCCCATCCTTTAAAAGTGCCATCCGGTATTATTAACAGACCAGCCGGTTACAACGTTGCGTAAAATCATTCGCAGACAGGTTAGCGCTGTCGATAACCTTTGGGAAAGCAATAAGCCCGAAAAAAACGGCTGATTACGAGATTGTTGCGGCAAACCTCGCAATGTTGATAAACACCGGGCGGCTGGAATCAGCATGATGGGCAAAAAAACGGCGAGGCGGCCATAGCCGCCCCTGCTTACTTATAAAGCGCGCGCAGCAGCTTATGCACAAACTCCGGCACCACTTCGCTCGCCAGGCCGTAATGTCGCTCGGCAAATTCGTTGCCCACCTGGCTTGGCTCCAGGTTCAGCTCAACAGTATGCGCGCCCTGCAGTTTGGCTTCATGGACAAAACCCGCGGCCGGATAGACATGGCCTGAGGTGCCGATAGCGATAAAGTAATCGGCCTGTTCCAGCGCCTGATAAATCTGCTCCATGCCCAGCGGCATCTCACCAAACCACACTACGTGCGGCCGCAGCGCCGAGGGGAACTGGCAGCAGGTGCAGCGATCGTCCGGCGTGATATCACCGGTCCACTCAATGACCTGACCGCTGGTGACACAGCGCACTTTTAGCAGCTCACCGTGCATATGCAGCACCCGGCTGTTTCCGGCACGCTCATGCAGATTGTCGATGTTTTGCGTGACCAGCAAAAAGTTATCGCCTAATACCTGTTCCAGCTCCGCCAGCGCCAGATGGGCCGCGTTAGGCTGAATCTCTGCCTCCTGCAATTGCTGGCGGCGCGCATTGTAAAAGCGCTGCACCAGCGCGGGATCGCGCTGAAATCCTTCGGGCGTCGCAACATCTTCAACGTGGTGCTCTTCCCACAGGCCGTCAGCGGCGCGGAAGGTCCGGATGCCGGACTCCGCTGAGATGCCTGCGCCGGTCAGCACAACAACATGCGGCTGAGGATGGGCGGCCAGTTCGGCCTGACGATCGCGCTCAAATATGCGCTGGCGAAAGCGCTGATGCACTTTTCTCCGGGTTTTCTTCAGGCGGGCAAGTCGTATGCGGCGACGTGGTGTACGCATAAAATCTCCTGGCGTAGCAGCTGCGGCGAGCCGCTCTAAACAGATTCCGGGTTAACATCACCCGATAGTAACGGTTGCTGAGGGCCGCGCCCAACAGCAAAGGTCTTAAACAGATGCGGCGCGAAAGGATTCGCGCCGCATTTTTTCACTGACCGCTTAATACCCGAGCCGGGTCAATGCGGCTGGCGCGTCTGGCGGGATACCAGCTCGCCAGCAGGCTCAGCAGAATCGCGGTAATCAATACTGAGAACACATCAATCCAGTGCAGTTCCGACGGCAGGAAATCAATGAAGTAGATATCACCCGCCAGCAGATGATGACCGGTAACCGACTCCAGCCCGCGCACCAGTGAGGTCAGATTCAGCGCCACCAGCACGCCCGCGATCACGCCGCTGACGCTGCCCAGCAGGCCTGCCAGCAAACCGTACCAGATGAAGATGGCGCGGATCAGCCGGTCTTTAGCACCGAGGGTACGAAGCACCGCAATGTCACTGCTCTTATCCTTCACCGCCATCACCAGCGTTGAGACAATGTTAAAGCAGGCGACGCCAATCACCAGCACCATCGCCAGATACATGATGGCGCGGATCATCTGAATATCGCGGTACATATAGCCGTAGGTGCCAATCCAGCTCTTGATGTAGACGTAGGAACGGGTCGCTTCACCGGCATCCCGCACCAGTTTGACCGCCTGGAACGGGTCGGTCATCTTCAGGGCGATGCCGGACACGCTGTCACCCATCTCCAGATAGTGCTGTGCATCGGCGAGTGGCACCAGCGCCAGGCTGTGATCGAGCATGCCGCTCAGTTGCAGAATACCGCTGACCTGAAGCCGGATACGTTTAGGCTGAAGCAGTTTGTTATCACCATCGTTGTTGGGGATCATGATGGTGATCCAGTCGCCCTGCTTCACGTTCAGCGATTTAGCAATGCCGCCGCCCAGAATGATCTGCTGCTTACCGGCGGCAAAAGAGGACCAGCCGTTATCTGCCACAAACTGTGGCAGGGCACTGAGACGCGGCTCCTGTGCCGGATCAACGCCCTTTACCTGCAGCGCTTCCAGCCGGGCGCCGCTCTCAATCAGGCCGGTGAAGTTCACATAAGGCGCTGCCGCCGCAATGCCGGGCACCTTTTCAATCGGGGCAATCATCGACTGCCAGTGCTGGAACGGCTGATTGACCGCCTCGATCTCGCCGTGCGGCACCACCGCCAGAATGCGGTTGTTCAGCTCACGCTCAAAACCATTCATGGCGCTCAGACCGATAATCAGCACCGCCACGCCCAGCGCAATACCGATGGTGGAGATCACCGAAATCAGCGACACCATGCCGCCACGACGGCGGCCACGGCTAAAGCGCAGGCCCAGCAACAGGGATAACGACGAACCCATTACACCGCTCCTGCCATGGTGAGCTGATCGCTTAACTGACCATCACGCATCTCCATCTGACGCGTCATCCGTTTTGCCAGCATCAGATCGTGGGTCACCACCAGAAACGCGGTGCCCTGACGCACATTCAGTTCGCCCAGTAATTCAAAAATGGCGTCGGCGTTGCGTGCATCGAGGTTACCGGTTGGCTCATCCGCCATCACCAGCCGTGGGCGGTTAACCAGCGCCCGGGCAATCGCCACGCGCTGGCGTTCGCCGCCTGACAGTTCAGAAGGCCGGTGCGCGGCGCGATGGTCCAGCCCGACCGCGGCCAGCATCTCACGGGCGCGATCCTGTGCTTCCGTTTTAGCCGTTTTGCCAATCAGCAGCGGCATCGCCACGTTCTCCAGCGCGCTGAAGTCCGGCAGCAGATGGTGGAACTGATAGATAAAGCCCAGCTCGCGGTTACGCAGCTCCGCTTTGGCCGACGAGGACATGGCATTCAGTGACTGGCCATCAAACACCACGTCGCCCGATGTCGGTGCATCCAGGCCGCCGAGCAGATGCAGCAGCGTACTTTTACCGGAACCGGAGCTGCCGACAATCGCTGTCAGTTCACCGGGCTGGAGGCTGAAAGCCACATTGCGCAGCACATCGGTCTGCACGCTGCCTTCCTGATAGCGTTTGCACAGGTCGCGGCACTGCAACAAAGGAGTGTTACTCATAACGTAAAGCCTCAGCAGGTTGAACGGCGGCAGCGCGCCACGAAGGATAGAGCGTAGACAACAGCGCCACAATCATGGCGCTGAGGGCGATGGTGACCACCTGCCACACATTAATATCAACCGGCAATGCGGCACCATCAAGGAACAGGCCAATCACCGGCATTAAGTTGTTGAGCTGGCTGGCCAGCAAGACACCGAGCAGCATGCCGAGCAGCGTGCCGATAATACCGGCGCTGGCACCCTGCACCATAAACACCGCCACTATTTGCCGGCGCGTCAGGCCCTGGGTTTGCAGGATCGCCACTTCGCCCTGCTTCTCCATGATCAGCAGGCCTAACGAGGTGATGATGTTAAAGGCAGCCACGGCGATGATCAGGCTCAGCAGCAGGCCCATCATGTTCTTCTCCATACGCACTGCCTGGAAGAGATCGCCTTTACGCTCACGCCAGTCTTTCCAGACCAGGCCCGCAGGCAGTGTCTGCTGACTCAGACTGTCGACCGACAGCGGTTTATCCAGCCACAGTCGCCAGCCGGTAATGTTACCGGCCGGATAGCGCATCACGCGCGACGCATCCTGAAGATTGACCAGAATCTGATAACCATCGACTTCGCTGTTAGCGGCATAGGTGCCCGCTACGGTAAACAGACGCTGACTTGGCACACGTCCCATCGGGGTGAACTGGCTGACCGACGGCACCATCAGACGCAGCTGATCGCCACGTTTTACGCCAAGCTGGGATGCCAGCTGTTCGCCAAGGATGACATTATACTGCCCGGCCTGCAGCACGCTTTGCCGGGTATTGACCAGGAAAGGGGTAAGCGGATCTTTTTCAGCCGGCTCAATGCCCAGCATCACGCCAACGGAGACGCTGTGCGGGCTTTGCAGCACCACATTGGCGGTGGTCAGCGGCGCAATACGGCTGACACCCTGCAGATTCAGCGAAGTGGCGGGTTGCTGTTGTGGATTGAGACTGCCTTTGTCGCTGGTGATCAGCGCCTGAGGCATCAGGCCAAGAATATTGCCTTCGAGTTCACGCTCAAAACCGTTCATCACCGATAACACGGTGACCATCGCCAGCACGCCGAGCGTAATGCCAATCGTTGAGAGCCAGGAGACAAAGCGACCGAAGCGATCCGATGCTCGTCCGCGCATATAACGCAGACCGATAAATAGCGCGACAGGTTGATACATGGAATCCAGTAAGCCGTTGCCTGAAAATAGGTAGTGGGATGATAAAGGAGCGGCTGGCTTTATGAAACCTCTAACCCTCTGAGTCGGCAGCAAAGTTGCATCCGGATGCGTCACATTCCGCGCCAAAGCAGCGGAATAGCCGATAAAGCCGCCGCTTATTGGCTGATTATTCAACGCTCAGGGGGGTAGACTACAATCAGTACCATGATCACGGGTGATTTATTGCCGGGCAGTATGAGGTAGCGACCATGTTGAAATTTCCCAAAGGCAGCATCGTTAAACATAAATCCGGGGAGATCAGAGGCGAAATCATCAACGTCTTTGAGCAGGGAAACGCACCAGCCGGCTACTACGTTAAGTGGGACGACGGTAACCTCAGCTATCATCCTGAGCAGGAGTTATCCTGGGCGAATATCGACCGCCCACGCATGCATTACACACAGCAATCCATAAAATAAAATGCCCGTTTAACCCCGTCGCTGCATGGCGACGGCGGTTTTTTCTGATCCCTTGCCAGACTCCGTCTATCCTCTCTTTATCCGCACGATTACCGCTGACGCCCGGTAATGGCTGACCGATCCCCTGGTTCAGCGCGGCGCGGCAGGAAAATTGTGCCGCAGAGGTGATCCCCCTGACATAATATGGAATGATTACGTCCTGGAAAAATGGAGCAACCCCGAGATCCCATGCCCGAACAGACTCGTTATACCCTGCCCGTTAAATCCGGCGATCACCGTCAGCTCGGCCAGCTCATAGGCGCGGCGCACGCGGTGGAGTGTGCCAGCATTACCGAACGACATGCTGGTCCGGTGTTAATGATTACACCCGATACCCAAACCGCTCTGCGTCTGCTGGATGAAATCCGCCAGTTTACCGATCTGCCGGTGGCGCACCTTGCCGACTGGGAAACGCTGCCCTACGACAGCTTTTCGCCGCATCAGGATATTATCTCCGCCCGCCTGTCGACCCTCTACCAGCTGCCGGTGATGCAGCGCGGTATGCTGATCATGCCGGTCAACACCCTGATGCAGCGCGTCTGCCCGCACAGTTTCCTGCACGGCCATGCGCTGGTGATGAAGCAGGGACAAAAACTGTCACGCGACCGGCTGCGCGACCAGCTTGAGCAGGCCGGTTATCGCCATGTCGATCAGGTGATGGAGCACGGTGAATACGCCACGCGCGGCGCCCTGCTCGATCTGTTCCCGATGGGCAGCGATCAGCCCTACCGCATCGACTTTTTCGATGATGAGATCGACAGCCTGCGCCTGTTCGACGTCGACAGTCAGCGCACGCTGGAAGCGGTCCCCGAAATTAACCTGCTGCCTGCGCATGAGTTTCCCAGCGACAAAGCCGCCATTGAGCTGTTCCGCAGCCGCTGGCGTGAAACGTTTGATGTGCGCCGTGAGTCGGAGCATGTCTATCAGCAGGTCAGCAAAGGCACGTTGCCAGCGGGCATCGAATACTGGCAGCCGTTGTTTTTTGAGCAGCCGTTACCCAGCCTGTTCAGCTATCTGCCGGATAATACCCTGATTGTGAACTGCGGCGATCTTGAAGGCAGCGCCAGCCGCTTCTGGCAGGATGCCGAGGCGCGCTATGAAAATCGCCGCGTTGATCCGATGCGTCCACTGCTGGAGCCGGTCACCCTGTGGCTGCGTCCGGATGCATTAATGGGAGAGCTGAAAGCCTGGCCGCGCATCCAGATGACCAATGAGGTGCTGCCCGCCAAAGCCGCGAATACCAACCTCGGTTATACCCCGCTGCCTGACCTGACCGTTCAGGCGCAGGCAAAAGCGCCGCTCGATCATCTGCGTCAGTTTATTGAAACCTTCAGCGGCACCGTGGTCTTCTCGGTCGAAAGTGAAGGCCGCCGTGAAAGCCTGCAGGATCTGCTGGCCCGGATTAAACTGCGTCCTCAGCCGGTGCACCGCTTCGATGAGACCGGTGAAGAGCGTTTCCGACTGATGATCGGCGCCAGCGAGCGCGGTTTTATTGATACCCAGGGCAACCGGGCGCTGATTTGCGAAAGCGATTTGCTGGGCGAACGCGTCAGCCGTCGCCGTCAGGATACCCGTCGCACTATCAATCCGGACATTCTGATCCGTAACCTGGCGGAGCTGCATCCCGGCCAGCCAGTGGTGCATCTGGAACACGGTGTGGGTCGTTATATCGGCCTCACCACGCTGGAAGCCGGCGGCATTGAGGCGGAATACCTGATGCTCTCTTACGCCAACGACGCCAAACTTTATGTGCCGGTTTCATCGCTGCACCTGATCAGCCGCTACGCGGGCGGTGCTGACGATAATGCACCACTGCACAAACTGGGCAGCGATGCCTGGTCACGCGCACGACAGAAAGCGGCTGAGAAAGTGCGTGATGTGGCGGCTGAACTGCTGGATATCTATGCTCAGCGCGCCGCCAAAACCGGCTTTGCCTTTAAGCATAATCACGAGCAGTATCAGCTGTTCTGCGAAAGCTTCCCGTTTGAAACCACCCCGGACCAGGCGCAGGCGATCAACGCGGTGCTGAGTGATATGTGCGAGCCGCTGGCGATGGACCGTCTGGTGTGCGGCGACGTTGGTTTCGGTAAAACCGAAGTGGCCATGCGCGCGGCATTTCTGGCGATTGAGAACCATAAACAGGTGGCCGTGCTGGTGCCGACCACCCTGCTGGCACAGCAGCATTACGATAACTTCCGCGATCGCTTCGCCAACTGGCCGGTTCGCATTGAGATGCTTTCCCGTTTCCGTACTGCCAAAGAGCAGACGCAGGTGCTGGAACAGGCCAGCGATGGCAAGATCGACATCTTAATCGGCACCCATAAGCTGCTGATGAGCGATCTCAAATGGCACGATCTCGGTCTGCTGATTGTCGATGAAGAGCACCGTTTCGGGGTGCGTCACAAAGAGCGCATCAAGGCGATGCGCGCCGATGTGGACATTCTGACGCTGACCGCAACGCCAATCCCTCGCACCCTGAATATGGCCATGAGCGGCATGCGCGATCTCTCGATCATCGCCACGCCACCTGCCCGCCGTTTAGCGGTGAAAACCTTTGTCCGTGAATTTGACGATCTGGTTATCCGCGAAGCGATCCTGCGTGAGGTTCTGCGTGGCGGACAGGTCTACTACCTCTACAATGACGTTGAAAATATCGAGAAAGCGGCGCAGCGTCTCAGCGAACTGGTGCCGGAAGCGCGTGTCGCTATTGGCCATGGTCAGATGCGTGAGCGTGATCTGGAACGGGTGATGAACGATTTCCACCATCAGCGTTTTAACGTGCTGGTCTGTACCACCATTATCGAAACCGGTATCGACATTCCGACCGCCAATACCATCATCATTGAGCGAGCCGATCACTTTGGCCTGGCGCAGCTGCATCAGCTGCGTGGTCGCGTCGGGCGTTCGCATCATCAGGCTTATGCCTGGCTGTTAACGCCGCATCCGAAGTCAATGACCGCCGATGCACATAAGCGGCTGGAGGCGATCGCTTCACTGGAAGATCTGGGAGCCGGTTTTGCCCTGGCAACGCATGACCTGGAGATTCGCGGTGCTGGCGAACTGCTGGGTGATGAGCAGAGCGGACAGATGGAGACGCTGGGCTTCACGCTTTATATGGAGCTGCTGGAGAATGCGGTCGAGGCGCTGAAAGCGGGTCGCGAGCCGTCACTGGAAGATCTCACCAGCAACCAGACCGAGGTGGAGCTGCGGATGCCCGCCCTGCTGCCCGAGACCTTTATCCCGGATGTCAGTACCCGTCTTTCACTCTATAAACGCATCGCCAGCGCGGAGGCTGAAGAGGAGCTGCAGGAGCTGAAGGTTGAGATGATCGACCGCTTTGGCCTGCTGCCCGATCCGGCGCGTAACCTGCTGGATGTGGCGATTATCCGGCTGAAAGCCCGCGCTGTCGGTCTGCGTAAGATCGAAGCCAGCGACAAAGGCGGTTATTTCGATTTTGCGCCGAAGAACAACGTGGATCCGGCATGGCTGATAGGCCTGCTGCAGAAAGAGCCTCAGCAGTGGAAGCTGGACGGTCCGACACGACTGCGGTTTACCCGTGAGCTATCGGAAAGAAAGGTACGACTTGAGTGGGTGCAGGGATTCGTTTCGCAACTGGCTCAACGGCAGGCGTAACACCCTGCCCGTGCGTTGGTGATCTAACCGGTAAAGCGCCGGTTAGTTTGCCGCAAAAAAAGGCGCATCCTGAGATGCGCCTTTTTCATTACTGCTGTATTACGTTGTGCTGTGTGGCCGCGTGAGCGGCAAAGCTTTGCCCAATTACGCCTGATCGCCGTTGAGAACCAGCTGACCATTGCGATCCAGTGGAATACGCGTGCCGGGGTCATTTTCCATACGGATTTTACCCTGCTGATCGCCTATTTTATAGGTCACATCATATCCCAGTTTTTTCTCTTGTTTGTCGTAAACGGTTTTGCAGCGCTGTTCGGTTGTGGTGTAGGTATCCCGATCCTGCAGTCCGCCCTGGACCTGATTACCGGCATAACCCCCCGCTACCGCACCTGCTACTGTCGCCACATCTCTGCCGCGACCGCCACCAAACTGGTGACCCAGCACTCCACCTGCCACTGCACCTAATACAGACCCGGCAAGACGGTTTTCATCCTGCACGGCCCGACGGTGAGTCAGAGTGACATTACGGCACTCCTGACGAGGCTGTTTAATGCTCTCTTTGATTGGCGTTGCAGACAGTACCTGAGCATATTGAGGACCGCGATCAAACACGTTCATGCCTGCTACGGCTGCAACACCCAGTGCTGCTGCCACACCAATACCGATACCCGCTAACATTGATTTATTCACAGGAAGTTCCTCCTGAAAAGTGTTACCGCGCAATCCTGCTGCTAAAGCATCCTCGTTAACTGAGGTATAACCGGCGTGCGCGACGCGCCGTGTTTGTTGAGATGAAGTTTTACAGATGGACCGAAAATGCAACATCAGATAAATGGAGGAAATTGGTCACTTTGCTATCAGGACCAGTTTTTAGGAGAGTTCTGAGGTGGGGAACGTTATTAATGATGCTTTTTCGCTAAGGAAATTAAACCAATTAAATCAAAGGCATATAATTTTATATGCTTTAAGCAAAGCCTGACTGCCCGTTATGGCAACGGCCTTTCCATCGTCACCCAAAAGTATCGTCTTTATGTACCGTTATCGGGAACATTCATTCCTGAAGCACTCAGGCTTCAGGAATGAAGAAAAAGGAAACTAATCAAAAATGCTCTCGGATGGGCATACCTTTATCTCGCCCCAGCCCACAATGGTGCCATTGGGGGTAAGGTCTTTGATGGAAACGCTATCGCCTGAATATTCGGACCCTCTGACTACAATATCGTAGTCATGGTTAGCCTGAGGAATAAATTCAACAGTGGCCGATTTTTGAGTGTTCTGATGGTATCCAGCCTGTGTCCAGTAGTGAATGACACGAATCATCTGTCCTGGCTTCAGGGTAAATTCATTGATGAAAGCACCCTTGTTTTCAGACGACGCTGGCATACCTATCCGTTTATTACCTGTAACGGGGATGCCCAGAATGGCGAAACCAGAAGTGATACGGCGTTCCAGCATTTTTTTATAGCAACCTGAACTCTGTTTTTCATAGAACTGAAGTGCCGTATTGCCCTCTGAACCCACCCGGATTCGGGCCGCATCCTGCCCTTTATAATCATCCAGTGAAGGTCTGAAACCTGCCGTGCAACCGCTCAATAATAGTGCTATCAATCCGGTGATTAAAATTTTTGCAGCCATTCTTTATTATCCTTAATTTAACTGACACAGACTGGAACTGGTTATTTTATTGGTACTATAACGAGGCGGGTGTTGCGTTACCCATCGTTTATTTTGTGACAAAAAATATTGACCGTATTAATGCACAAAGACTTTATTAATCCTGCTGGAAAAAATAAAATATGGTACCCATATCAGACAACTGATTAAGGCCCGAGCCAGCATATTGATAGCAGGCTGCGTAATGTTTACGTGAAAAACCAAAGCAGGATAAAGCGTGCAAAAACTCGCAAAGATAAGACCGTATAAATAGTACGTTATCATCACGTATCTGGTTTTTACTTTCTTCCTAAAGAAGAACCAGCAAGCCAGCACTGTTACGGGAGCATTAATAATGGACAGCGCTAATAATAAAATACTAAAACTATTAACCACACCTTGTTTCTGATAAGTGTTGGCAATCAACGAAACAATACAAAAATCATTATACAGCATCGTAAAAAAACCAATAATCAAGCCTAAAGCTGGCAGATATAATAAGCCATTAATCCTGCCATCTTCTTTTTTTTCACAATTATCACAAAATCCTGATTCTTTATTCTCTTCTGCTTCCTGACATTTAATGCATAACATTCTCGCCCCCTGAAGCTGTAATTTTTTTTCTTTGTTTTAACAAAATTCAAACCGGTTAATTCAGAACATCGACGTCTTTGGTCAGACAGGATCAGGTACTATTTTAAATGTATCGAAGAACTGCCTGATTCGACCTTTATAAAAAACGGTCCTTTCCAGAGTGCAAAAAAACAACCCTGACCAGATGACCAGGGTTGCGGTTTTTAGCGTTGAATCAGAAACGGTATCCGATGCCGATGTTAAAACCATTAATGCCAACATCTTCGTTATATTTTACGCGAGTACCTTCATAGCCAACACTCACAGAGAGATTGCTGATAGGATTCACGACAACGCCAGCGCCATAGGCAAAAGAGGTTTTATTTTCGCTATATTCTTCGGAGTAGACTCCGGGAAAAGTCACGTTCTCATCCACTTTGGTATGGGCAACACCAATTAATCCATAGAAGCTGATGTAGTCATTGATGCGATATGCAGGACCTGCCATCAGTGAGTAATATTTCACTTTGGTTTTTCCATCATATCCGCTAACATCGCTATAAATATCTTCTCGCTCAGAAAAACTTTCATCGCCTTTCATGTAGCTGAATGAGCCAATCACACTGAGAGGAGACTCCCATTCATAACGATACTGAACGTTGACGCCACGAATATTTTTAAAGTCTTCAACTTTGCTTTGTGCATATCCAACCGAGACGGTGTGATTATCAGCCAGCGCATTGCTGCCCACGAGCAGACCGCCACACAGTAATGCCAGCATTGTCATTTTAGAGGTCATGTAATTAATTCCTTTTCATAATTTAACATTATTTCCCTGCGCTTAATGCAGGACTTCGCTCCCTGAATCACCAATACCCGACGGACAGGATAGAGTTTTTATCAATCCGCCTGTATCGGACAGGAATTTCATGTAGCGCTCCGCGCCTGATGTTCAGATCGGTCGAAGAGCATCTATTCATACCCGGATTTTTTAAAACAGGCTGGCCTGAGTCAATGTGAAACTTAAACGCCAGCCTTATTAAATGGCACTTCGGCCATTTAATTTAGGTTAAGTAAAGAATTTAACCACAGGATTCATCCTGGCGGTTAGTTATCAATCAATTCTTAATGGCACTATTAGACCAAAAAGAATTATAGGTATCAAGACCGAGTTGCCATAAAAAAGCAAAAATCCCTGAAAACCATTTCGGCACATACATCCAGAAAACCACACTGCGTTATACAATCCATTAACGCAGATTATTAACTGACCTGTATATCCACAACCCATTAAAAGACTAAGTTACAGTTCTATTTAACTCCTCCTGAATACAATGAAAATATTCGGAAAGATAACACCTGTATTTTCCCAAAAAGCGTCACCCTCAAGCTGACTGCCAATGCCGCCGCCGGTGCTCATGCCCATCCTTTACCTGTGACTGATTCTGCACATCAACACTGGTGATATTCAGCAAGCTGACGATCTGCCCGTAAGCATCCGGGGCTGGTAACCCTGCCATTACTACAGGCATCCATAACTTTCTTATCACTAATGATGTCATTCTCAGGCAGGTCGTTTATCAGACACTAGGTCTTTTGGCATGCTATCCGTAATAAAAACCTCGGTGAACATGCGCCGGGACAACCTAGCAGCTTAGCCTATGTGAATGAAACTTTTGTAATTCGCCTGCATCTCTTTCAAGAATACCAATGTAATGCTGGTATGACCTAATTAACTCAAAATAACCTAAAATTGAGATAATCCCAAATGCGTCATACAAGTCAGAATAATCTATTGTTTTCTCGGTAATGATACATCCCCAGTCAGGCGGCAACTTATCATCCAATACATTAAAGATATTTGAAGGTACCCATAGTGGATTCTCACCTTCAGGGCATAGCAAAAAATCTATTCGAGTCGTATAAAACATAATACCGTAGACTTTATACTCCATACCAGTTTTTAGCGGCTCAAATAATGTTTCGTCAGTTTCCCCCATGATTCTTGCATCATCGGGTAAGCTTTTTCCGGATATTGAATTGCATATAACTAACATTTATCACACCCTACTTAAATTTGAAATCGTCTACTTGGCCAGTTTTGGTATTCCGAACATAGTGAACTTCAACACCATTAATATTTTGAGCCATTTTGACCCAACCATCTTCTCTAGGCCATCGTTTATCTGTCATTGGTATTGGCAGTTGACGTCCAGATTCTGGATTCGACAGTGCTTGTTCAATAGCCAGTTTTTCTTGCTAAGAATTAGGTTCCGTTCTACCAGTTGAACCACGGCCTAATTGTGTTTCTGACGAATAAGCTAAATCATCTTTATTATACTCAGGAATCGGCGTAACCGTTGTATTGCCTCCCGTATCGCGCATACCATCAGTATTCCCGGTATTGCCTGGTGCCTGCTCACCAGACCGATCCGGCGTAACCAGTGACGTTCCTTTATTTTCATCATGAAAAGGATTAACCAGTTTTCCGCCGGTCAGATCATCATTCACCGGCACAGTTTCCGTTTTGTTACTACTGCCATCCTGATACTGCTGATTATGCGCCACATGCGGATCGCGGGATTTTGCAGCCTCATCACGCGCTTCAACGATTGCACGACCGTCAGTGATCGGCGGCGTATCCGCCTCAGTTCCTGACCCTTTCAGAGTCTTATCCAGCTCCGATGCAATTTTGTTATTCGCATCCTGAACTACCTTGTCACCCGGACTCAATGGTAATCCCGGAACGGGTACCAGCACAGGCCTTGTGCAAGAGAAGATTATTATTTTCCAATGCATTTTTACCCGCCTGCGCGCCCGCCACCGCACCGCCCGTGCTGTCTCCGGCCACACCGCCCGCAAGGCCCGCCGCCAGCGTCCCCAGCGCGCTGATGGTCTGCCGCTGCTCCTCACTCAGGTCTTCGCGCTTAACCCCCGGATACATCTGCTGCGCGATGTACTCGCCCATCGCCGCGCCAGAAGCACCCGCAAGTGCAGGATTACCCGACGCGTATGACGTCACCGCGCCCACCACCGCGTGCGCAATCAGGTTCGCCTGAACGTTCACCACCTCTTTGCCGTCCGGGCCTTTTGTGGTCGTCAGCTTGTGTATCTGCTCCGCCAGGTACGGCGTGGCCGCCCCGCTCACCGCCTGTGCAATGTTGCCACCCGCCAGCCCCTGTATCGCCGCCGTCGCCGCGCTGATACCCTGCTGCACCGACCCGCCGGTTCCCATTCCGCCGGCCAGCATCTCCCGGTTGTACAGCGTCTGATAGACCTGTCCGGTGATGTCGGCCGCGGTCGGCTCCTGACCCGGGTTCGCTTTCCGCCACTGCGCTTCGGCGTCCTTCTTCTGGTCCGGCGAGATGTTCTTCATCTTCTCCGTGGCCGCTTTCGTCGCCGCAATCTCGCCCTGCGTCCGCGCAATGTCGCCCGCCTGGCTGCCGATTTCCGCCAGCAGCTGCGCCGTCTCCATCCGCCGCTGCTCTTTCTCCTTATCGAAGATTTTATCCAGCCCCGGATTCGCACCCGCCGCGTCGCGGCTCAGGTCCGCCACGTCCTGCGTCTGCTTCGCCTTATCCCGGATAATGAGGGTGCCGTCGCTCACCGCCGCCTTCGTCACCGACGACGCGCTGCCGCTGCCGTTCAGCCCCGCCAGCAGACCGTTCGCCATGTTGCCTTCGAACTGGCTGCCGATGCTGCCGCCGGTGCTCATGCCCACGCTCTGGTGCTCGGTTTTATAGTCCGCGTGGTTCTCTATGTTGCTGAAGCCCAGCGTGCCGGTGTCGAGACGGTTTTTATCGGCGGTGGCGGTGGAACTGATGACCGCGCCGTTCAGTTGGGTGTGCTCACCCGCCGTCACGTCAAAGCCGCCCTTCCCGGCAAAGATGCCGGTCTGCTCGGCCACGCTCTGCCAGTTGCTGTGCATCTTATCCTGGCTGAGGTTGACGCTCGCGGAGCCGGTCATCGAGCCGAAGGTGAAGCTGCCGCCCGCGCTGGCGTTCTGCTGCTTGCTGTCGTAGCGGTCGCTGTCCTGTTCTGAGGTCAGCGTCAGGTTGCGGCCGGTATCCACCTTCACGCTGTCCCCGCGCACCTGTGCGCCGGTCAGCGTGGTGTCGCGCCCGGCGTTCAGGCTCAGCCCGTTGCCCGCCGTGAGCGTAGTCTCGGTATGGGTCAGCCCGTTGCCGTTCTCTCGGCCTTTGCCCGCGTTGACGCTGGCTGAAACGCTGATGCCGTAGCCGCCCGACCCGGCGGTCAGGCCGATAGCGCCGCTATCTTCTCCGGGGTATCTGCGCCCCAGTATTTCTCCGCGATGTAGCGTGTGGCCAGTTCTCCACTGAAAGTACCGGCAGCGCCATTTCCGCCAGACATATGAGCGGAAACTTTATCCCATACGGCATGTGCCATGGCATTGGGGGCCACATCAACGTTTCCGTCTGAGGATGTGGCCCCAGGAAGTTATTCTCAATTTTCTGGTTGTGAGAAAATCCCGTCAGCTAATGGCGGGATTGATTATTAATTATTAATAAGGTAAACAATATGCTCCGTCTAAAGATTCATACTGTGTTATAGCATCTCTACCTTCTGCTAAATACTCAACATCGATTGGTTCTGGCGGGAAGTCTTTTGTATAAGATCCTTCCAGGAATAATCGATACTGCTCCAGTACATATAATGTTTGTTCTATGGTTAAAAGCACCTGTTGCTCTTCAACGTACTCACACCCAATAAATACCTTATCATGCGTAACCATCACCCAGTGGGCATTACCTATGCCGAAGTTGCCTTCAGTTGTTTTGCCTGATGCAAGATCAGTGAGGTTTTTCACCCAGATATCAACAGAATGAATACCATATTGAATGTCATTGGATAACCATCCTGAAATCTCACGCGCTCCATATCCCAATACCGCTCCATCAGAGGATTTACGTATTCCACCTCCTATAGGAACAAATAAATTACTATTTTCATCCCACCAGAAAATAATTTTATCATTCAACATTACTTATTCCTCCCTGTATAAACAGGCCATGCAGTCGCACCTGTTCCATCAGGTTTGCCATAATAGCCTTGAATCTTCACACCGCTAGATGATTTCCCGCTCCACATTTCTGTATTAGGTATTCTTTCAGAATTTTTGAACGCACTCTCAATCTCCTGAGCCGTCTGTCTTTTTGACCACTGCTCAGGGAAGAATGTAGTTTCAGCTTTCTTATTTATCCATTGTCCTGTTGCTGGATCTCTCACTGATATATATCCTGTCGAAACGCCATTGGTATCAGGTGTACCCGTTACCTTATCTATTTTAATATTTGAATCACGAATATAGTGGCCACCAGACCCAACTTTTGTCCCATCCTTAAGTGTTTTCACTTCCCCGTTAAGGATATGATCCATCCTGATATATGCAGTTTGTGAACCCTTGCCAGCCTGCTCTTTAACTAGCTCCAGAGGTGTAGGGGAGGGTTTAAAGTCATTAAGATAGTCACCTGCTTTCCATGATGGATTATTCTTCGCCGTATTATTCGCCACAGTTTCTGCTTTCGCAGCAGCAGCTTCCGCCGCTGTCTTCCCTATCCCAACTGCCCCACCGGCTCCCACTCCGCCCGGGACGATAATCTCAGAAGTCTGAAGACCAAGATTATTAATACATAAAGCTAGTGCTCCGGAACAGGATTCAATTCCAGCCTTCAGAATAGCGGCAATTTCAGGAGTAGCCGCAATCAATACACCGCCACCAAGCCCCACAGGAAGTGCTACCGTCAACGCATCCTTCATCGCCTGACCACGCTGACAACTGGCTGACGTCGGATCATCGGCACAGGACAGGATATCTTTGCCCTGCTCACGCACGAACTTCTCTTGACCGTCTTCAGTTCCGCCAAACAGGTTGTTATTAACTGCATTTTTACCCGCAATCGCGCCGCTCGTCGCCGCAGCACTGCTGTTGCCCACCATGCCGCCCGCCAGTCCTGCCGCCAGCGTGCCGAGCAGGCTCAGCTGCTCGCGGTCTTCCTGTCCCAGCGCCGCTATCTTCTCTGGCGTGTCCGCGCCCCAGTACTTCTCTGCAATATAGCGTGTGGCAAGCTCGCCGCTGAACGCGCCCGCCGCACCGGCCGCCGCACTTCCCCCGGACATCTGCGATGATACTGCACCCCACACGGCATGGGCCATGGCATTGGTTGCCACATCAACGTTGCCGGAAGCGTCAGTCGTTTCCTTCTTAATCAGCTGAGCTGCCCACGGATTAAGGCCGCCTGCGACCGCCTGACCTGCATTGCCGGTCACCAGCCCCGTCAGAATACTGCCGACCGTCTGTGCGACCTTCTGAGATGTACTGCCAATACCCCACTGCTTCATCTCCGCCTGATACTCTGGCGAATCACGCATTTTCTCCAGCCACTCTCCCCGCTGTTTTTCCGTTGCTCCGGCGGGCAGCGTCTCGGCGTTCTTCGCACTCCGCGCCTTCTCAAGCCCTTTGATATCGCCCATGGTCGTGACGATATTTGTCATCTGACCGCTGATTTCACCGGCTAACTGAGCAGTCTGAAGCCGCTTCTGCTCTTTCTCTTTGTCAAAGATCGCACTGATGCTGTCGTTGGCATGTTCTGTGTCACGGCTGAGGTCTGCCACATCCTGCTTCTGGTTGACCCGGTCGCGAATGATCACGGTGCCGTTTGCCACCGCCGACTGCGTGGTGCCTTCGGCATGGCCGTTGTTGTTCAGGCCCGACAGCAGCGTGCTGGCGGCATTGGACGCCACGCTGGACAGCATCTGCGCACCCATGCCGCCGCCGCTGGACAGCGCGATGCTGCCGCCGCTGTGGCTGACCCTGTAGTCCGCCGCATTGCCGATATCGGTGAAGCCGAGCGTACCGGTATCCAGACGGTTGTCTGCCGCATCGCCCTGGCTGGCAATCACTGCACCGTTCAGCTGGGTATGATTGCCGACGGTGATGTCAAAGCCGCCGTTACCGGCATAGATACCGCTCTGCTCCTGCACGCTGTCAAAGTTGCTGTGCATTTTGTCCTGGTTGACGCTGGCATAGCCGGACACCGACATTGAGCCAAAGGTAAAGCTGCCGCCCGCGCCGTAGCTGGTCTGTTTTGAATCGTAACGGTCGCTGTCCTGCTGGCTGGTGATGGTCAGATCCCGGCCCACATCGGCCGTTACCTGATTACCGCTGACCTGCGCGCCGTTGAGCGTGGTATCTCTTCCACTGTTCAGGCTTACCCTGCCGCCGCTGTCCAGGGTGGTTTCAGACCAGCGCGTACCGTTGCCGCTCTCCTTACCTTTGGCGCCGTTAACGCTGGCAAAAATGCTGATACCCGCGCTGCCCTGTCCGGCACCAAAACTGATGCCCACGCCACCGCCGCCGCTGCTGTTTTTACCGCTGCTTTCCTGAGTGTTGGCCGCCCCGCTCAGCACAATGTCCCTGGCAGCATTGAGGCTGCTGTCACCTGCGGCTTTCAGCTGGCTGCCGGCGATAAGAATGTCGCCGCTGTGCTCGCCACTGCCCTTACCGGCAGAGGTAATGGAGAGGTTCTTACCGGCATTGAGTGTGGATCCGGCGACGCTGTCGGACGCCTGATGCTGCTGCGATTTTGATTTCTGTGTGGTCAGGGAAAGGCTGACGCCCAGGCCGTTGTTGGGATCGGCGCTCGCTTCCGCCAGCTGCCCGCCCAGCACAGCCTGCACGCCTGAAAGCGCGGCTTTGGTAGCCTGCAGGGCAGCAAGGCGACCGTCACTCTCTTTTTTCGATGTCTGCGCCGCGGCAACCGCGTTATTAATGGCTTCACCCACCATCCCGGAGAGCGCCAGTGTCAGCCCGCTCTTCTTCTGCTCAAACAGTTCATCATGAGTCCGTTTATCATGACCCGTATCGATGATCACGCTGTCGCCGGTAATGGCGAGGTCACGTCCCGCCACCAGATCTGAGCCGCTGACATGAGCCTGTCCGCCCGCAACAATGCTGACATTACCGCCTGTGCTACCCACAATGCTGGCGCTCTGGCTCTGGGTGGTGCCCTTATCACGTAAGTCATGGACCGATTTACTGCTGCCTACCGTGATGCCGATGCCACCGGTTCCCATCAGGCCGCTTTTCTTAGTTTCCGTGAAACGCCAGGTTGAGTCCGTGTTGGTCGCAGCAATGATATTCACGTTGTTACCGGCCCTGAGCGCTACGGTACCATCGCCCACGACCTGAGAACCCTGGACAAGTAAATTGTTGCCCGCATTAAGCGTGACATTGTCGCCACTCAGTAAGGTGCCATTTTCACGGGTGTCACTGTCTTCGCTGATGGTATGCGTGGTCTTTTTACTCAACAATCCTTTTTTGGTTTTGGTCTCTTCTTTGTAGGCATAATCGCTTTCAGTGGCGGTGGTCAGGTTGATGTCGCGTCCGGCACCCACTGCGATATTACCGCTGGCCGTAACCTGAGCCGCTTCACTGTTAACATCCTGACCCGCTTTAACCGTCGTACTCTCACCACTGGCAATTTCAGTGCCCTGCTGGCGTACCGACTCATTAATCTCAACCTTCTTGCCGGATTTGTAGCTATTACCAGAACCGGTTTCAGCCGCCAGCAGATTGACATCACGCCCCGCCTGCAAGGTCACGTCTTTGTCTGCGGCAATGCCTGCCGCCTGGCTATTGAGATCGCGTCCGGCCTGAAGTGCTACGTCGCCGCCACTGGTCAGCGTCGTGCGATCCAGCCCGGTTGAATGGGTTTCACGTTTACCCTTCAGATCATTCAGGCTGGTGGTCGCGCTATTGAGATTAAGATCGTTACCCGCGGTCAGCGCAACATCCTGCGTACCGGCGACGTTGCTGCCGGTCACGGCAATGTCGCGGCCCGCCTGAAGCCGGACGCTGTCGCCGCTCAGCGTGGTACTGAGCGCCTCGCTGCTGTGCAGTTCGTCGTGGGTTTCCAGACTGCTGCCCGACAGCAGCCCTTTGCTTGACTGCCTGCTGTGTTCGGTGAGATCGGTACGGCTGTTGCCCGCGCTGAGCACGATGTCGCGTCCGGCGCTGGCGGTCAGTGCCCCGCCCGCCGTGACGTCCGCTGCCGTAGCGCGGATATCCTGTCCGGCACTCAGCTGCAGCGCGCCGCCGGCGGTGATGCGTGACCCGGCATCGCTCTGCTGTGACAGGCGACGGTAGTTGCTGCTGTTCCAGCTGTCATTTTCAGTGTGCTGCGTGCTGAGGGTGCCGAGCGTCAGGTCATTGCCCGCCTGAATCTTCGTGGTGCTCTTCTCTCCGGCGTTGCCGATGTCGCTGGCGGCCAGGGTGATGTTGTTCAGCGCGCTCAGCGTCAGCGCACCGTCGGTGCCCTGCACGTAGATACCGGCCGGACGATCTATCCAGCGGTCGGTGCCGTCGCCGCGCAGCGTTGACTGGCTGGTAATATCCCGTCCGGCCAGCAGCGACACCTGCTTATCACCGCTGATGACGCCGCCCAGGTTAGTGATATCCTGACGGGCGGTGAGACTGACCGTGTTGCCGCTGATGTAGCCGCTGTTGGTCAGCGACCGCGCCGTCAGCTGCGTCACGTCGCGGCCCTTAATGGTCCCGCTATTAGTGATGTCGTTGCGGGCATTCAGCACCACGCTACCGCCCCCGATCAACGCGCCGTCGCCGGTTAAGTCACCCTCTTTCACCTTCGCATAGACCTGCGGCACCAGCACGGTCTGCTGTGTGCCATCCGGCAGCGTCACGGTCTGATTCACCAGCCAGACGATATCGCTGGTGAGGAGCGCCATCTGCGCCGGGGTCAGCGCCACGCCCAGCTCCAGCTGGTACGTTTTGCCAAAGGCTACCCCATTATTCATCAGTCCGCGATACTGATCTTCATCGCTGCCGTAGCCGCTGATATAGCGGTTGCCGGTCAGCTGGATAATCTGATCGCGCACCAGTCGCTGCTCGTAATAACCATCGCCCAGCCGCTTCAGGATCCGGCTGCTGTCGGTGGTCAGCGCGTTCTGCATATAGTCGCTGCTGAGCCACTGCTTCTGATTCACAAAGCGCGGATCGGTCTCGACCAGGTAATGGCTGTCACTGCCAGGTTGCAGCTGGTACAGGCTGTTGTCCGGCAGCCGGATATCCGGTGAGACGGCGCGGATCACCGGCGTAATCGTCTGTCCGTCGACGACCGTTGCTGGCAGTGTCAGCGAGAATTGTTGCCCGGCAGGTAACAGCAGTGGCCGGTCTTTGAGGCTGCCGAGCTTGTCCAGCGTCAGCGCACTGTCATAGCGTAATCCGGCTGGCAGTAACGCACTGCCGCTATCCGTGGTACTCAGCGCCACGGCCGCAACCGTCTGCTGGAGAGCAGGTGTGCCGATGCGGTCAGCCTGCGCTGTGACGCCCTGCTGCTGGCGGTTGCCGGTCTGATAGCCATTTCCCTGCGGCGCGGCATTCGCCTGCCAGCTCAGCGTCTGCAGATCGATGGTTTCCGTCACGGGCGCCGGGCGGTAGTTTTTCTTATCTTTGCCCTGCGACGTTTTGGTTCCACCCAGTTTCTTTTTCTTCTTCTTCGCATACCAGCGAACCGATTTCCCGTCGTCCGTGGTAACGCGCGTTCCTTTTGTCGCCTGATTATTCAGCTCGCCTATCTGACCGCCGAGCACAGCACCCGCGACAATCTGGCTGTCGTGGTTGTTAAGACGGCCGGCGCTAAAGGTCATGTTACCGCCCGACAGAATCTTGCCCGGATCGCTCTCCTTGATCTGGGTTTCCTTCACTATCCGCCGATAGTCATAATCATAGAATTCGCTGCCGCTGGTGCCATCCGGCATGTTTGCCGTGTGCACGCCATATTTATCTTTTTTGCTGGTGTCCACGTCGGCCCAGTCAAAACGATCGGTGTGGCCTTTTAGCACCGCGTCGTGATGCTGGCTATCTTCGGTCGTAACGACCTGAGTGGTCAGGTGGCGGTTGGTATTGTTGATTTCCGCCATGCTGATCGTGGCATCCTGCCCGGCCTCAATTGTTGCCCCGTCATTGTTGAGCTGCTGCCCCTGTCCGGTAGCCTGATTATTCGCATCCAGCTGGCCGCCAATGTGCAGATCGCCATCACTGTAGATCAGTGCATGGTCGCGGTTGTTCAGCGTGCCAGCCGCAATATCCAGTCGCTGCCGCGCCGCAATCACCGCCGCTTTGCCCGCTTCGCTGAGGTTGTTGAGCAGCGTGGCCGCAATGGCAATGTGATCGCCATAGATACGGCCGGTGCCGCTGTTATTCAGGATGCCTGCCACCAGGTGTGTCAGTCCGCCGTCAATCAGACCACGATTGTTCAGGGTGTCGGCTGCCGTAATTTCGGTCTGCCCACCGCTTATCTCGCCATTTGCCTGATTACTGATATTTTGCGCGTTAAGGAATAGCGCCTGCTGAGCAGCGAGGGTGCCATCGTTGGTCACGTTTCCGCCCGCCGTCAGGCGCAGCGTACCGTTGGCTTTGACCTCTGAGAGGTTATGGAAATCACCTGCCAGCGTGATGCCGAGATTCCCCTGCGACAACTCCTGTCCGTCGCCACTCAGGGAAGCTGCGTTGATCTGCGCCTCTTTATCAGCAATCAGCGTGCCCTGCTGATTGTTGATGGCGAGCGCCTGCCCCTGAGCTGCGTCCTGAATAGTCAGCGTATCCGCTGACGAGATCAGCCCGCTGACGTTATCCAGTGCCTGTTGCACGGTAAGCGCCAGCCTCTGTTTTGCGCGCAGAGCACCCTGACTGTTGTCCAGCGTGCCGGTTTCGATGGTTAAACTGCCCGCTTCAATGCCTTTACCGCTCTGTCGTGTATCGCGGTTAATCAGCGATGGCGTGGTGATCGTCATCTGCTGGCCGCCCTGAATCATCCCGCTACGGTTATCCAGCTGCTGGCTCAGCAACAGGGTGCCATTGCCGACGCTTTGCACCAGGCCGTCATTGTTGTTCAACTGACCCGCCGTCAGCGATAGCGTGCCTGCCGAAAGGAGTTTGCCCGCCTGATTAAGCAGCGCATTTTGTCCCGCATTGAGCGTCAGATCGGTGCCACCCTGGATCTGTCCCTGCTGGTTATCCAGCGCACCACTTTCAATATTGAGGTTACCGGCACCGGCAATAAGTCCGCGCTGGTTAGTCAATGTCTGACCTGCCGTGGTGAGGGTGATATCCCCCGCCGACTGCAGTTTACCGTCACTGTTGTTCAGCGCCTGACCGTTGAAAGTCAGCCCGCCATTGCCTGCGACCTGCCCCTGGCTATTGTTCAGTTCACTGGCGCTGAGTGATGCCTGCTGTCCTGCAGCAATGAAACCCGCCTGGTTATCAATTGCCCCGCTGCGCAGATCCAGACTGTTGAGGGCAACGATACCGCGCTGGTCACCACTGTCGCGATTGATCAGGGCGTGCCCCTGGGTGTTCAGCGTCATGTCGCTGCCAGCCTGTAACAGGCCACCCTGGTTTTGCAGCTCCCCGCTGGTGAGATCGAGCCGCCCTTTGCCGCCCGTCAGCGTGCCGGACTGATTGTTGATATCGCCCGTCACAACCTGCGCGCCGCTATGACCGGTGATGAAGCCGCGCAGATTATCCAATGCGCCGCTGTAGAGCTTCAGCATGCCCGCACTGAACAGGCCGCCTGCGGCTCCGCTCTCACGATTGATCAGGCTGTTGCCGTGGGTGTCCAGTTGCAGATCGCCACCCGACTCAATCCTGCCTGCCCGGTTGTTGAGGAGTCCGCTATCCAGTTGCAGGATGCCTTTAGCACCCAGTTGACCCTGTTGGTGGTCGAAGGTCTGCTGATGAGTATCGATGCGAATATTCTGTCCCAGCATCACCCCGCTACGGCCATCAATCTGGCCGCTGGAGAGCAGCAGATCGCCGCCTGCAACAATGCCACCGCGTTCGCCACTGTCGCGGTTATTTAGTTCGCCGCCCTGGGTGTTGACGGACAGCGCCTCACCCGACTGAAGCAGGCCGCGCTGGTTATGCACGCTGCTGCTTTCCAGCGTTAATCCATGATCGGCATTAATAATCCCATCGACGTTGTTCAGTCCACCGCTGGTGAGCCGCATAGCGCCCGCCGAGACCAGCGAGCCCGTGCTGTTATCAAGATCACTACTGCTGATATGCAGATTAGCCCCCGCAATAACGCCGCCTGATGCCGCATTATTCAGCGCCTCTCCGTGCGTATTAAGCTGCATATCACCGCCGGACTGCAGTCGCCCGCCGCTGTTATCCAGCGCGCCACTGCTCAGCAATAGTTCGCCGCTGGCGCTGAGCAGAGCAGACCTGAAATCAGCGGCCTGGCCCTGCGTATCGATCACCAGGTTTTGTCCCTGAATGACGCCGTGATCACCGGCTAACTTTCCGGTTGAGAGTTGCAGATCACCGCGCGCCACAATGCCGCCGCGATCGCCGCTGGCGTTGTTGTTCAGCTGCGCGCCGTGCGTATCCAGTGAGAGCGCCTGACCCGATTGTAATAAGCCTCGCTGATTGTCGAGCGCGCCGGTCTTCAGCGTCAGCGCCCCATCAGACATCAGTGTGCCGTCAATGTTGGTCAGCAGGCCGCTGGTGATGTTGGCCGCCGAGGCAGCGGCGATAACGCCGTTCTGGTTATCCAGGTCGCCACTGTTAAGGGCAAGTGCGCCACCGCTGATTATCCCTGCTTTACCGCTGTCACGGTTAATCAGCGCCTGTCCGTGGGTATCAAGTGTCAGATCGCCACCTGACTGGATCAGACCGCTGTGATTGTCCGTTGTCCCGCTGGAAATGCTGAGATCGGTACGGGCGACCAGGTTGCCTCCAGTATTGTTCAGTTCACCCTGCTGCGTGTCGATGGTCACGCCGTGGCCAAGCAGGGTTCCACGCTGATTATCCAGCGCCTGACTGCGCAAAGTGACCTGCTGACCCGCTTCGATGCGACCCTGGGTGTTATCAATAGCCTCGCGGGTCTTCAGCGTAGCGTCACCGCCAGTTGAAGCAATCAGGCCCTGCTGATTATTCAGGCTTGCGCTGGTGAGTTGCAGATTGCGACTGGCCTGCAGCGCACCCTGCGCGTTCGTCAGGGTCTCCTGAACATCCAGTTGCAGATCGCCGCTGCCCGCAGCCAGCAGCGTGCCACCGCTGTTATCCAGGCTACCTGAGGCAAAATGCAGATTACCGCCGCTCTCAATCCGCCCATCGCGGTTGTCTGTGTCACCCGAAACCGCGATCGCCATCTCGCCAGCGCCACGCTGCGACAGCAGACCCTGACGGTGATCCAGCGTGCCCGCCGTCAGCGTCAGCGCCTCTGCCTGGGTGTGTGCCTGTGAGAGATCGAGCCTGTCGCCGCTGAGCGTTAACGCACCCGCTGACAGCAGATTGCCCTGATTGCCCTCCAGCCGGGTCGCATTAAGGTTCAGCGCGCTGTTATTACCCGCCAGCTGCACGGTGCCGCCCTGATTATCCAGCCATGGCGTATCCAGCTGCAGTAAGTCACCGTTACCTGCGATGAGCCCGCTGCGGTTTTCAATATGCTCTGCCTGCAGCCAGGTATCGCCTTCATTGCTCAGCGTGCCCTGATTGTTAAGCAACGACCCCGTGGAGATCGTCAGGGCTTCGCGGTTTTGCTGGCGCAGCAGACCGCGATTGTTACTGATGTTTTGTGCCGCGACAGCGAGGCTGCCTGCCGCCAGTTTGCCGTCATCATTGTTAAGTGCTGTCGCAGCCTGAATCCCGAGTGTACGGCCCGCCACCGTGGCGCCCTGGGTGCTGATATCCGCCTGCGTAGAGGTCAGCGCGATAGCATCGGCTGAGGTCTGGCTCCCGGCGAGATCGACCCGGCTGCCCCGCGCCTGAATCTGGTCGTGTGCCAGGTTTTTACCCCGCGCCTTAAGCTCACCCTGGCTGGTCAGCAGCAAATTACCGGGCTGGCTCAGCGTCTCATTGCCGCCAACGCCTGCCGCCAGCGAACTCTCAGCGGTGCTCTCAATGGTGCTGGCGGAGAGTGTCGCGTTACGGCCTGCGCTCACCAGCCCGCTGTTGCGCAGCGTGCCGCTGGAGGCCAGCGTGACATCCTGCTGTGACACGATGTTGCCACGGTTCTCCTGGTCGCCATTGCTGGCGATCTGCAGCGCGGCCTGACTTTGCAGCGTGCCGCTGTTCTCCAGTCTGCCATCCACTGTCAGGTGCAGCTCACCGGCGCTTGCACCCAGCTCACCGGCATTACGCACGCCAACGCCCTTTTCAGTACCGGTCAGGGTGATTTTATGGGCATACATGCCGCCAATAGCTGCGACGTCGAGCGCAAACTCAGGCCGTGTCGTCCCATTATCCGCTTTCACCGTAGTGACGGTACCTTCGGTCGCAACCTGGTTCCTGCCTGTGACCACATTGAGTTCGCGGGCATGAACTTTTGCGTTAACCGCTACCGACTGCGCAATGATCTGGGTGTAGTCAGCATCGCTGTCATTCAGGCCCTGACCTTCGATATTGATTCGGCCGCCATTAACATCGAAGCCTTTGAGCTGGCCGTTTTCAATCAGCGCCTGTCCGGTGGTCAGCGTATTGCGGCTGGCGTTGATAAATCCGCAGCCGTTACAGGTAATGCCTGACGGGTTTGCAATGACTACCGCAGCCCGTTTACCGGCTACTTCGATAAACCCGTTAAGCTGGCTGGGATTACGGCTGTTGACTTCGTTGAGAATGACCGTCGCTTCCTGCTTTGACAGCCAGGGGTTAGCTGCCACCATGCCACCCAGTTGAGTAGCCGTGTTCTGATGGCTGTTGTTCAGGATTGCGCCGCGCGCGTCAACGTCAAGCTGGCTGTACTGATTGCGGGAAACACCCTGGCTATTGGGCGTCTGAATGTTGATTTGCGGCAGACCATTTGCGGTGGCCATGACGGTAGGCTGCTGGCTGCCCGGCGCGCTGCTGTCTGCCACAATGTTGGCCTGCACCGGCAGACTGACCACACCCGCTGCCAGCCAGAGTGCAAAGCTGAGCGGTGAGATCCGCACCCTCGCCTCTGCATATGAGGTGCGCTTCGGGCTTCGGGCAACACGTGAATAGCCGCTACGAGTGATGTCAGACACCACCATTAGCATGCCGCGAACCCGGTTGAAGATAAGGCGATAGCAGAGTTTATTCATAATGCGCACAGTCCATTGTCAGCAATATCGATAAAAGGTTTAGTAGTTCCAGTTCACGCTGAAACCATAGGTGACAGGATCGGTTTTGAAGCCGTCCGGTTTCGACAGAGGAATCCCGGCAAAAAAGTCGTAGCTCAGGCTGGCGGGCGTGATCGCGCCGCGCAATCCGATGACGCCGCCCGCCAGATGTCGTCCCAGAGGTCCACCCTGGGAGGCACTGTTGCCGCCCACCTCGCCATAGTCGGCACCCAGATAAAGCTCCTGAGTGGGCAGCGGCGTCTGCCAGGCCAGCGTGTTCTGAACGGTCCAGCCCCGGCTGGCGCTGAGGGTGCGCTCACCATCAAAACCGCGCACGGTCCAGCGGTTGCCAATCGCGAACTCATCCTGCGGTGTCAGCGGGGTGTTGCTCATCTGGCGACGATATTGAATGTTGTAACTTAAACGCTGATTCCCCAGCGCGAATGGCGTGGTGAGTCCCGCCTGCCAGGTCAGGATTTTAGAGAGCGCGGTGGCATAGGTAGAGTCCTGATATGACTCCTCCCAGGCGGGCAGCGCACCGAACCAGCGTGTACCACGCTGATAGCTGACACCGGCGTCCAGCGTCGCCGGACCGATGTAGTGCCGGTGCGACAGGCCGAGTCGCCATGCGCTGGTACGGCGCTGCTGGCTGCTGATTTCGGTGTCGTTGATGAAGTTGCGCGACTCTTTAACCAGCACATCGGCGCTGACGGTGGTTTTGGCGGCGGCATTGCGGTAGATCACCCGGCTGGCCTGCACATCCAGCGAGCGGCTCTTTCCGGCGTAGAGAAAATCGCGGCTGTAACCGGCGACTGTCTGATGGTAGTCGTAGTCGCTGGCGGTAAGGCCAAACAGCCAGTAGCCCACAGGCACCGAGTAATGTCCCGACAGGCTTTTGCTGCTTTTTCTGCCAGCAAATCCCAGGTCGCGACTGGCGGTCAGGTAGAAGAGATCGCTGAGGGAGGTCGGGTTATCCAGCGCCAGCATAATCCCGCTCTGATAGCGCCCGGTACTTTCGGTGCCGGAATCATCCAGCCATGCGCCGAGTCGCCAGAAACGGCGCTGCGTGCGTTCAATCACGATGTCACTTTCACCCGGATTGAGGCCAGGACGGAGCGCCATATGCGCCTCCACCGTCGGCAGACGCTGCAGGTTTTCCAGCCCCTGTTCAATATCCCGTAAATCCAGCAGATTGCCTGCATGGGCGGGTAATGTCGGCCACAGGCTGACATAGCGGGATGATGAGGGTGACAATTCCACACTGCGGATTTTGCCAGGCACTATCAGAAGTTGCAGCACGCCCTGGCGCAGATCCTGCTGCGGAGCCAGCACGCGCGTAGTGACCCAGCCATGATTAATCAGCCGGTTTTGCAGCGTGCTCATTAACTGGCTGATGCCTTTTACGCCGAGACAATGACCATTGGCCTGACTGGCCAGACGTTGCAGAGGCACCCAGTGCGGCAGCGCCTCCTGCCCGGACAGACTGACCTGCTGAATAACAAAACAGGGTGTTTCCTGCGGGAACGTCAGGTGGGAAGGTGCCGGAACCGTTTCTGAGAGACGCACATCAGGCACCTGTGGCATCAGCCGCTGCTGACGCGCTTTTTGTTGCTCCTGCTGATGCTGTAATTGCTCATCACCCGGTGCCGCCTGCACAGTGCAAACTGGCAGGGTGTTAATCAGCAGAGCGCAAAGCAGAGGTGCCAGCGTTGTTAAAACTCCATTTTTTTGGGGCTGCATAACCGATCCATGTGGTTAAGTTGTAACAAAATGTATATTACTGCTTTCCTGCGCACATTATGCCGCTGGAATCAAAAACCACAAGAAAAATTGCAGAAAAACTTACACTAAACTTACAAAAGTTAGTGAGACAGGCCATTTAAAAAAGTACCAGTAATTACCCGTAACTCAGGGATTGCTGAGTCTGGCGAATCGCCGGGATTAGCTAAAGGCTCAGAGACGGATATTTTTAGCCAATGAATAACAAGGGATTAGCAATTCGTTCAGCGCGTCAGAGACCAGCTTTGTAGCAGGGCTAACGACGGAACTGAAGTAGCCCAACTCGTTACCTGAAAAGTTTTCTGGCTATAGCAAATATTCTTACGGTTACTCTCTTGTTATTAATGGTACGCATTTCAGGCATCACCAACATACTACCCTGCCATGTTCATAAAATTTTACTTTAGTCAAAATTATGAATGCATTTTGCTTTAGTCGATATCGCACTCTCCTGCGCCAGCGTCTGTTTCAGGGGCTTCTCCAGGGCATAAAAAAGCCCCCTCAGAACCGAGGAGGCTTACCATTATTTAGCCAGCGTTATTGCTGTTGCTTAGTGCAGCTTCAGCCGGGGACGAATAACCCGGTTAATACTGCCGACCAGCATCATCAGACCGGTTTTAAAGTAGCCGTGCAGCGCGATCTGGTGCATACGATAGAGCGAGATGTAGACAAAGCGCGCGATGCGCCCTTCCACCATCATTGAGCCGCGCATCAGGTTGCCCATCAGGCTGCCGACCGTACTGAAGCGGGAGAGCGATACCAGCGAGCCATGATCTTTATAGACATAGGCTTTTAGCGGTTTACCGTCACGCTGCGCCAGAATGTTGTCCATGGCGCGTGAGGCCATCTGATGCGCTGACTGGGCGCGCGGTGGTACAAAACCGCCGCCCGGCAAGGCGCAGGAGGCGCAGTCGCCAATCGCGTAGATGTCATCGTCCAGCGTGGTTTGCAGCGTCTCTTTGACCACCAGCTGATTGATGCGGTTGGTTTCCAGTCCGCCAATCTCTTTCAGGAAGTCGGGTGCTTTAATCCCAGCCGCCCAGACCATCAGATCGGCTTCGATAAACTCACCGCCTTTGGTATTCAGGCCATTACGCTCGGCGCTGGTGACCATGGTCTGCGTCAGCACGCGCACGCCCAGCTTGGTCAGCTCCTGATGTGCCGCAGCAGAGATGCGTGGTGGCAGTGCAGGCAGGATACGTTCACCCGCTTCCACCAGCGTCACATTCAGCGCTTCGCGCCCCAGGCCTTTGAAGCCGTAGCTGTGCAGCTGTTTCACCGCGTTATGCAATTCAGCTGACAGCTCAACGCCTGTTGCCCCGCCGCCCACGATGGCGATGTTAACTTTCTCGACCCGGCCTTCGCTGGCGGAGAATTTCAGGAACAGGTTGAGCATTTCGTTATGGAAACGACGCGCCTGATGCGGATTATCCAGGAAGATGCAGTGATCTTTGACGCCCGGCGTACCGAAATCATTCGAGGTGCTGCCCAGCGCCATCACCAGCTGGTCGTAGGCCACTTCACGCTGTGGCACCAGCACTTCGCCCTGCGCATTCAGCACTTCGGCCAGGCGGATCACTTTTCGGGTGCGATCGATATCGGTAAGCGAACCCAGCTGGAACTCAAAACCGTGATTGCGGGCATGAGCCAGATAGCTCAATGCATCAATGCCTTCGTCCATTGAGCCGGTCGCCACTTCGTGCAGCAGCGGCTTCCACAAGTGACTGTGGTTACGATCAACCAGGATAATCTCGGCCTTCTTTTTACGACCCAGTTTATGGCCCAGCTGCGTGGCCATTTCCAGGCCGCCCGCTCCCCCTCCGACAATAACAATTTTCTTAACAGACGTAGTCAACAAAGACCCCCTCAAATTGTGAACCAAAAGTTAACCAAAGGTTAAATTAAACCTTAAGAAACATAGGGTTGGCGAAGTTAAAATCGCAATCTGCTGGGAGAATAGCATGGCGGGAAGAGGAGAACATAAGAATATTGATATACATCAAAGCGGGAAAATAAAACTCAGATAATTACGTAATAAAAACAGGCACCTTGCGGTGCCTTTGCTGCTTAACCTAATGTTTTAAAAGCTTTTATCCGCTTAAGATGTGGGGATATATTTTTGAATTTGTGCCCTTCCGTCTCATCCCAGACAATTTCATAAAACGGATGCAGCTGGTCAGCAATGTGCTGGCTGTCGAGCGCCTCATCGTGACGGGAGAGAATGGCCAGGCAGCGGTCACGATTACGCTCGCGAAAATCGCTGACGCACTTCGTTGCGATATCCTGATACTCCTCCGGCCGGTCGATCTTCCCTTCCATGTTCGCCTGCGGCGAGAGGTTGGGATTAAAAATCACCTGCCGGATGCCGCACAGAAATCCAATGCGCTCTGACCAGAAGCCGCCCAGTCCGACGCCGCAAATCAGCGGCCGGTCGTCGTCAGAAAGCGTCAGCATCTTATCGGTCTCTTTTAGCAGAAACTGCATGTCATGTTTGGGATGGCGGGTGCTGTAACTGATCAACCTGACATCAGGATCGATAAATTGCAGTTGCAGCACTTTTTCGTGATTGCCCGGACTGTTGGAATCAAAACCGTGCAGATAGATGATCATGATAATCCTCAAGGTAGTGATAGCGCCGGGCAGTCACTGCTTACCACGACGCCTTATGAGCCAGCCAGCGTTCCTGAAGCGCACTCAGTTGCTGAGCATTATTTTTCCAGCGATGCGTTCCCCGCAGTTCATCGCGGGTAAACCTGCCCTGATGATACAGCTGTGTAACCCGCTCTGACCCGACCGGGATCAGGTTATCCAGTACACTGATGGCGCCCTGACGCTGATTGCAGACCAGAATCATGTCACAGCCCGCGGAAAGGGACTGCTGCGCCCGCTCAGGATAGCTGCCCATCACCGCTGCGCCCTCCATCGACAGATCGTCGGAGAAAATAATACCGTCAAAGCCCAGTTGCTTACGCAGCACGGTTTTAAGCCAGTATGGCGAACCACTGGCGGGCAGCGGATCAACTTCGGAGTAGATGACGTGTGCGGGCATGATGGCGTCCAGTGCCTGTTCGGTAATCAGCTTGCTGAAGATTGCCATGTCATGCTCACGCAGCGTCTTTTCGTCCCGCGGATCGCGTGGGGTCTCTTTATGCGAATCCGCACTCACCGCACCGTGACCCGGAAAATGTTTGCCCGTAGTCTTCATGCCCGCCTCGTGCATCCCGGCAATAAAGCGGCGGGCGACGTCAAGGGCGATGGCCGGATCGGCATGGAAAGAACGGTCGCCAATCGCGGCGCTGATATGACCAATATCGAGTACCGGCGCAAAGCTGATATCAATATCCATGGCGATCATCTCGGTCGCCATTTGCCATCCCGCCTGTTGCGCCAGTTCACCGGCGGTATCCAGGTCGTGCAACGCAGCAAAAGATTGCATGGCAGGCAGTTGGGTGAAGCCGTCACGGAAACGCTGCACGCGACCGCCCTCCTGATCCACCGCCACTACCAGCCGGGTGTGAGAGGCGGCGCGGATCTGCCGCACCAGCTCAGCCAGCTGTGCGGGATCATGATAATTTCGGGCAAATAAAATTAAACCGCCCACCAGCGGATGCTGCAGGATGTCGCGCTCTTCGCCATCCAGTTCATAACCCTCGACGTCAAGCATCAGGGGGCCGGGTAAATCTGATCTCATATCATGAATCCTGTAGCGAAACGCACCTGCGTAACGCGATTAAATCTGTTCCCAGCTCTGTCGAGCCAGCTGTTGTAATGTGTCGTCATCACGCTGACTGGCACGGAGCTGATACCAGCTGGCCATCAGCAACTGCAGCCAGGGCTGCCAGCGTCTGACCTGCTGCACCAGCGCGGTAAGCGGCAACTGCATCGCCGCGGCATACTCAGCCAGCCACTCGGCCTGGTGCTGCGGATCGCTGGCACAGACAGCCGCCAGCTCCAGCGCCACGTCGCCATCGGCGGCATACTCCCAGTCGATCAGACGCAGACCTTCGGGACCTTGTATGACATTTCCGGCATGCAGATCCATGTGCAGCGGAGCCAGCCTCAGCGGGTGAGGTTCACCCTGCTGCGTCAGACGCCTGAGCGCCCGCAACCAGCGGTGATGCCGCTGTGGAGTGAGCTGCCAGTAGCGCCATAACAGCGGCAACAACTGCACACGATAGCCGGTCAGCGGCTGCTGATGCAGCTGCTGTAGCAGTGCCACGATCTGTGGACGCTGCTGGCTGAAACGGTGTTCATCCAGCGCTTCGCCTGCGCACCAGGTCAGGATAATCCCCTGATGATGGCCCGCCACGGGCTGCGGTGCCACTCCGCTGGCTTGCAGTTTGCGTAACAGACGGAATTCACGCTGCCGATCCACAAACGGAATAACCGGTTGCGGTGCCGCCCGCGCGATAAAAGTTCCGCGCGGGCTGACAATCTTCTGGCTGTGCCCGGTCAGACCGGCAAGCGGGATAAAGGATGTCTTTTCTGGTTCGCCGGTGACCTGCTGAATCATCCGCTGGAAAGCGGGATTAATTCTGTGCAATGCCGTTGCCGGACCAGATGATCTCGCCGGTCTGGACCAGCATTAGTTGCATTTGCAGCGTCGGCGCTTTGACATCGCCACGCGCGTTGCTGTAGAGCACATACTGAGCATTAACGTTACGCGCCAGGCCAATCGCTTTACTGCGCGAGTTCAGGCTGTCATCCGGCGATAATCCCAGCGTCTGCTTGGCCTGCGCCAGTTGGTCAGCAGAAACCAGGGTGAATTTGCCGTTGTTATTCAGCGCATTCTGGATAGCTGCCGTCGCTTTCTCGCTTTGCAGCGCACCGTTGGTGCTGTTTTTAACCCGATCCACCAGCAACACGCTGCCCGGCTCGGCGCTGGCGGCCTGTAACATCTGCGCCACCAGCGGCTGAACGCTGGCATCCCAGTTGATAGTAACCAGTTTCGGTGGCTGCGGCACAGGCTGCGGTTGCGGCACCGGTTCAGGTTGTGGAACGGGCTGCACCGGCTCCACAGGCTGGGTCGGTTCAACCGGTGCAGGCTGCTGCTGTTTCACGACACAGCCGGTCAGAATGAGCGCCATCAGTAGCGCTCCGGTACGATTAACACTGCGTATCACGTAGAAAATCCTTAAAGATAGAGATAAAGACGAACCTTGCTGGCCGTCAGGTTACCCAGTTGCGAAGTGGCGATAATGCTGCCCTGCGCCGGAACGGTAACGGTCTGCGCCGGTTCCTGCGGGGTGATTTCCAGCCCTTTGTCGTCATACCAGTAGTAACGATAGTGCACAACAACCGGTGTTTCGCGCTGATTATAGAGCACGCTGGTGGCACGCTTCAGTCCATCGTTCTCATCCAGCGTCGGTTCATCGGTAATGATCCCTGCCGACAACACAGAGGACTCCATCACCAGCGACTGTGACGTATTGATCATCGGTTTATCACTGCTGCAGGCCGTCAGGCAGAGCAGGATCGGCAGGCCAGTCAGCCAGGATCGCATAGCACGCTTCCGTTATCAGGTCAGTTAGAGAGCATCGGTCCCAGCGGTTCACCGCCCAGCAGATGCATATGAATGTGATAAACCTCCTGACCACCATGTTGATTGCAGTTCACAATCAGACGATAACCATTTTGATCGATACCTTCCTGACGGGCGATTTTCGCCGCGGTAGTAAACATACGTCCCAGCGCATGCTCATGCGCCGCTTCCGCCTCGTTGACCGTTGGGATCAGCACATTCGGCACGATTAAAATATGGGTCGGCGCTTTGGGCGAAATGTCGCGGAAGGCAGTGACCAGCTCATCCTGATAAACCACATCAGCGGGGATTTCGCGGCGGATAATTTTACTAAAAATGGTTTCTTCTGCCATGGTGCAATTCCTTTAGCTTTAGCCTGAGTCTTAATCAATCAGTATGCGGGAGAAATTTGTTTTCTTTCAACCTCAGGACCACTTTTCTTGCATTGTTCGCCTGCCTTTGCAGCAGCACCCTCTCTCCGTGACTCGCACGCTGTTCAGAATGCTAACAACGCCCCTGCCACACCAGAAAATGAAACGCTGTTTTATAAATTAGAATTTCGCCACCCTTTTCTTTGTATGACTGCCACTTCAGAGCCAGCACTTGCCAAATTGCGAAGGTTTAGCCGACCCGTCAGTTCTACTTTGCTAACCAGTCCGGGTGAGATGACCGGCGTCACCAGGGATAAACCGCCATAAACATCAAGGAGCATCAGACATGCGCTCACGTAAAATTGGTCTTGGCCACTATCTGGCCTACGGTTCCGGAGATTTTCTTGGAGCAGGCACCACGGCGCTGACCGCCGCCTGGTTGCTCTATTTTTACACCACCTTTTGTGGGTTAACCCCGATTCAGGCCACGCTGATCTTTGCCGCTGCCCGCGTGCTGGATGCGATAGTCAGTCCGCTGATGGGCTTTCTGACCGATAACTTCGGTTCGACCTGGCTGGGCAAACGCTTTGGCCGCCGCAAATTCTTTATCCTGCTCGGCATACCCTGTGTATTCAGTTATAGCCTGATGTGGCTCAGCGACATGAGTTTCTGGTGGTATCTCTGCACGTATCTGTTGTTTGATATCGTCTACACCATGATCCTGGTGCCGTATGAAACGCTGGTGCCGGAAATGACCGACGATTTCAAACAGAAAACCCGCTTCTCCGGTGCCCGCATCGGCCTGGCACAGCTGTCGGCCATTCTGGCTGCCTTTTTACCCGGTATTTTGCTGGGTATGCTGGGCAAAGATAATCCTCTCTCCTTCTTCTACGCCAGCCTGGTGTTTTCGGTAATCTGCGCGCTGGTGCTGACGCTGGTGTGGTGTTTTACCTGGGAGCGTCACCCCGATGACTTTTCCGCCGAGTCACGCCGTGCAGAACAGGAAAAGCAGCAGCTGACGCTGATGCAGAATCTCAAACGGCTCTATGTCGAGCTGGCTTCAACCTTACGCATCCGCATCTTCCGCCAGCACCTTGGCATGTACCTCGGCGGCTATATCGCCCAGGATGTGTTTAACGCCGTCTTTACCTGGTATGTGGTATTTGTGCTGATGCAGAGCGCTCAGGTCGCCTCCAGCCTGATGGGCACCATGGCGGTGCTGCAGTTTATTGCCGTGATGGCGATGATTCCGCTCTGCATCCGCATGGGACCCGCGCCCGCCTACCGTCTGGTGGCTGTGCTGTTTGGCCTGGCGGCGCTCTCTTACGCTGGATTGTGGTATGCCGGAATGAACGACAACATGTCGCTGCTGTTGGTGATCTCTGCCCTGGCAGGCCTGGGACGTGGCGGCATCAACTATGTGCCGTGGAACACCTATACCTATATCGCCGATGTGGATGAGGTGATCACCGGACAGCGCCGTGAAGGAATTTTTGCCGGCATCATGACCCTGACGCGTAAAGCGTCGCAGGCTGGCGCAGTCATGCTGGTCGGCATCGTGCTGCAGCTCTCCGGCTTTGTCTCTGGACAGGCGACCCAGGTACCCGGCGTCAGCCACACTATCCTGGCGATTCTCAGCATAGGCACTGTGGCCGTGCTGGCCTGCGGCTTTATCGTGTCACTGCGCTTTAAGCTTAATCTGCAGACCCACACTGTGCTGCGCCAGGAGACGCTGAAGATGCGCGACGCGGGCCGCATCGTGCCGGAAAGCATCACGCCGGAAGCACGCGGAATTGTAGAAACGCTGGCTGGCATGCCTTACGAAAATCTTTGGGGCAACAACAACATTGGCTTCCTTAATCGTAATAAGCCAGCGCCGGAAAAATTGTCCGCACATCCCACTTTAAACCCTTCTTTAAACCCGACCTTAAAACGACAGGAATAAACCATGACTGTATTTCCCGTTAAACACAGCAAATTATTGTGCCAGCCCGAACATCTGTTGCCACGCAGCGAACTGGTACAGCTGATTCAAAAGCTGACACAGAATCTGGTTAACATCACCGATGAGACAGGCGAATTTTTATTACGGCTGGACGATGGCCGGGTGATTGATACCAAAGGCTGGGCGGGTTGGGAATGGACACACGGCATCGGTCTGTATGGCATGCTGCACTACTATCAGCAGACCGGTGACCAGCAGACGCTGGCGATCATTGATGAGTGGTTTACGCAGCGTCTGGCGGAAGGCACGCCGACCAAAAATGTGAATACCGTTTGTCCTTTTCTGACGCTGGCCTACCGTTACGAAGAGACCGGGAACCCGGCCTGGGTGCCGGTGCTGGAGCGCTGGGCAGAATGGGTCATGTATGAGATGCCGCGTACCGAACAGGGCGGCCTGCAGCACATTGTCTATAACAACGAAAACCCGCAGCAGCTCTGGGACGATACGCTGATGATGAGCGTAATGGCGCTGGCGAAAATTGGCCAGTTGCTGAAGCGCGATGAGTGGATTGAAGAAGCGAGTTATCAGTTCCTGCTGCACACCCAGTATCTGATGGATCGCAAAACCGGCTTATGGTTCCACGGCTGGAACTTTGACGGTCGCCATAACTTTGCTGATGCACGCTGGGCGCGCGGTAACAGCTGGGTGACGATTGTTATTCCCGACTTCCTGGAGATGATGAACTGGCCTGAGCATCACGCTACCCGCCGTTTTCTGCAGCAGGTGCTGGAGACCCAGGTTAAAGCGCTCAGGGAGTGTCAGCACAGCAGCGGATTGTGGCACACCCTGCTTGATGATCCGCACAGCTACCCGGAAGCCTCCGCCACCGCCGGGTTTGCCTATGGCATTCTGAAAGGGGTTCGCAAGCGTTATCTGCCCGCGGAATATCTCGAGGTGGCAGAAAAAGCGTTGCGCGGCGTGATTGCCAATATTGATGACGATGGCGAGTTAAAACAGGTCTCCTTTGGTACCGCAATGGGCAAGGATCTGGATTACTACCGCACGGTTCCTCTGACCTCTATGCCCTACGGCCAGGCGATGGCCCTGCTCTGCCTGACAGAGTATCTGCGCGTTTACCTCTGAATCCCGGCCAAAAAAAAGCCCCGCTAAGCGGGGCTTTTTCATCGCTGTAAATCATTACATGCTGCGGATGTAATCATCCATATCGGTTTTCAGGTTATCGGATTTAGTCCCGAAAATCGCCTGCACACCGGAACCGGCAACCACCACGCCACGGGCGCCGAGGTTTTTCAGTTCAGTCTGATCCACTTTCGCCACATCGGCGACGCTGACACGTAAACGGGTGATACAGGCATCCAGGTTGGTGATGTTCTCTTTACCACCAAACGCCGCCACCAGTTTGCCCGCCATCTCTGTACCGGTCGCGGTAGATTGCTCGCTGCTGCTGCTCTCTTCACGGCCAGGTGTTTTCAGATCCAGCTTCGCGATCAGTACACGGAATATGGTGTAGTAAACCAGACCATAGATGATACCAACAATCGGGAACAGCCAGATTTTACTGCTGTTGCCGCTCAGGACGATAAAGTCGATCAGACCGTGAGAGAAGCTGGTGCCATCACGCATCCCAAGCAGGATACAGATTGGGAATGCCAGACCCGCCAGCAGCGCATGGATCACATACAGGATTGGTGCCACGAACATGAATGAGAATTCAATCGGTTCGGTGATACCGGTCAGGAATGCGGTCAGCGCGGCGGAGATCATGATACCGCCCACTTTGGCGCGATTTTCAGGCTTCGCTGAATGCCAGATAGCAATCGCTGCCGCTGGCAGACCGTACATTTTGAACAGGAAGCCGCCAGAGAGTTTACCTGCGGTCGGGTCACCCGCCATATAGCGCGGGATATCACCGTGGAACACCTGACCTGCCGCATTGGTGTATTCACCGATCTGCATCTGGAAAGGAACGTTCCAGATGTGATGCAGACCAAATGGCACCAACGCGCGTTCAATTACGCCATAAATACCAAAGGCGACAACCGGGTTTTGATAGGCAGCCCACTGTGAGAACTTCTGAATCGCGGAACCTATCGGTGGCCAGATAAAGGAGAGCAGTACGCCGAGAATGATAGCTGCCAGACCGGAAATAATCGGCACAAAACGCTTACCGGCAAAGAAGCCCAGATATTCTGGCAGCTTGATGCGGTAGAAGCGATTAAACATGTACGCGGCAATAGAGCCGGCGATAATACCGCCCAGTACCCCGGTGTCGGCGAGGTGTTTAGCCTCGATCTCCGCCGCAGGCAGATGCAGCACCAGCGGGGCAACCACCGCCATGGTTTTCACCATGATGCCATAGGCAACAACCGCTGCCAGCGCCGAAACGCCGTCATTATTGGTAAAGCCCAGCGCCACACCAATAGCGAAAATCAGCGGCATGTTGGCGAACACCGATCCACCCGCTTCTGCCATCACATGCGAAACCACTGCAGGTAACCAGCTGAAATTGGCTGAACCGACCCCTAACAAAATACCGGCAATCGGCAGAACCGATACCGGCAGCATCAGCGATTTACCGACCTTTTGAAGGTTGGCAAAAGCATTTTTGAACATAGCGTGAAGCTCCTGAGTAAGAGTGCATATTTGCGCAGTGCGCGTGGCAAAGAGGGAGGATTCTTTGCCGGGCTGGCGGTGACCGCCTTTTGATTTATTACGAAGGGTAAAATAATTCCCGATTTGTTACTTTGACGGGTATCACGTTTCGACAATCACAAGGGCGCACTTTACGAAATTTCTTACTGATTCGCACCAGTAATCGGCGATAAAAAGCTGACCCTGTCTGAAAAAACAGGGTCATATACGCAGGTTACAGATTAATTACAGAGGCTGAAATAATAGCTGATCAGGCGCCCAGCTGGCTCATCGGGATATGAAACAGCGTTGAGAAGTTTTGGGTTGTTGTGGCTGCCAGCGTTTCTAAATCCACCCCTTTTAGTACAGCCAGATATTCGGCAACATCGCGCGTATAAGCGGGCTGATTCTCTTTACCACGCAAAGGCACCGGGGCCAGATAAGGCGAATCCGTTTCCACCAGCATCCGATCCAGCGGCACATAGCGTGCGGCTTCACGTAACTGCTCGGCATTGCGGAATGTGACGATGCCGGAAAAAGAGATGTAGAAGCCCATATCCAGCAGTTTTGCTGCGGTGGGCTGATCCTCAGTGAAGCAGTGCAGCACGCCGCCGCAACGTTCAACCTGCTCTTCACGCAGAATCGCCAGTGTATCTTCGCGGGCATCACGGGTGTGAACAATGATCGGTTTGTTCAGCGCAATACCGGTACGGATATGTTCCCGGAACGAACGCTGCTGCTGATCTTTCGTTTCTGGCTGATAGTGATAATCCAGCCCGGTTTCACCCAGGGCCACCACCTGAGGATCGGCAGAGAGCCGACGAAACTCCTCAACATCATAGGCCTCTTCCTGATTCAGCGGATGCACACCGCAGGAGAGCGCTATATTTTTCCGTTCGCCGACCAGACTTTTAAGGGTATGAAAACCCGGCAGCGTAGTGGCGATTGCCAGCATAAATTTCACATCACGCGCCGCCGCTTTGGCGATCACATCATCCAGGTCACGATGGTTTTTTTCATAGTCCAGGCCATCAAGATGGCAATGGGAATCCACAATAAACATAATTACTCTCAGATAGGTTTAGCCGACAAGCGCGGGCTTCTGTTTGTCCGCCCAGCTCAGAAGCTGATCGGTCAGCAATAATTCGCGATTCACCGATGCCACATGCAGTAGCTGCTCGCGACAGCGCATCCACTCCTGGAGGCTGCTGTTGAGCGCGCTGGCTGAAAAGTATCCGGCCAGCAACTGCACCACATCCTGACGATCGATATTACTCAGCCACTGACCCGCATGTTGCTGCCACTTCATTGCATCCAGCAGCAAAGAGAGCAGCCAGCCGATACGCGCTGCCGCGTCGTCGGCGTTCAGCGCAGGCAGCAGTTGCAGGATGTCCTGCTGCAACGCAGCGGACAGCGCATCGCAGAGCTTCTGCCGGGCCTGCCACGGTCCGTTTTCCAGCAGGCTCAGCGCCGCACCGGGTGCACCTGCGCTCAGACGCAGAGCCGCCAGCAGCATCTGTTCGTCGTGCGCAGCGTGCTTCTTCAGCCAGAGCAGGCTTTGTCCTTCGTCCGGCGGCGTCAGATGCAGCGCCATGCAGCGGCTGCGCAGCGTGGCCAGCAGGCGCGAGGGATCGCGGCTGCTGAGGAAGAACCAGCTGTTGGCTGGCGGCTCTTCCAGCGTTTTCAGCAAGGCGTTGGCCGCCGCTTCCGAAAGCTGCGCGGCATCCGGCAGCCAGACCACTTTCGCGCCGCCCTGCTGACCAAAGTGGTACATTTTTTCCGTTACCTGCCGCACCGCGTCGATGCCCAGGGTACTTTTGCCCTTCTCCGCCTCAAGCCGATACCAGTCAGGATGGGTATTGGCCTGCATCAGCTGGCAACCGTGACACTGCCCGCAACTTTTCAGGCCATCCCGCTGCTGGCACATCAGCCAGCGGCTCATCCCCCAGACCAGCGCCTCATCGCCCATACCTGCCATCGCCTGGATCAACAACGCATGGTGAGCGCGATTCTCCTGATGCTGGCCAATCACCTGGCGATAAGGCTGATTCAGCCACGGATACCAGTTCATCACGCCTGCTCCGCCAGCCAGCCATCCAGCGCCGCCTGAAGTGACGCTGTCACATCACCCAGTGATTGTGTCGCATCGATGGTGATGATGGTGGGGTCCTCCGCTGCCAGCGCCAGATAGCGCGCGCGGGTGCGTTCAAAGAAGCGCAATGACTCCTGCTCAATGCGATCCAGCTCACCGCGCGCACGGGCGCGCTGCAGACCGATATCGGGTGTCACATCAAGATAGAGCGTGAGATCGGGGCGGAAATCACCTAACACGGTATCACGCAGTGTCTGCATCAGATCGGCGTCAAGTCCACGTCCGCCCCCCTGATAAGCCTGAGAAGAGAGATCATGACGGTCGCCGATCACCCAGGCACCGCGCGCCAGCGCCGGTTTAATGACCGTTTCCACCAGCTGAACCCGCGCCGCATAGAGCATCAGCAGTTCCGCTTTATCTGTAACCTGCTCGCCCTCAATACCCTGCTTAACCAGCACCCGCAGCTGTTCTGCCAGCGGCGTACCGCCTGGCTCACGGGTAAAGACCAGATCGTGAATGCCACGGGCACGCAGCGTGGCGACGATGGCGTCACGCGCGGTGGTTTTACCGGCGCCTTCCAGGCCTTCAATGACGATAAACTTACTGTTCATTTTTTTCCTTTAGCGTCTGCCGGTAAACCTGCACCGCCTTGTTATGGCTGGCAAGATTAGTCGTAAAGGTATGGCCGCCCTTGCCGTCCGCAACAAAGTAGAGATAGTTGGTTTTCTCGGGATGGGCCGCTGCCTGCAGAGAGGCTTTACCCGGCATGGCGATCGGACCCGGCGGCAGACCGTTAATGATATAGGTATTGTAAGCGCTGGCCGTCTCAAGATCTTTGCGGGTCAGCGTCCCGTTATAGCTGTCGCCCATGCCATAGATGACGGTGGGATCGGTCTGTAACCGCATACCGGTGCGCAGGCGATTGATAAACACCGAGGCTACGCGCGCGCGCTCTTCGCTGACGCCGGTCTCTTTCTCAATGATTGAGGCCATGGTCACCAGATCCTGCGGGGTTTTATAGGGCAGATTATCCGCCCGTCCCTGCCACACCTCAGCAATGGTTTTTTTCATCCGCTCATGAGCGCGCTGCAGCAGCGCCATATCGGTGGTATTAGCCGTGTAGAGCCAGGTATCCGGGAAGAAGTTGCCCTCCAGCTGCTCAGGCTCCACTTTTAGTGCGCTGGCAAGGGTGGCGAACTGATCATCTTTCAGGGTATGCCGGATATAAGGCGCTTTGCGCAGCTCACTCAGCCACTCTTTCAGCCGCTGGCCTTCCACGAACCGCACCGGGAACTGCGCCTCTTTACCGCTGGCCAGCAGCTGTAACAGCGAACGCACCGTCATGGTCGGCTCAAGGCGATAGGTACCCGCCTTGAAGGTCGCCAGTTCAGGTTCCAGACGCAGCAGCGCGCCAAACCAGATACTGTGCGGAATAATCTTCTGCTCTTCCAGCTGCGCTTCAAGTGCGACCCGGCCCGTGCCGGCAGGCAGCGTGTAGATCGTTTCCTGCTGCAGGGTTAACGGGGTGGCCGCAAACCGCTTAACCTGCCAGTAACTCAGCACAGCCGCGAGACCCACGATCGCCAGCAGGCTGACGACGATTTTTTTGCTTCGAATCATGATGCATCCATTATCTTTTCACAGCTTGCGCGCAACTGATTAAACAGCGAACGCTCAGTAAACTCTACCGCTTCTATCTGTCGGACCGGCAGGACCGGCATCAGCGCGTTACATATCACCACTTCATCGGCGGCCAGCAACTGCGCCGGTTCGCTTTTTATTACCTGGCAAGCCTGGCCTTCGGCCGCAAGTTGCGCCATCAGACTTCGCCGCATAATGCCATCCACGCCCGACGCTGACAGATCAGGCGTAAAAATTTGCGAGCCCTGACGCCAGAATAAATTGGCCGCACAGCATTCCACCACCCAACCTTCAGTGTCAAGCACCAGTGCCTCGTCGGCGTCTGTCTGGTCAAGATGAGCTCTGATCATCACCTGCTCCAGACGATTAAGGTGCTTGATACCGGCAAACTGTGGATTACGTGCCAGACGGACCGGGCTGAGCCGGAGTGACGCGCCACGGTGCTGTAAATCGGCGTAGTGTTGCGGCCAGGGCGCCAGCGAGACGATTCGCGTGGATTCACCACAGCCGCACCGGCTGTAGCCCCGTCCGCCGCTGCCGGCACTGATAATCACTTTCAGCACCGCCTGGGTTTGTTGCTGCGCGGCCTGTTGCATTTCAGTCTCAAGCTGAAGCCAGTCGACGCCATCAATCCATAACCGCTCACAGCCCTCTTTAAGGCGCTGAATGTGGCTCTCCAGCAGCACGATTTTACCCTGACGCACCGCGGCGGTAGTAAAACAGCCATCCCCAAACTGCAGGCCGCGGTCGCTGGCGGCCAGCATCGATTGTTTTAACCCGTTAATCCACATGGTTCTCTCCTGAGCGTGACTCGTGATTTCAGCGCATTCTGCAGGATAAAAAAAGGCCCGCATCGCGGGCCTTTTTAGCAATCAACAACGATTACACTTTACGGAAGATCAACGAACCGTTGGTTCCGCCGAAACCGAAGGAGTTACACAGGGTGTACTCCAGACCGGGAACCTGACGCGCGGTGTGGGGCACGAAGTCGAGATCGCAGCCCTCATCCGGATTGTCGAGGTTAATGGTCGGTGGAACGGCCTGGTCGCGCAGCGCCAGAATCGAGTAGATCGATTCAACCGCGCCTGCCGCACCCAGTAAGTGTCCGGTCATTGATTTGGTCGAGCTCACCATCACGCTGCTGGCTGCTGCCCCAAAGACCGATTTCACCGCCCGCGCTTCCGCTTTATCACCCGCTGGCGTGGAGGTGCCGTGCGCGTTGACATAGCCGATCTGCTCTGGCGTAAGCTGAGCATCGCGCAATGCGTTGATCATTGCCGCGGCGGCGCCTGATCCATCTTCTGGTGGTGAAGTCATGTGGTAGGCATCGCTGCTCATACCAAAACCTACGATTTCCGCGTAGATTTTCGCACCACGTTTCTTCGCATGTTCATACTCTTCGAGTACCACAATGCCAGCGCCGTCACCCAGCACAAAACCGTCACGATCTTTATCCCACGGGCGGCTGGCCGCTTGCGGGTTTTCATTACGGGTTGAGAGAGCACGTGCTGCACCAAAGCCACCGACGCCTAATGGCGTACTGGCTTTCTCTGTGCCACCCGCCAGCATCACATCAGCATCGTTATAGGCGATGATGCGTGCGGCATGACCGATGTTATGCACACCAGAGGTACAGGCTGTCGCGATAGAGATGCTTGGACCTTTCAGGCCATACATGATGCTGAGATGACCCGCCACCATGTTAACGATGGTTGAAGGCACAAAAAATGGGCTGATTTTGCGCGGGCCGCCGTTGACCAGTGAAGTATGATTCTCTTCAATCAGACCTAAACCACCGATGCCGGAGCCAATTGCTGCGCCCATACGGCTTGCATTTTCGTCGGTAACAACCAGACCACTGTCCTGCATGGCCTGCATACCGGCCACAATGCCGTACTGGATGAAGGCATCCATCTTGCGCTGATCTTTGCGCGAGATGTAGTCATCACAATTAAAATCTCTTACCAGACCTGCAAAACGTGTTGCATAAGCACTGGTATCAAAATGGTCGATCAGGGTAATGCCGCTCTGACCGGCAAGGAGAGCACTCCAGGTAGACTCTACGGTATTGCCGACAGGAGACAACATGCCAAGACCAGTCACAACTACACGACGCTTAGACACGTTCGTCCTCCAGGGAGGGGAAATAGGGAACTATGTGGGACAAACAAAAAAATCAGGCGGTCGAGCGACCGCCTGAAGATATTCATTAGCCTTTATGGCTATTGATATAGTCGATCGCTGCCTGAACGGTAGTGATTTTCTCAGCTTCTTCGTCTGGAATCTCAGTATCAAACTCTTCTTCCAGAGCCATCACCAGCTCAACGGTATCAAGAGAATCGGCACCCAGGTCTTCTACGAAAGATGCAGAGTTGGTGACTTCTTCCTCTTTCACACCCAGCTGCTCACTGATGATTTTCTTAACGCGTTGTTCGATATCGCTCATACTATTTAATTTCCTATCAAAACTCGCTTTCGCGATGGTTTTCGTAGTGTATAAAATGGTGAAAAAGATGCAACAAAATCCCGGCTGGTCGAACCACGATTTTGCGTTATTTTGCGGTTCTAACCGCAAATAAAGCAAATCATTTCGTGATTTATCAGACCATGTACATTCCGCCGTTGACGTGCAGCGTTTCACCTGTGATGTAGGCTGCTTCGTCAGAGGCTAAAAATGCCACAGCATTGGCGATTTCCTGAGCTTCGCCTAAGCGACCCGCAGGAACTTCCGCCAAAATACCGGAACGTTGATCTTCGTTCAGTGCCCGCGTCATGTCAGTCTCAATAAAGCCTGGAGCCACGACGTTGACGGTAATGCCACGTGACGCGATTTCGCGCGCCAGTGATTTGCTAAAGCCAATCAAACCCGCTTTTGCTGCCGCATAGTTTGCCTGGCCCGCATTACCCATGGTTCCAACAACGGAACCAATGGTGATGATACGGCCCACGCGCTTTTTCATCATGGCACGCAGGACCGCCTTGGAAAGGCGGAATACCGATGTGAGGTTGGTATCCAGGATATCCTCCCACTCATCGTCCTTCATGCGCATGAGAAGATTATCACGCGTAATGCCTGCATTATTGACTAAAATATCCACTTCGCCAAATTCAGCACGAATATTCTCTAAAACAGTGCTGATTGAGTCAGCGTCAGTCACATTCAGTAACAGGCCTTTGCCCTTGTCGCCAAGGTAAGCACTGATGGCGTCGGCGCCACTCTGGCTGGTTGCAGTTCCTACCACTTTAGCACCGCGTGCCGCCAGTGTTTCTGCAATCGCACGACCAATGCCGCGACTCGCGCCGGTAACCAGCGCAACTTTACCTTCAAAGCTCATGATATTCCTCTTATTCCTTACCGAGTGCAGCCGTCAGGGATGCAGTATCGTTAACGGCAGCCGCTGTCAGGCTATCGGCAATACGTTTCGTCAGTCCGGTCAGGACTTTACCTGGCCCCATCTCCAGGAGCTGCGTCACGCCCTGTGCTGCCATCGCTTCCACGCTCTCGGTCCAGCGAACCGGGCTGTAGAGCTGACGGACCAGCGCATGGCGGATGGCCGCAGCGTCGGTTTCAGCTTTCACATCAACGTTGTTGATCACCGGTACCGCAGGCGCGTTAAAGGTGATGCTCTCCAGCGCCACCGCCAGTTTATCGGCCGCAGGCTTCATCAGTGCGCAGTGAGAAGGAACGCTGACCGGCAGTGGCAAGGCACGCTTAGCGCCCGCTGCTTTACAGGCGGCACCCGCACGTTCAACGGCTTCTTTGTTACCCGCAATAACCACCTGGCCCGGCGAGTTAAAGTTAACCGGTGAGACGACCTGACCCTGCGCGCTCTCTTCACAGGCTTTGCGGATAGCCGCGTCATCCAGGCCAATAATCGCCTGCATCGCGCCAGTGCCTTCAGGCACCGCTTCCTGCATCAGTTTGCCGCGCAGTTCAACCAGCTTCACTGCATCCGCAAAGTTAAGCACACCCGCGCAAACCAGCGCTGAATATTCACCCAGGCTGTGACCAGCCATCAGGGCTGGCTGTTCACCGCCCTGCTGCTGCCAGACACGGTAGATTGCCACGGAGGCGGCTAACAGTGCAGGCTGAGTCTGCCAGGTTTTGTTCAGCTCTTCAGCCGGACCCTGACTCACTAATTGCCACAGATCATATCCCAGCACGTCAGAGGCTTCACGGAAAGTCTCTTCTACCAGCGGATACGTTGCCGCTAATTCAGTCAGCATGCCCACGGTCTGTGAACCCTGACCGGGGAAAACAAATGCAAATTGCGTCATTTTTCGTTCCTGTCAATCAAAAGCGAACCAGCGCAGAACCCCAGGTGAATCCACCACCAAAGGCTTCCAGCAGAATAAGGTGTCCGGGTTTGATGCGGCCATCACGGACCGCTTCATCCAGTGCGCTTGGCACCGATGCGGCAGAGGTATTGCCATGACGATCCAGTGTGACGACCACTTTATCCATGGTCATGCCGAGTTTTTTCGCGGTGGCACTGATAATGCGCAGGTTCGCCTGATGCGGCACCAGCCAGTCCAGCATTTCACGATCGAGATTATTGGCCTGCAGCGTTTCATCAACGATGTGAGCCAGCTCGGTGACGGCAACCTTGAAGACTTCGTTGCCTGACATGGTGACATAAGCGGGCTGATCCTGATGCGCACGATCCTGATAAGGCAGCGTCAGCAGCTGTGAATAGCGACCATCAGCATGAAGATGGGTAGAGATGATCCCCTGCTCTTCGCTCTGACCCAGCACGACCGCGCCTGCACCATCGCCAAACAGGATGATGGTGCCGCGATCTTCCGGATCAAGTGCGCGTGCCAGGACATCAGCACCAATCACCAGCGCATGTTTCACCGCGCCATTTTTGATGTATTGATCGGCCACGCTCAGTGCATAGGTGAAACCTGCACAGGCGGCAGCGAGGTCAAACGCCGCGCAGTCTTTGATTTCCAGCATTTGCTGGATCATGCAGGCAGAGCTGGGGAAGGCATGGCTGGAAGAGGTTGTGGCGACAATAATCAGCCCAACATCGTTCGCTTCAATGCCTGCCATTTCAAGGGCGCGTTGCGCCGCGCTGAATCCCATGGTGGCGACGGTTTCGTCAGGCGCAGCAATACGACGCTCGCGGATGCCGGTACGGGTAACAATCCACTCGTCCGACGTCTCCACCATTTTTTCCAGATCGGCATTGGTGCGGATCTGGCTTGGCAGATAACTGCCCGTACCGATAATTTTGGTATACATCTAGGCTTTGTCACTCCTGGCTAATACAGCATCAAGGCGCGCAGCAATTCGCTCGGGAATTTGCTGCCTCACCGCCTGCTCTGCCTGTTCTATCGCCACAGCGAAGGCGTGTTGATTTGCCGCACCGTGACTCTTGATCACTGTTCCGCGCAATCCTAACAGACAAGCGCCATTGTACTGGTCAGGGTGGAGATGCCCGAAGCGCTTCGTCAGACGTTTCTGAATCCAGCGCCCCAGCAACTGAAGCCACCATGACCGTTTTTTACCTTCCCCTGATGACTTCAGCAGAGAAAGAAACATTCTTACCACGCCTTCCATAGTCTTCAGCGTGACGTTTCCGACAAAACCGTCACAGACCATCACATCCGTTTTACCGGTGAGCAGTTCGTTACCTTCAAGGTAACCAATATAGTTGATTTGCGGTGATTCTCGCAGCACTGCCGCGGCGTCGCGGATCGTTTCCAGCCCTTTGGTCTCTTCATGACCAATATTGAGCAACGCGACACGGGGCCGTGCAATACCAAGCACATGCTCAGCCATTACCGACCCCATTACAGCAAACTGCACCAGCATCGCACTGTCTGAGCCCACATTTGCGCCCAGATCCAGCACCACGGTTTTACCCTGTTGCTGGTGCGGTAAAACGGACATCAGCGCCGGACGTTTAATGCCATCCAGCGGTTTTAATAAGAGCGTCGACAGCCCCATCAGCGCACCGGTATTCCCGGCGCTGATGCAGGCCTGCGCACGTCCCTCTTTAACCATCTCCAGTGCCACACGCATTGAGCTGCCGCGACTGTTGCGGATGGCCTGAGCGGGCCGCGCATCACTTGCAATAACCGATTCGGCAGGGATGACCTGCAAACGCCCCATCAGGGAGGAATCCGCTTTGGCAAGCAATGGCATGAGGGTGTCGGGATGTCCGACCAGAAGAAGGAATAGTTCCGAATGAGAGGCCAGTGCCTGCAATGCTGCAGGCACTGTCACGCAGGGACCGAAGTCCCCGCCCATGGCATCAATCGCCAGGGTCAAACGTGTCAAGGTATCGCCTTGCTAAGCAAGAAACTTACTTAACGATAACCTTGCGACCGCGGTAGTAACCGTCCGCAGTGATGTGGTGACGCAGATGAGTTTCGCCAGAAACTTTATCTACTGACAGAGCAGCAGTGGTCAGCGCATCGTGCGAACGACGCATACCACGCTTAGAACGGGTGGGTTTATTCTGTTGTACGGCCATGGACCTTACTCCTATTACTTACGCTTTAAACTGGCTAATACGGCAAATGGATTTGGTTTCTCCACCTCTGCAGGCAGTTTACCAAAGACCATGTCCGCCTCGGACACTTCACAGTGTTCAGAATCGTGCACCGGAACGACCGGCAGCGCGAGAATAATTTCATCCTCGACAACCGCCAGCAGATCGATCTCACCAAACTCGTTGACATCGACCGGCTCGTACGCTTCCGGCAATGCCTCGGCCTGCTCTTCAGAAGAGACAGGGCTGAAGCAGTAACTCACTTTTACGTGATGAGGAAAGGTCTGGTTGCAGCGCTGGCAACGCAACGTCACTTGTACTTCAGCAGTACCCGTCAGTACTGCCAGACGTTGGTTATCAACCGCAAACGACATGGCACAATCCACATCACTGTCCACACTAACGACCGACTCGGCCACACGCTCCACCTGTACAGATGTGTAGACACCCTGATAATCAAGGCGCTTCTGAGCAGTGCGGACAGGGTCCAGCGTTAGGGGTAATTTTACCTTTTGCATAGGGCGCGCATATTAACTTTGTAATGTCATAGAGTCAAAGAAAAAGGCCGTTAAACAGCATCTTTCAACCACTATTCGCATCCAGTGCGGCGCACAGTTTAAAATGACTGTCACCAATTCGCTATCACTATTGAAAAAAAATGACGCCATCGATTCTTTTAGCTTCAACCTCGCCCTTTCGGCAGGCATTACTGCATAAACTCGGCCTGCCTTTTATTACCGCCGCGCCTGAGGTTGATGAGTCACCCCAGCCCGATGAAACCGCTGAAGCGCTGGTAACCCGTCTTGCCGTGGCTAAAGCGCAGGCACTGGCAAAAACGTATCCCAGCCACTGGATAATCGGCTCCGACCAGGTTTGCGTGCTGGATGGCGCTATCGCCGGTAAGCCTCACACGGCTGAGAATGCGCGGGCGCAACTGCGTGCCGCCAGCGGAAAAGCCATTACCTTTTATACCGGTCTGGCGCTATTTCATCCGGTCAGTGGCACGCTGCTGCACTGCTGTGAGCCCTTTGTGGTTCATTTCCGCACGTTGACTGACGCTGAAATCAGCGGCTATGTGGAAAAGGAGCAGCCGCTTCAGTGTGCGGGCAGTTTTAAAAGTGAAGGTCTGGGGATTTGTCTGTTTGATCGGCTGGAGGGACGCGATCCCAATACGCTGGTCGGGCTGCCGTTGATCGCGCTCAATGAGATGTTGCAGCAGGCCGGCATCAATCCTTTAACGAACTGATGCCGGAGAGATTACGCTTTCCGCTGACGCAGCTTAAGCAGGCATTGCTTCAGGCCATCATCCAGTGGCGCTTCGACCCGCATCACTTCGCCAGTGCCGGGATGCGTAAAGGTCAGCGCCGCAGCATGCAGGAAAAGGCGTTTTAAACCGGTTGCCGCCAGCTGACTGTCAAACTCACGTTCTCCGTAGCGATCGTCGAAGGCAATGGGATGCCCGGCATGCAGCGTATGGACGCGAATCTGATGGGTACGACCGGTGACCGGGCTCGCTTTCACCAGCGTGGCAAACTCGAACCGCTCTTCTACTTTAAAGCGGGTTTCCGAGGCTTTGCCTTCGCTGCTGACGCGCACCACGCGCTCACCGCTTTGCAGGATGTTTTTCAGCAGCGGCGCCTGAACCACCTTCAGGTGTGACGGCCAGTTGCCGCGCACCAGGGCCAGATAGTCTTTCTGCATCCCCTTTTCGCGCAGTTGCTCATGGAGGGAACGCAGCGCCGAACGCTTTTTAGCGACCAGCAGAATGCCGGAGGTGTCACGATCCAGGCGATGCACCAGCTCCAGAAAGCGCGCTTCCGGTCGCAGGGCACGTAACCCTTCAATCACCCCGAAGCTGAGTCCGCTACCGCCATGCACGGCTGTGCCGGAAGGCTTATTCATCACCAGCAGCGACTCATCCTCAAACAGGATGGCATCGGCCAGTGAAGCCACTTTCGCCAGTTTGGGGGAAACGGCATCTTCATCGCGTTCCGCTACCCGAACCGGCGGAATGCGCACCTCATCGCCCTCCTCCAGCTTATATTCTGGCTTGACGCGCTTTTTATTCACCCGCACCTCGCCTTTGCGAACGATGCGATAAATCATGCTTTTGGGCACACCCTTGAGCTGGGTGCGCAAAAAGTTATCAATGCGTTGTCCGGCATTTTCAGCCGTGATGGCGACAAAATGTACGCCGGGATTCTCTGTTTTCATGGCGGCGATTCTAAATAGTGTCCCCTGATAGCGCCACCCCTTTTTCTGTGCTTAACTCTGGAGTTGATGTGACGGCAGGTCGCCTCTCTGCTGGCTTTTTCAGCAAAGCGCTGTTTTGTCCGACACATTAGCGATTTAAATGTAAAGAAACTTCACAAGCTGGCTAAAGTCGCCTTGCTATATGAAGGTTAGCAATGGAATAATGCTTGAGTTTCTTACCTGAACCATTTCAGGGCAGAAAAAGAGCGAAATTGTCATTTTGCCGGATTGAGCAGACACGCAGCAATGGCGTAAGACGTAATGCGAAATCAGGCACTTAGCGGGCTGCGGGTTGCGGCCTGGACAACAGTATGGGATGCACGGGTTTTCTTTATTCTCTCAGGCATTTCCACTATCTGGTGCTGTTTTCCCTTATGAAAAACAGGCCACCGACGTTATTTGCGCCCCTCGCGCGGTCGACAGCCGTGAGGTTGACGACATTGCACTAAGTCACGGGGCCATCGGTTGATACTCGTCCAGGGTAACTATGCCCGCAGCTGTAATCACTCATGAAAGAATAACGAGTAAGTCACGATGAAAAGAATGTTAATAAACGCAACTCAGCAGGAGGAGTTGCGCGTTGCCCTGGTTGACGGTCAGCGTCTGTACGATCTGGATATTGAAAGTCCTGGACACGAGCAGAAAAAAGCCAACATTTACAAAGGTAAAATCACTCGCATTGAACCCAGCCTTGAAGCTGCGTTTGTCGATTACGGCGCAGAGCGTCACGGTTTCCTCCCGTTAAAAGAAATCTCCCGCGAATACTTCCCCTCCAGCTATAACGCGCATGGTCGTCCGAATATTAAAGACGTGCTGCGTGAAGGTCAGGAAGTCATTGTTCAGATCGATAAAGAAGAACGCGGCAATAAAGGCGCTGCGCTGACCACCTTTATCTCTCTGGCGGGCAGCTATCTGGTACTGATGCCGAACAACCCACGTGCAGGCGGTATCTCTCGCCGTATCGAAGGTGACGATCGTACCGAGCTGAAAGAAGCCCTGTCGGCGCTGGAACTGCCGGAAGGCATGGGCCTGATTGTCCGTACTGCGGGCGTCGGTAAATCAGCCGAATCGCTGCAGTGGGATTTAAGCTTCCGTCTAAAACACTGGGAAGCGATCAAGAAAGCCGCTGAAAACCGCCCTGCTCCGTTCCTGATCCATCAGGAAAGTAACGTGATTGTGCGTGCCTTCCGCGACTATCTGCGTCAGGACATCGGTGAGATCCTTATCGATAACCCGAAAGTACTGGAACTGGCGCGTCAGCATATCGCTGCGCTGGGCCGTCCGGACTTCAGCAGCAAAATTAAGCTCTACACCGGTGAAATCCCGCTGTTCAGCCACTATCAGATCGAATCGCAAATCGAATCCGCTTTCCAGCGTGAAGTCCGCCTGCCTTCCGGTGGCTCGATTGTGATCGACAGTACCGAAGCGCTGACCGCTATCGATATCAACTCAGCACGTGCAACGCGCGGCGGTGACATCGAAGAGACGGCGTTCAACACCAACCTTGAAGCGGCCGATGAGATTGCTCGTCAGCTGCGTCTGCGTGACCTGGGCGGCCTGATCGTTATCGATTACATCGATATGACGCCAGTACGCCATCAGCGCGCGGTTGAGAATCGTCTGCGTGAAGCTGTCCGTCAGGACCGCGCCCGCATTCAGATCAGCCACATTTCACGTTTCGGCCTGCTGGAGATGTCCCGTCAGCGTCTGAGCCCGTCATTAGGTGAATCCAGTCATCACGTCTGCCCACGCTGTAGCGGCACCGGCACCATCCGTGATAACGAGTCACTGGCGCTGTCGATCCTGCGTCTGATTGAAGAAGAAGCGCTGAAAGACAACACCAAAGAAGTTCACGCCATTGTTCCGGTTCAGGTGGCCTCTTACCTGCTGAATGAAAAACGTGAAGCGGTTAACGCTATTGAAACACGCCAGGGTGGCGTGCGGGCTATCATCGTTCCTGATGACAAGATGCAGACCCCACACTACTCCGTGCTGCGCGTGCGCAAAGGCGAAGAGACGCAGACCCTGAGCTATCATCTGCCGAAGCTGCATGAAGCCGAAATGGCGATGCCGTCGGAAGAGGAACATGCTGAACGTCGTCGTCCTGAGCAGCCTGCTCTGGCCGCGTTTGTAATGCCTGATGCGCCTCCGGCACCGGTAGAAGTTGAGCCAGAAGCGCAACGCGCTGAAGCCCAGCCAGCCGCAAAATCAGCACCTGCTGTGGCTGTGCCTGCTACCGTCAGCACCGGCTTCTTTGGCCGTCTGCTTGGTGGCCTGAAAAAAATGTTCGCAGGCGAAGAAGCCCCTGCCGCCGCACCCGTGGCCACTGAGGTTGCAGAACCGCAGAAAGCGCCTGAAAGCGAGCAGGAAAACGGCAACGGCCGTGGCGAGCGCCGGAGCAATAATAACAACCGTCGTAACAATAATCGTCGTGAGCGTACGCCGCGTAACGGAGATAACGCGCAGTCGCGTGAAGGCCGTGAACCACGCGAAAACCGTGAGCCTCGTGAAAACCGCGAACCTCGTGAAAGTCGTGAACCGCGCGAAAGTCGCGAGCCACGTGAAAATCGCGAGCCACGCGAGGGTAACGATAATCGCCGTAACAAGCGTCAGTCCCAGGCTGGTGAAGTGCGTGAAGAGCGTCCGGCACTGAGCGAAGAAGCGCGCCAGCAGCGTGATGAGCAGCAGCAACAGCGCCGTGAACAGCGTGCTGAGCGTCAGCGTCGTCGTCAGGAAGAGAAACGTGCCGGTGAAGAAGCCGCCAAAGTGGCTGAGCAGCCGGTAGTGGTAGCCGACGTTCCGGACGTGACCGAGCCGCAGGATGATGAGCGCGTACAGGTTATGCCGCGTCGCAAGCCGCGTCAGCTGAACCAGAAGGTGCGTGTTGATGATAACCGTCCACCTATGCCAGCCGAAGCCAGCGACTTTGCCCAGCCGGCTGAAGTGCGTCAGCCTCAGCAGACAGACGTGGCTCAGCCGCAGCCTGAGTTCCAGGCACCGCAGGGTGAAGAGCAGGATGACAACGACAACCGTGATAACGCCAATATGCCGCGTCGTTCACGTCGTTCGCCTCGTCATCTGCGCGTCAGCGGACAGCGTCGTCGTCGTTACCGTGATGAGCGTTATCCGACTCAGTCAGCAATGCCGCTGGCCGCTGCAGCTGCATCACCAGAGATGGCATCCGGTAAAGTCTGGATCCGTTACCCGGTGAGCCAGGCCAGCGAAGAGCAGGTTCAGAATGTGACTCACGAGACGCCAGCGTACAACCGCGAAGAGACAGCAGACGCCGCCAGTGCGCTGCCCGTTGCTGCCGCAGTTGAATCTGTTGCTCAGGAAGCGCCAGTGCAACAGGCCGAGCCGCAGGCAGAAACGCCAGTGCCGGTCGTGAACACTGACGATACCCGTGCTATCGACGCGCCGGTTAACGAGCAGCCTTCCGTTGTTCCGGCGGCAGATGAAGCAAAAGCGGAAGCGGTAGCAGCCGAAGCCGTGCCTGCTGAGCCTGTCACCGAAGCGCCGGTTGTGACACCTGCGGTTGAGACTGCACAGCCTGCAGCGGTTGCAGAAGAAGCACAGCCTTCAGAGGTTGCTGAGCAATCGGCTACCGACGTCAGTGAAGCGATCGCAGCAGAAGTTGAAGAAGTTCTGAATGCGCCGGTCGCTGCTGAAGCTGAAACAGCGCCAGTTCGTGAACCTCATGCTCCGGTGGCCGCACGCGATGTCGCCCCTGCAGCACCGGTGACTGCGGCCGAACCTGTTGCATCAGTACCTGCAACGGCATCCGAGCCTGCAACGGCATCAGTGCCAAATGATGGTACGCGCTGGAAGCATTTTGCCTCTGCGCCGATGACTAAAGCGCCTGCGCCAGTCTGGCAGTCAGAACCGGCACCGCACAGTGACTGGGTGCGTGCACCGTATGAGTTCGACGGTCGCGGTTCTGCGGGTGGTCATAGCGCCACACATCATGCCACTGCCCCGGCGACCAAGCCGTAACGCATAAGCTGTTGTGAACTAAACCCCGGCCTGCAAGCCGGGGTTTTTTTATGCCTGCGATTCTGCCCGCCAGCGGACAGAGGATAATTAACCTCCCCTCCTCGTTTATCAGGAATCAGGAAAGTGCGTGTGTGCGTGAAAGCGTGAAAGCGTGAAAGCGTGAAAGCGTGAAAGCGTGAAAGCAAGACTGACATGCGAGCTGACTGTCGCTGTAAATCAACCCGGTTTAATTTCTATGGTTCCCGCCACCGGCTGAATCGCAGGCAAAAAAATCCCACCCTCCTTTAGCGGGAGGGTGGGAAAAAGTAAGCGCATCCGGTTAAAGTACGCTCAAAATTTCAGGTCAGACTACGAGTTCATCTGGAACAGCGACATCTTAGACATGTCCGTAAAGGTCTTATAGGACGCCTGTAATGCGGTCTGCTGCATGGTGTAGTTTGAAGCTGCTTCGGTTAAATCCACGTTAACCAGGTCACTCATCTGCGAGCTGTAAATCACACTACGGTCATCGCCCTGGGCATTCAGCGTGTCGATCTCTGAAAGCTGGGTACCAATCTCAGAACGCACGGTTAAGACATTATTCAGCGAGTTACCCAGGCCACGGTTGGTTTTATCCATCGCCGCCTGGAAGGTCTGTTTGGTTGCGGCGTCAGCATCATCCTGCGGCACTTTCAGCGCAGCAATGGCGCTATCCAGCATCTTAAACACATTCGTTTCGCTGGCGCTGCCATCCGGCTCTTTGGTGGCATTGCCAGAGATCGCCATAAAGATATTGTCACCGGTATGGCCCACAGTCATGGTACGGCTGGTATCGACCTTCTGAGTGATCGCCTCGGTGCCGCCTGCGTAGCCGACGCCGGTGCCTGCCGCATCCACAAATGGCGCACTGTCAGTTTTATAACCGGCAAAAATATAGCGGCCATTGGCATCCTGGCTGTTTGCCTGGTTCAGCAACTGGGCACGGATACCCTCCAGCTGGGTAGCAATCGAACCACGGTCATCGTCGCTCAGCGTACCGGTTGAACCGTTGACGATCAGCCCTTGCGCAGCAATGATCCCATCGGTAACGCCTTTCAGCGTATTCTCTTCCAGTGACAGACCCTGCTCGGCAAAGGTACGCGCCAGCGCATACTGCTTGCCCTGCTGCTGGGTTTGTGACAACACGACAGCACGAGACGCGGCAATCGGATCGTCCGAAGGATTATTCACACGGCGGCCGCTGGAGAGCTCCTGGCCTGATTTCAGCCAGGAGGCCTGTGAGTCAGTGATGCCACGCACCTGCTGCTCAAAAATCATATTTGTACTGATTCGCATGTTATCTCCTGCCCTTAGCGAATATTGATCAATGCATTAAACACGGTGCTGGCAGTCTGCAGCACCTGCGCATTGGCCATGTAATATTGCTGATATTTGGTCAGGTTGGCGTACTCCTCATCGAGGTTTACCCCAGAGACCGATTGCTGGCGCTGGGTCAGCTGACTGACCACGCTTTTCTGAGTGGTGCTGGTGGTTTCCAGTGAACTGGTTTTGTTTCCCACACTACTGACGATGGTGGCGTAGGCCTGAGACAGCGTGGCATTGCCGCCGACCAGTTTCACATCCTGCAGATTCAGCAGTTTTTGCGCATTACGGTTATCACTTTCACCGCCTACTGCACCCGCGGCGGCCACCTGCGATTCACTGGTGATCGCGACTGACATATCGTTGATGGCGTTCTGGACCGGCTTCACCAGGAAACTGTCTTTGGCAGCAGGTGCAGGCGTGCCGGCGACGGTCAGTTTCAGACCGTCAAAGCTCAGCGTGGTGTTGCCACTGGCATCAGTACCTGGCGTGATGGTAACGGTCGTACTGTCTGAGGCGCGGGTTGCGGTCCAGTTATTGCCGTCATAACTCACGGTGTAATTGGATGCTTTCAGTGCACTGGTATCGGTCCACTCAGCGGTGACGGACGCGGCGGTGCTGTTTTTACTGTTGCCCACCACGATCGGGCTGCCGATATTAAAGAAATCGACGCCCTGATTGCCTTTGCTATCGAAGCCCTGCTTGTGAACATCGTTGAAACTGGTGGTAAACGCCGCCGCTAACTGACCCAGCTGGTTCTGTGCCAGATCCAGATCCTGAGTACGGAACGCCAGCAGACCGCCCAGCGAACCGGTGGTGATCAGCTTCTCCGGGATCTCGACGTTGCCCGCCTGCTTATCGACATAGCCGATGGTGGTGCGTGTCGGATCGCTGCTGGAAGGCATCGCCACCAGATCGTGAGATTTGTCGCCGTTCACCAGCGTCAGGCCATTGGCCATCGCGACCGTGTAGCCGCCATCCTGCTGCGATACCGTCACACCAACCACGTTATTCAGGGTATTCACCAGCTGATCGCGCTTATCGAGCAGATCGTTAGGTGCGGCACCGTTTGCCGTGCTCAGTTTGCCAATCTGTTTGTTCAGATCGGCAATCTGGCTGGTGAGGGTATTGACCTGCTTGATGCTGGAATCGACATCGGCATTGACGCTGTTCTGCATATTGTTCAGGTATTGCGCTGATGTCTGGAACTGGCTGACCAGCCCCTGCGCATTGCTGAGCATCGACTGACGCGCCGACGGATCGTTGGCGTTGCTGACCACGTTCTGCAGGTTAGTAAAGAAGCCCTGCAGCGAGGTCGACAGGCTGGTAGTCGAAGTCGACAGCAGATCGTCAATGTTAGAAATCTGGCTGTGCTGGGTGCTTACCGCGCTGTAGTTCGCGCTGGAACCGCGCAGCTGCGTAGCAATAAACGCATCATATTCACGTTGTACACCGGTGATATTCACGCCGTTACCATAATAGCTATTGCCCTGCAGGGTACTGTTCGCCTGCGCCAGTACCGTGGTCTGACGTGAATAGCCCGCCACGGTGTAATTGGAAATGTTGTTACTCGTGGTGCTCAGAGCGGCCTGCGCGGCACTCAATCCGCTCATCGCGGAGTTAATTATGCTGGACATCTCGGTTCCTTACGTTCCCCGTCAACCGGGCTGGCAGACATCAAAGTGGGCGCCAGCAGGCGAAAACGCTTCTGGCTATAGGGATGTTATCGGCTTGCTAAAGTGAAACTTGAGGCGCAATGATCAGAACAGGTCGCCCATATCCTGACTGTAAGCTTTGACGACTTTGTCGCCCATACTTTTGAATTGCTGAATCATTCCCACCAGCTTTTGCGCATATTTTGGATCGGTGGCATAACCGGCCGCCTGTAAGGCCTGCGCACCCTGCTCTGCGCTTGAGGCGTTCGTCACCGCCGCATAGCGTGGGTTTTTGGTCAGGAGTTTGACGTAGTCGGTCAGCGCCTCGAAATAGGAGTTATAGACGCGGAAGCTGGCACGCACTTTCTTCGCTTCGCCCTGCTCATATTCGGTGGTCATGATATCGGTGGTGTCACCTTTCCAGTCGCCGCTGGCTTTAATCCCGAACACGTTGTAGCTCGGTTTGCCGTCGCGGGTCAGGATCTGACGCTGGCCCCAGCCCGACTCCAGCGCAGCCTGCGCCAGAATCAGGTGATGAGGAATGCCACTCTGCTGGCTGGCAGCCTGCGCCGGTTGCGTCAGCTGGGCGATAAACTCGCGGCTGTCACTGGGCAGACCCGTCGGTGAAGCGACCGGCGGCAGACGCGGCATTGCCTTACGCACAATCTGCTCCAGCTGCTGCGCCGGCAGTGGTGTTGCCCCGCTGGTGCTGAGAATAAAGCTGTTATCCAGCTTCATCGGCACCGTACCGGCTTTTTCATCCGGCGCGGTGGCGGGCTGCATCTGTTTGACGATGGTTTCCGCCAGGCCGAGGCCACGTTTCCCCATCTCCTGTGCAATCTGCTGGTCATACATAGAGGTAAAGAGTTTGGTCTGCTCGTTGCCCATAATGCCGTCCTGCGGCAACGCCTCGCGCATACTCTTCAGCATCATCTGTACAAACATCCCTTCGACCTGACGGGCCACCTGCAACGCTTGTCCTTTCGGATCGTTGCTGGCCTGGCGTTTCAGTTCATTCAGGGAACGGCTGTCGAAAGCCGAACTCGTCAGAGATTGCATATCAGCCATCAGATAATTTCCAGTTTGGCACGCAGACAGCCGGCACTTTGCATCGACTGCAGAATTGACATCAGTTCGATAGGTGACGCACCCAGCGCATTCAGCGCACGCACCACGTTGTTCAGGTTGGCGCTGGCGTTGACGCGTTGCAGCGCACCGCCGGTCTGGCGCAGATCGATCTGAGTCTGCGTCGTCGCCACCGTCTGACCACCGGCCAGTGGAGTATCAGGCTGACTGACGTTCTGCTGCTGGTTAACCGTCACCGACAGATTGCCCTGCGCGACCGCACACTGATTCAGCGTCACTTCACGGTTCATTACCACCGAACCGGTACGGGAGTTGATGATGACTTTGGCATCTTCAACCGGGATAGACACATTAATGTTCTGGATCTCAGCCAGCAGACGCACCTGCGCACCATTATTAGGCGATACGCGGATCTGCACGGTACGGGCATCCAGCGGCTGCGCTGCGCCGTAGCCGCCACGGGCGTTAATGGCATCAGCAATTCGCTGCGCCATTGAGAAATCTTCGCTGTTAAGCTGCAGGTTAATGGTGTTCTGCGTACCAAAGTTGCTCTGCAGTTCACGCTCAACGGTTGCACCGCCGGTGATACGGCCACCGTTCAGCTGGTTAACCTGAACACTGCTGCCGCCCGCTGACGCACCCGCGCCACCGACCAGGATATTACCCTGCGCCAGCGCATAAACCTGGTTATCGACCCCTTTCATCGGCGTCATTAACAGCGTGCCGCCGCGCAGGCTTTTGGCGTTACCCAGCGACGAGACCACCACATCCAGGTTCTGTCCCTGACGGGCAAACGAGGGCAGTTTAGCGGTGACCATGACGGCCGCCACGTTCTTCAGCTGCATGTTGGTTCCGGTGGGAACGGTAATACCAAGCTGTGACAGCATGTTGCTCACTGTCTGGGTAGTAAATGGCGTCTGGGTAGTCTGGTCACCGGTGCCATCCAGACCCACCACCAGGCCGTAGCCCAGCAGCTGGTTATCACGTACGCCCTGTACCGTGGTTAAATCACGAATCAAATCGGCTTTTGCCAGCAGGCTGACGCCCAGCAGCAGCGCCAGCCCGGCGCGTAACAGCGTTAACTTTTTCATTGAAACCTCTTACATCGGCGAGATGTTCAGGAAGAAACGCTGGAACCAACCCATGGTCTGCGCCTCATTGATGTAACCATTTCCGACGTACTCAATACGTGCATCGGCGACAGCAGTAGATAACACGGCGTTGCTGGCGCTAATGGTGCGTGGGTTGACCACGCCCGAGAAGCGAATGAACTCCGTGCCCTGATTAATGGCAATCTGTTTTTCACCGACCACGTGCAGGTTGCCGTTTGACAACACCTGATCCACGGTGACGGTAATGGTGCCGGTAAAGGTGTTATTGGCGGATGCGCCACCTTTACCTGCGAAATCGTTTTTGCCTGTCGCGTCGATATTGGCTTTTTCACCACCTGCACCCACCAGGCCTGCCAGTCCGGTCGGCACCGCGCTCACGCCAAAGCTGCTGCTGCCATCGCGGCTGGCATTGGCTGAGGAGCTTTTGCTGGCGCTGACGTTTTCCTGCAGCGTAATGGTCAGGGTATCGCCAATGTTGCGTGGACGACGATCTTCAAACAGCGGCTGATAGCCGTAGTTAAGCGGCGCGACGCCCTGGAATATAGAGCCGTTGACCACCGGTGGCGCAGACGGCATGGGTTGCGCTGTGGTTGCACCTTCGACCAGCGGGGTACGCGGGACCAGGGCACATCCGTTAAGAGTTAGCAGCAACGAGGCAACTAACCAATGTCCAGGCTTGAGAATCTGTTGCTTCGCCACGGCGTCACGACCTTATTAATGTCTGTCATTCAGGCCAGCACGGGCTGGCCCTGTTCGGGATTAAAGCTGTGTTAATTTCGCCAGCATCTGATCAGAGGTGCTGATCGCCTTGCTGTTGATTTCGTAGGCGCGCTGCGTCTGGATCATGGTGACCAGCTCTTCCGCCACGTTAACGTTCGAGGTTTCGGTGTAGCCCTGATAGAGCAGACCTGCGCCGTTCTGGCCTGGCGTGCTGTCTGTCGGTGCGCCCGATGCCTGAGTTTCCTTGTAGAGGTTTTCACCCACGCTATCGAGACCGGCGTCATTCATAAAGGTGCTCAGGGTTAACTGCCCCACCTGCGCGGCCTGAGCCTGACCCTGCTGCGTCACGCTGACCACACCGTCACGCGACACGGTAATGCTGGTGGCGTTGGCCGGAATGGTGATGCCTGGCTGCACCGGGAAACCGGAGTTGGTCACCAGCTGGCCGTTCTGATCAACCTGAAACGCGCCGTCACGGGTATAAGCAGAGGTGCCATCCGGCATCTGAATCTGAAAATAGCCCTGGCCGTTAATGGCGATATCTTTTGAGTTACTGGTCTGCGACAGGTTGCCCTGCGTATGCAGACGCTCAGTGGTCACCGGACGAACACCGGTACCGATCTGCAAACCGGATGGCAGCGTTGTCTGCTCTGATGACTGTGTGCCCGGCTGGCGCATGGTCTGGTACATCAGATCTTCGAACACGGCACGTGAACGCTTAAAGCCGTTGGTGCTGACGTTTGCCAGGTTGTTGGCAATGACGTCCATGTTCATCTGCTGCGCATCAAGACCGGTCTTAGCGATCCATAAAGAACGAATCATGTTGTTATCCTCGTGCCTTAGCCCATGCTCAGGAGCTGGTTGGCTTTTTGTTCATTTTCGTCGACGTTGGTGATGACTTTCATCTGCATCTCAAAACGTCGGGCGTTGGCGATCATATCGACCATGGTTTCTACCGGTTTGACGTTGCTGCCTTCCAGCACGCCAGGCATCACCTGCATGGTGGGATCGGCCTGCAGCGCGGCACCGCGGGTTGTCTGCGTCGACGCAGTCGGACGGAACATGCCGTCATCACTGCGCTGCAGCTCCTGCCCTGTTGCCCTGACCAGCTTCAGCTTGCCCAGCTGAACCGTGGCATTCGGTGAATCACCGGCATTCAGCCCGGTGATCGAGCCGTCGGCTGCAATGGTGATTTGCGTGCCCTGCGGAATCACAATCGGACCGCCATCGCCCATCACAGGATTGCCCTGAACCGTCAGCGTACCGGTCGGACTGATTTGCATATTGCCGTTGCGGGTATAGGCTTCGCTGCCGTCAGCGGTACGTACCGCCAGCCAGCCATCCTGCTGCACCGCCACATCGAGTGGACGCTCGGTGTAATCCATCGCGCCCTGACTCATGTCGGCGCCCGGTGTTGAGGCGGCGACCAGCGTGCGGGTTGGCAGTGACCAGCCACTCACCGGCACTGCGCGCAGCGCATTCAGCTGTGCACGAAAACCGGGTGTAGAGGCGTTGGCGAGGTTGCTGGCGGTAACCGCCTGCTGATCCAGCGTCTGGCTGGCCGCGCCCATCGCGGTATATATCGCGTGATCCATATGGCAATCCTGTTAGCGAATTAACGTAAGTTAACCAGCGTGTTGAGAATCTGGTCCTGAGTTTTGATGGTCTGCGCATTCGCCTGATAGTTACGCTGCGCGACGATCATATTCACCAGCTCTTTACTCATGTCGACGTTGGACGATTCCAGTGCGCCGGCGGTCAGTGAACCAAAGGTACCGGTGTTAGCCAGACCAGTTGCTGCCTGACCGGATGCGCTCGAAGCCTGCCAGACGTTGTCGCCTTTAGACTGCAGGCCTTCCGGGTTAGAGAAGCTCGACAGGACAATCTGACCCAGCAGCTGGGTTTTCTGGTTTGAGTAGCTGCCAGTGATGGTGCCGTCATTATTGATCGCGTAGCTGGTCAGATCGCCAGGTGCATAACCATCCTGGGTCGGGCTGCCAAAGTTGGTGGCGCCGGTGTTCTGCTGCAGGCTGCCCAGCATGCTCAGGTTGATGGGCTGATTGGCTACTGCGCCATTGGCGCCGCCCACGTTCAGCGTCAGGCCGACGGTGCCATCCGTCGTGGTGCTGACAACCGCGCCGCTGGCATCCAGCTTAGAAACGCTGGTCAGCTTACCGCTGGTGTCAAACGCCATTCGGAAGTCACCCGCGGAGGTGCCGGTGGTGCCATCAATGGTACGCACGGTCCAGCTGTTGCTGGTGGTGTCTTTCGAGAAATACATGTCGAGCGCGTGGTCATTACCCTGCGAGTCGAACACGGTTGCCGTGGTTTTCTTGTTGTAGCTGTCTGCGTTCGCCGTCGAGAAGGTAGGCACGGATGGCGTGGTATCCGTTGAGTTCAGGTTGGCAACCAGACCGGCGGTGGTGGTGGCGCGGGCTGACATCTGCTCGGTAGGAATACGCAACGCTACCGGGTTAGCACCGGCCTGAATGGTGGCCGGTGAACCGCTGGCCGGATAGCCGGTCACGTTCAGACCCTGGGTGTTGACCAGGTTACGGTTAGCATCCAGCGTTAACTGGCCATTACGTGAATAGAAGACGCCGCCGCTGCTGTCGGTCATACGGAAGAAACCGTTACCGCTCAGCGCAACGTCCAGGCCACGGCTGGTGGTGGTGGTCGCACCGTCGTTAAAGTTCTGAATCACCGCCGCGACTTTGGTGCCGAGACCGACGTTAGAACCGGCAAACATATCGGCAAACGCGATGGTGCTCGATTTAAAGCCCGCTGTTGCGGAGTTAGCAATGTTGTTACCGATGACATCAAGGTTACTTGAAGCAGCACCAAGGCCGCTGACCGCTTGGGAAAATGACATTTATAGGTTTCCTGTCTACAGGTTAATCAGAGAATCTGACGTACGTCGTCAAGGGTGGCGGAGCCCATGGTGCCGAGATCCAGTTTTGTGGTGTTGTTCGCAGTACTCACCCCATTGACGTAGGCGTAGTTAAGCGGTTGTGCCACCAGTTGTGTGTTGCCATTGCTTGCGGCAATCGCAACGCTGTATTTACCATCCGGTGCTTCAGAGCCATCGGTCAGCTTGCCGTCCCACGAGAAGGTGTGCACGCCAGCACTGAGCGCGCCCAGATCGACGGTATCGATCACGTTGCCACTGGCATCTTTAATCGTGGCCGATGCGCCGGTTGAGGCAGAGGCCAGTTCAACGCCAAATGGTGTTGTGGTGCCTTTGCCGACCAGAACCTGTCCGCCATTGACCATTACGCCATGCCCAATCAGCGTGGAGCTCTGCAGCGACTGGCTGGTGCTGATCTGGCCGGAGATCGATCCCAGCGTGGTATTCAGTTTTTCAATGCCGCTCAGGGTATTGATCTGTGCCAGCTGCGTGGTGAGCTGGCTGTTATCCATTGGATTGGTGGGATCCTGGTTCTTTAACTGCGTCACCAGCATGGTCAGGAACTGATTCTGCAGATCCTGCGCATTGTTGCCGGTGCCACTGGTGTTAGAGGAGCTAAGGACCGTGGGGTCCAGTCTTTCGTTAACGCCTACCGCGATAGCCATAATTTTTCTCCGTTATTGCCCGATCGTCAGGGTTTTCATCATCATCGACTTCACGGTGTTGAGCACTTCGACGTTGGCCTGGTAGCTGCGTGACGCCGACATGGTGTTGACGCTTTCAGAGACCACATCCACGTTCGGCATCTTCACGTAGCCTTTGGCATCTGCCATCGGATTGCCCGGGTCATAGACCAGCTTGGCAGGTGTAGGGTCATCCACGACTCTTGCCACTTTCACGCCGCCGGTGGCTGAGCCTGGCGCCGCATCGGTCTGGAAAACCACCTGCTTTGCCACGTAAGGCTTTCCATCGGGGCCGGTGACGCTGTCGGCGTTCGCCAGGTTACTGGCACTGACGTTTAATCGCTGTGATTGCGCGGTCATCGCTGAACCGGCAATGTCAAAAATATTCAGCAAGGCCATAATTATTGTCCTTGTAACACGCTCATCATGCCTTTGATCTGGCTACTGATGAGGGTGAGGTCGGTTTGATATTTCAGGCTGTTATCCGCGAACTGCGTACGCTCACGGTCCATATCTACGGTGTTGCCGTCGGCAGAAGGCTGGTCAGGAATGCGATAAAGCATATCCATCGATGGCACGCCGTTTGTCTGTGCTTCAATGTGGCGAGCTGACGTGACTTTTAACGCCATGCTGCTGCCTTCCGCACGACCATTGGACATCACCCGACTCAGCTCGCTGGCAAAGTCGATATCCCGGGCCTGATAACCAGGGGTATCGGCGTTGGCAATATTTGACGCCAGGATCTCCTGACGTTGAGCACGCAGGTTGAGGGCCTCCGTACCAAATTTCAGCGCCGCATCCAGTTTGTCGAGCATGTTTCCTCCGCGTATGAGAATTTCGAGCTCGCAGCTTAATTTGAAAACGCAAGGGGTCATCGTCTGAATAAGGCCTCAAATGACCGCTATTTTGACAATTAAGGATTTTTCTTAAGGGTTACACTCGTCGCCATCATCAGTGAGGAAATGCACAATGCGTCGATATCTGACCCTGCTGACCAGCCTGCTGGTCGCGATCGCCCTGCCGGTTTCCGCCGGGGATCTCAATGCACAACTGAATCAATTTTTTAAAGCGCGTGACGCCCAGCATGCTGATGGCATGGTCGTGGTGGTACGCACGCCACAGGAACAGTGGCCAGTCTGTGAGGCGCCACAGTTCACCCTGCCCGGCAACAGCCGGTTGTGGGGCAATATGAGCGTGGCGGCAAACTGTGGCGAGAACCGCCGTTATATTCAGGTTCAGGTGCAGGTCACCGGTTCCTATCTGGTGGCGAACCGGCTGCTGAGCCAGGGCAGTAGCGTGAGCGAGAGTGATTTCACGCTGCAGACTGGTCGCCTGGATACCCTGCCCGCCCGCGCCCTGCTGAATGCGGACTCGGTCGCAGATGCCGTGGTATTGCGCGATATCCCGCCAGGACAGCCGATTAACCCATCCACACTGCGTCAGCCGTGGCGGGTCAAGGCGGGTCAGAATGTGATGGTGATTGCCAGCGGCGACGGATTTGATGCCAGCGGTGAGGGCAAGGCACTGAATAACGCCGCCCGATCGCAGTCGGTCCGGGTCAGGATGGGAAATGGTCAGGTTGTCAGCGGTAAGGTACGAGAGGATGGGAATATTCTTATAACGCTGTAAAGTGTTAAAGAAGCCAGTAGTGCTGCCGATAGAAGAATCAACTAAGCGATAACGCTATTCTGATTCAGGTGGCAGACTTCCCCTGACCGTACAGGAGCCCGAACATGAGCATTGACAGAACGCAACCTCTGAAACCCGCCAGCACCGTACAGAGCCGCGATAGCAGTGAGTCCGGTAACAGCAAAGTGCGCCAGAGCGCCAGCCCGGTGGCAGCAGCCACGACCCCTGCTGCAGCCCAGGTAAAACTGAGCAGCGCGCAGTCGCAGCTGATGCAGCCGAGCAGCAAAGATATTAACGTCGAGCGCGTTGAACAACTGAAAACCGCCATTCGTAATGGCGAACTGAAGATGGATACCGGCAAAATCGCCGATGCGCTGATTGCCGACACCAAGGCGTATTTAGAGGGTAATTAATTCCCATGAGTAATTTGCAGACCACCTTAGATAAGATGCAGGATGTGCTGGCGTCGCTGTCAGCCGTGCTGGAAGAAGAGCAGCAGCAGCTGGCAGCCGGAAACATTAACAGCAATCTGCTGCAGCGTATCACCGAAGATAAAAGCGCGCTGCTCAGTACGCTGAACTATCTGGACGAGATGCGCCGCACCGCTGAACAGAGCCAGGCGACCTCGGCTCCTTATCGTGGTCAGAACGACATGGCGCGCCGCTGGGACACTATCCAGCAGCATTCCCGTCGTCTGCAGGATGCCAATGTTCATAACGGCCTGCTGCTGCAACACCAGATCCGCTACACCCAGGATGCGCTTGACGTGCTGAAGCCGCATCAGACCCAGGCCTTTTACGGCCCGGATGGGATGGGTAAAGGCCAGGCGACGTTAAGTCGCAAAGCCTGAACCGGAAAGTAGCGAAAAAAAATCCCGCCTGGTGCGGGATTTTTTATTGGTGCGTTTTTTCCTTCACCATGATGAGCTTTAAAATTGAGCCTGCACAGGGAACAGGGGCAGATCGGAAAGACGCTAAAGCCAATCCCTGGCCGCTCGGCCCGCGCGATTACGCACCTCATCCCTGAGGTGCGCCCGTTGCCGGGCCAACGCGTTGCGTTGTTCAAAAACGCTCCCGGCGTTTTTGTCCATGGCGCGGGACGCTTTCCTCCTCTGCCCCTGTTCCCTGCGCGTTGAATTTATTTATTGCGGCAAGCTTTACACAGCGGTGCGACGCGCATAGTCGCGAAGCCGGAAGCCCAGCAGCCCCAGCGCCAGGAAATAGGCCCCGCCGCCCACACCACAGACCGCGGCCAGACGCAGCAGCCGCCACAGCATCGATCCCTGCTCCCAGGCTGGCATCCACTGCAGCATGGCAAACAGCGCGCCTGCCATCACCACTACAGCTATCAGCAGGCGGATCAGGAAGCTGCTCCAGCCCGGCTGCGGCATAAAGATATTCTTCTTACGCAGCTGCCAGTAGAGCAGCGACGCATTCAGACAGGCTGCCAGCCCAATCGACAGTGACAGACCGGCGTGTTTCAGCGGACCAATAAACGCCAGGTTCATTACCTGCGTCATGATCAGCGTGATAATCGCAATTTTAACCGGCGTTTTGATGTCCTGACGGGAATAGAAGCCCGGAGCCAGCACCTTGACCACGATCAGCCCCATCAGTCCGACGGAGTAGGCGATCAGAGCGCGCTGCGTCATCAGTGCATCAAAGGCAGTGAATTTGCCGTACTGGAACAGCGCCACGGTCAGCGGGCCGGAGAGCATGCCCAGTGCCACCGCGCTGGGAAGCGCCAGCAGGAAACAGAGGCGCAGACCCCAGTCCATCAGCCGGGAATATTCATCATGGTTGCCGCTGGCAAAACTTTTGGCCAGCGACGGCAGCAGAATGGTGCCCAGCGCCACGCCCAGCACACCCGAGGGGAACTCCATCAGGCGGTCCGCGTAGTACATCCAGGAGACCGAACCTGAGACCAGAAACGAGGCGAAGATGGTGTTGATGATCAGCGAGATCTGACTGACAGAAACGCCCAGAATGGCAGGTCCCATCTGACGCATGACCCGCCAGACGCCCGCATCACGCAGATTCAGGCGTGGCAGCACCAGCATCCCGAGTTTCTTCAGGTGTGGCAGCTGATAGCCGAGTTGCAGCACGCCGCCAGCCACGACGGCCCAGGCCAGCGCCATTACCGGTGGGTGGAAGTGCGGCGCGGCAAACAGCGCAAAGCCAATCATGCTGACGTTCAGCAGGGTCGGTGCAAAGGCCGGTACCGAGAAGCGGTTCCAGGTGTTCAGCACCGCCCCCGCCAGCGACGCCAGCGAAATCAGCATAATGTAGGGGAAGGTCACCCGCAGCAGCGAGCTGGTCAGCGCGAACTTGTCGGGACTGTCGGCAAAGCCGGGAGCCGTGATCATGATGACCCAGGGCGCAGCGATCATGCCCGCCACGGTGACCAGCGCCAGCGCCAGCGTCAGCAGTCCGGAGACGTAAGCCAGGAAGAGTTTGGTCGCCTCTTCGCCCTGCTTGCTTTTATATTCAGCCAGTATCGGCACGAAGGCCTGAGAAAATGCGCCTTCAGCAAAAATACGCCGCAGCAGATTGGGAAGTTTAAACGCAACAAAGAACGCATCAGTCGCCATTCCGGCGCCAAACACCCGCGCCACGATGGCATCACGGGCAAAGCCCAGTACGCGGGAAAACAGGGTCATAGAACTGACCGCTGCCAGCGATTTCAACAAATTCATAATTGACGGCGCATCCTGAAAAGAATCGGCAAAAAAGGAGAATTAGCGCGGGCACCCAGAAGATGCCCGGCGACAGTCTACTGCCACGGAGGGAAATGACCAGCACGGAGTGTTACAAGGCGTTATTCCTGCGTCGCCTCACGCCACAATTTTTCCACCACACGCTGCGCCATCAGCGCCTGCTCACCGCTGGTTTCAGGCTTCGTCTGATTTTGTACGCAGTCGATGAAATGGCGAGCCGCACCGCTGAAACCGCGCTGGGTCAGATGACTCTGCCAGGCGGGCGGTGGCGTAATCAGCAGCCCGTCACGCCGTTCTTCCTGCCAGTCGCGCATCTCACTGATGTCGATGCACTTACCGTCACATACTGCGCTGACCCGCTCGCGCTGACTGCCTGCGCGCCGGTGCATGCTGGTGGTAATCGACAAGCCCTCAACAGCGAAATGGTGCTCAGCATAGAGCATCTGCCCCTGTTCGTTGGTGTCGATGCGTCCCTGAACCTGGCGAAAGGGTTTCCCGCCCAGCCAGAGGGCGGTGTCCACCACATGCAGATAGTCATCGAGCAGGGTAAAGCGGAGATCCTGTGGCCCGACGCTGTCGCTACGGTGCTTTTCAATCCGCAGAGAAGCGGCGTCCGCCATCTCCGCCCGCAGCTGCTGATAGCGCGGGGCGAACCGCCGGTTAAACGCCACCATCAGTTTACGCTGCCGTTTTTCCGCCAGCGCCACCAGCGCCTCAGCCTGTTCCAGGGTTTCAGCCAGCGGCTTATCGACGCAGACATCCTTTCCTGCCAGCAGCAGCGCCCTGACCACTTCATAGTGCGTGGCGGTGCTGCTGTGGACAAAGACCGCGTCGCAGGCAGCGGCTAATTCATTCAGCGAACCAAAACATGGCATGCGATAGCTGTCACAGACCGGCCGGGCTTTGGCCTGGTTCGGGGAAAACGCTCCAGCCAGAGTCCAGTCCGTCGCCGCCGACAGCACCGGCAGCCAGGCTTTCTGCGCGATACCGCCTAATCCCACTACGCCAATACGTAAGGTCATCTCAGCTCTCCGGTTGCAGCAGTTGGGTGAGTTGTGCCTGAAGCGCTGCAACCTGCTGTTCCAGCGTTGCGACGCGCGCCGCCAGATCGCCCTGCTCTTCTGACGCGTCTGCGGCCTGCGGCTGGTCAGGCTCATCGCCCAGCAGATGCATAAAGCGGCTTTCGCGCTTGCCAGGTTCACGCGACAGACGGATCACCTGAGCACTGTCGTCGCGCTGCATCAATCCTTCCAGCGTTTGCTCAACTTCGCTGACATCACTGAACTCGTGCAGACGGCCGCTGCGGGTACGCAGTTCGCCTGGCGTCTGGGGCCCGCGCAGTAACAGCAGCGTCAGCAGAGCGACTTCTGCACTATTAAGCTTTAGCGTGCCAAACGCGGAGTTGCAGAAACGCTGCTCATATTTCACGACCCGCTGCCCGGCGGCGCTGCTGGCGGTAATCAGATGCCGTTTTTCCAGCTGATCGAGCTGATCCTGCACCTCACTTTCGCTCAGCTCCATCACCGGCTCGCGGTTCGATTTCTGGTTACAGGCCACCACCACGCCATTCAGCGACAGCGGATACTGTTCCGGCGTGGTGACCTGCTTCTCCAGCAGGCAGCCCAGCACGCGCATCGCCTGCGCCGATAAAGTCATCTTCATGCTCGCATCCTCATTATTATCCACGCCGGTCAGGCGTCCATTCCCGCAGGGTTAAGGCTGTCAGTACGTGATCCTGCCAGCGTCCGTCGATCAGCAGATAATCTTTCGCGTAACCCTCTTTCTCAAAACCGAGTCGCGCCAGCAGATCGCCGCTGCGCTGGTTGTGCGGCATGTAATTAGCCATGATGCGGTGAATATGCTGCTGGCGCTGCATATAGCGGATTGCCACCTGCAACGCTTCGAACATGAACCCCTGCCCCTGCCACTTTTCACCCAGTGAATAGCCGAGATAACAGGCATGAAAGGATCCGCGCAACACATTGCTGAAGTTCGCCACTCCCCTCACTTCGGTTTCATCGCTGTCCATTAAAATGAAATAGAAGGCCGAACCCTGCTTATGCATGTCGGAAATCAGCCCAAGCCGCGCCTGCCAGCCCGAGGGGTAGCAGTGGCTGTCATCACGCACCGGCTCCCACGGTTTTAAAAACAGGCGGTTTTCCGCGTAGTAATCTGCCATTCGCCAGGCATCACGCTCGTGAACCAGACGGACCACCAGCCGATCGGTGGTTAATCGCACCCTGGGCGCGGCAGAACGATAGCCAAACATCCTGACTCCTGAAATCAATGGCTGATAGAGATGAGCCGTCATTACCCGGCTTTCACTATAACCGCCGCCTGGGCTCCGGTAAAACGTTACAGCGGTTTAGCGATAAAGAGGCTGATTTTGCTCGGGTCGCACCGCGGATAACCCCTGCTGCAGGCGGCATCAGCAGCGGATCCTGCAGCGTGCCTGACAGGCAGGTTTGCCCTGTGGGGTAATCTCTTCCATACTTTTTACGAGCCCGAAAGCAGGATGAATTGATTCACTCTGTTAAACACTAAACCTGTAAAATCCGGGAGATCAGGATGAAGCTCTATATCTACGACCACTGCCCTTTCTGCGTTAAAGCGCGAATGATTTTTGGCCTGAAAAACAAACCGGTTGAGCTGGTGGTAATGCTCAACGACGATGAAGAGACGCCGAAACGACTGATCGGACAGAAAATGGCGCCCATTCTGCAGAAGCAGGATGGCAGCGCGATGCCTGAGAGTATGGAGATCGTACACTATGTCGATCAGCAGGATGGCGAACCGCTGATCATCGGCGCGCTGAATCCGGCGATCGGCGACTGGCTGCGTCACATGAACAGCTATGTCAATAAACTGCTGCTGCCGCGTATTGCAGAGGCGGCGTTTGCCGAATTCGCGACGCCGGAGGCGCGTGACTATTTCCGCAACAAAAAGCAGGCGAGCATCGGTGATTTCGACACGCTGAAAAGTCATTCTGCCGGCCTGATTAAGAACGTCAGCGACGATCTGCGCAAGCTGGACAAATTAATCGTCCAGCCCAATGCGGTGAATGGCGAGCTGTCCGAAGATGATTTTAATCTCTTCCCGCTGCTGCGCTCTCTGACGCTGGTGGCCGGAATCGACTGGCCGAGCCGGGTCGCTGACTACCGCGATAACATGGCTAAACAGACCCAGGTGAATCTGCTCTCCTCGATAGCTCACTAACCCCTCCCGATGAGAGACGCTGCGGCGTTTCTCATCTCTTTCCTGATGACACCCGCTACGCATTCAGGCAGGCTATGGCCTGTTTATTGGCTCTGATATTCAGGATAAAGATCGATGAAAAAGGCTTTTTTCGGGCTGACTGCCCTGTTGATCGCGCTGCTGGTGAGCGGCTGTAATCAACTGACGCAATACACCATCAGCGAACAGGAAGTAAACCAGGCGCTGCAGAAGCACAACAACTATGAGAAAGATATTGGCGTTTCCGGGCTGGTTAATGCGCACATCGTCCTGAACAACCTGACCAGTCAGATTGGCCGTGAAGAGCCAGGTAAAGTGACGCTCTCTGGCAATGCTAAAATCAATGTGACGTCACTGTTTGGTCCCCAGCAGGCCGATATGCAACTGAAGATGCGTGCTCAGCCGGTCTATGACCAGCAGCAGGGTGCAATCTATCTGCGCGATCTGGAAATTGTTGATGCGCAGGTTGCTCCGGAAAAAATGGCCTCCATTATGAAAACGCTGACGCCTTATCTGAATCAGTCGCTGAAAAACTACTTTGATCAAAAGCCGGCTTACGTGCTCAGCGCCGACCGCAGCAAAGGCGAGTCGCTGGCGAAGAAATTTGCCAAAGGACTGGAAGTGAAACCTGGCGAACTGGTTATTCCCTTTACGCAGTAATGCCAGTCAGTTAAGCGACAGGTGATAACGCAGTCTGGTGCCGCTCAGGGGCTGGCGGTCCTCGCGCCGCTACGCGGTTCCTTCACGTCATTCCTCTGCCTGACGGACCGCCGGGGATGGCACATCCTGTGCCGCCCCGCCTTTC
>NZ_JAALFW010000015.1:0-95020 GCF_011800485.1 Pantoea sp. EKM20T | reverse complement strand
GCGGGGGCCGGATTTGAACCGACGACCTTCGGGTTATGAGCCCGACGAGCTACCAGGCTGCTCCACCCCGCGTCCGTGGAAGCGCACTATACTCTCCGCGCTAATTCATGCAACCCCTTTTTGCAGATAAAAGCCAAATTAACAGCCAGTTGCTGAAGGATTCAACCATCTGGTTAATTATTAAACTGATATGCGTGACGTCTGAGCGGATGCATTTCATTCTGTCGGGGGCTTTGCTATCGTCGCGGGGCGAACAGTTATAAAAAGAGAAGATAATGAAATCACATTGGGTGAAGTATGCACTCACTGGCGCGTTAATTACGCTGCTGGCGGCCTGTAGCTCCAAACCGACCGATCGCGGTCAGCAATATAAAGATGGCAAACTGGAACAACCGCTGGCGCTGGTGAATCAGCCCAATGCCAAAGGCGCACCGGTTAATGGCAGAGACTTTGGCGAGCAGGTCCGTCAGATTCAGTCCGCCTCATCCGCCCTGTATAGCCGTCAGAACGGCACCTATAGCGCGATTGAGAGCTGGCTGATGGCGGGTGCCGATACCCGACAGCTTCGTCAGTATGGGCTTAACGCCTGGCAGATGGAGGGTACGGATAACTACGGTAACGTGCAGTTCACCGGTTACTACACGCCGGTAGTGGAAGCGCGCTACACCCGTCAGGGTGAATTCCAGTATCCCATCTACCGTATGCCTCCGCGCAAACGCGGAGAAAAATTACCGAGCCGCGCCTCTATCTATAGTGGCGGACTCGATGACCGCTACATCATCGCCTACAGCAATTCCCTGATTGATAACTTCATGATGGATGTGCAGGGCAGTGGTTATGTCGACTTTGGCGATGGCCGCCCGATGACCTTCTTTGGTTACGCCGGTAAAAATGGCTGGGGTTATCACAGCATTGGCAAAGAGCTGATCGATCGCGGTGAAGTGAAGCGCGAAGATATGTCGATGCAGGCGATTCGTCAGTGGGCGCAGGAGCAATCACCACAGGAGGTCCGTGCGCTGCTGGAAACCAACCCATCATTCGTCTTCTTTAAGGCTGAGCCATTTACGCCGGTGCGCGGTGCCAGTGCAGTTCCACTGGTGGCGAAAGCCTCCGTTGCGTCTGACCGCTCAATTATTCCGGCGGGCACCGTACTGCTGGCTGAAGTGCCGCAGTTAAATGAGAAGGGCAAATTCAACGGCAAATATGAGATGCGCCTGATGGTGGCACTCGACGTGGGTGGCGCGATTAAAGGCCAGCACTTTGATATCTATCAGGGTATTGGCCCGGACGCCGCGCATCTGGCGGGCTTCTATAATCACTACGGACGCGTCTGGGTAATTAAAGCCGCGCCGGGTGCCGGACAGCCGCTGTTCTCCAGCCCGCAAAACGGTAATAATGGTTCACTGCTTCTCGGCGCTAACTAACTTCTTCTCTGCGGGCCTTCGGGCCCGCACGACGTAACAGGTTCAACTATGAAAGTGTTAAATGACGCCTGGCATCAGCGCTTTGGCGGCACGGCGCGTCTCTATGGCCAGGATGCGCTGCAACGTTTTGCTGACGCACACTTCTGCGTCATCGGTATTGGCGGTGTCGGATCCTGGGCGGCGGAAGCGCTGGTGCGCACCGGAATTGGTAAAATCACCCTGATTGATATGGATGATGTCTGTATCACCAACACCAACCGACAGCTTCATGCGCTGCAGGGCAACGTCGGCAAAGCCAAAACGGACGTGATGGCAGAACGGCTGCGTGCGATTAATCCTGACTGTGAAGTGATCTGCATTGATGACTTTATTACGCCAGAGAACACCGCCGAACTGATGGCAGCCGGTTTCGACTATGTGATCGATGCTATCGACAGCGTGCGACCGAAAGCGGCGCTGATCGCCTGGTGCCGCCGGAATAAGATCCCGCTGATCACCACCGGTGGCGCGGGTGGGCAGATCGATCCCACTCAGATCCAGGTCGCCGATCTGGCGAAAACCATCCAGGATCCGCTGGCGGCAAAGCTGCGCGAACGACTGAAAAGCCTGGGCGTGGTGAAAAACAGCAAGGGCAAACTTGGCATCGACTGCGTCTTTTCTACCGAAGCGCTGGTCTATCCGCAGGCTGATGGCAGCGTCTGTGCTTCACGCAGCACAGCGGAGGGGCCGAAGAGAATGGATTGCACCTCCGGCTTTGGCGCGGCCACCATGGTAACCGCCACCTTCGGCTTTGTTGCCGTCTCGCATGCGCTGAAGAAGTTTCTGGCGCGTGCTGCCCGTCAGGACGCCGTCAGCGCCTGACGCGCGGCGTGCTCCACTGCGGCGGCCAGCGCCTGCAGGCCGCTGCTGCGGGAGGCACTGAGCTGGGCGCGCAGGCCCAGTTCATCAAACAGTTTTAAGGGATCCATCGCCAGCAGCTGTTGCGGCGTCTGGCCCTCAGCGGCGGTCAGCAGCACGGCCAGCAGGCCGCGCACAATACGTCCTTCACTGTCACCATAGAAATGCAGCGTGCCATCTTCGCGTAACTGGCTGCCCAGCCAGACCCGATTTTCACAACCGCTCAGTTCAATTTCTGCTGTTTTCAGTTCCCCGGGTAAGGCAGGCAACTGGCGGCTCAGCTGGATCAGCTGACGATAACGATCTTCCCACTGATGAAAGCGGCCAAAGCTCTCTTTCAGGCTGGCAACGGTAATCTGTTCGCCAAACGGGTGTGGCGCTAACGGCGATGAATGCATAATCAAAACTCCGATAACAGCGAGATGGCGCTCTTCATAGCGCGCACCAGCGCATCAACATCCTGCAGATTATTATAGGGTGCAAAAGAGGCCCGCAGCGTGCCGCTGACGCCCAGCGCCGCCAGCAACGGCTGCGCGCAGTGCTGGCCAGCGCGCAGGGCGATTCCCTGCTCAGCCAGCAGCGTCACCAGATCGCTGTGATGCAGGCCAGCGAATTCAAATGCCAGCAGGCTGGCATTTGAACAGCGGAAGCTGCGGAAACCGGGTAATTCCGCCAGCTGCTCTTCCGCCAGCGTCGCAAGATGCTGACTCCAGCGCTCCGCTTCGGGCAGATCGTACTGCGCCAGCCAGCTCAGTGCTGCACTCAGGCCCACCACGCCCGCCACATTCGGGGTGCCAGCCTCAAAACGCCACGGCACCGGCTGCGGCGTGAATCCGCTGAAATCGACATCCGTTATCATCTTACCGCCGCCCTGCCAGGGCTCCATCGCCTCCAGCAGTTCCGCTTTGCCATATAACGCGCCAATGCCCATCGGGCCGTAAATCTTATGTCCGGAAAAGGCGTAAAAGTCGATATCCAGCGCCTGTACGTCAGGCGAACAATGCACCACGCCCTGTGCGCCATCGACCATCACTTTCGCGCCCACGGCGTGAGCGAGCGGGATCGCCTGAGCGAGTGCGGGACATCCGCCGGTGACGTTCGACATCTGTCCGACCGCCAGCAGGCGGGTACGGCTGTTGAGCAGGGCGGGCAGCTGGCTGATATCCGGCAGGCGATCCGCGCCTAACGGCCATTTTACGACGCGGGCACCGCACGCCTGCGCAGCCATCAGCCAGGGCACCAGGTTGGCGTGGTGTTCTGCCTCGCTGACCACAATCTCATCACCAGGCTGTAAGCGCGGGCGCAGCCAGCTGTTCGCCACCAGGTTTATCGCTTCGGTGGTGCCGCGCGTCCAGACAATCTCACGATCGTCAGCGGCATTAAGCCAGCGGGCAACCTGGTTGCGCGCCTGCTCATAGCGATGGGTTAAGGCCTGGGCGGCGGCAAACTGGCTGCGATGGACTGTACCCGCGCTGAGGCTGTAAAACTGCTGCGTGCTGTCAATGACGGCCTGCGGCTTCAGCGTGGTCGCTGCGCTGTCGAGATAAACGCCTGCATCGGCGAGTGCGGGAAACTGCTGGCGAAATGCGGTGGGATTGAATGCGGTCATGCCTGGTCCATGATAAGAAAAATTAGGACCACACTGAAAGAATGGTCTGCGTCTGGCAAAGCTGGAAAAGCGCGTTATGCTGAATATTGCAAGGTTTGAACCAAACCCGCATAACGATCGGACGTTTACTAGTCGATCTCACTTATCGGCTGCCTCTGGTTAGCGTAACGCGGGTGGTTTGATGCAATCAATCTACAAGGAGATAGCAGATGAAAAAATTAACCGCAGTACTGGCCGTGTGTACCCTGGCTTTTACCCTGAGTGCCTGTTCAAGCAATTACGTGATGCATACCAATGATGGTCGCACCATTGTGGCTGCCGGCAAGCCTAAAGTCGATAACGATACCGGCATGATCAGCTATAAAGATGCGAATGGCAACGAGCAGCAAATCAACCGCTCTGATGTCAAAGAGATGGTAGAGTCTGGCAACTAAGCAGCAAAAAAAAAGCACCGCAATTTGCGGTGCTATTTAAAAATCACTATGGACAGACAGGGTAAATCTACAGGAATTAAGAGTTCGATCCGCAATCGTCGGATCAAAAATTGCAAACACAACATCACGACCACAAGCCAAAAGCTTTCAGAAAATCTGCGAACTCACTCACAAATCTAAAAACTTTTCGTTCCGGCTCAGGAAGTGCGGCAACTATAGGTATTTGCTGGAGGTTCCTCAACGGACAAATTATAATGCCTCGGATTAAAAATTCTAATACGTAAACGCTTTGTATAAGCCAGCGTATTTTTTGCCGATCCGGATACGGAAAACCATGTCGAAACGCCTTCCTCCTCTCAACGCACTGCGTGTTTTTGATGCAGCTGCACGCCATTTAAGCTTTACCAAAGCCGCAGAAGAGCTGTTTGTCACCCAGGCTGCTGTAAGCCATCAGATTAAATCTCTGGAAGATTTTCTGGGGTTAAAGCTATTTCGCCGGAGGAATCGTTCGCTATTACTGACCGAAGAAGGACAAAGCTACTATCTCGACATCAAAGAGATTTTCTCGGCAATCAACGAAGCGACCCGCAAACTGCAGGCGCGCAGTGCCAAGGGTGCGCTGACCGTTAGTTTACTGCCGAGCTTTGCCATTCAGTGGCTGGTTCCCCGCCTCTCCAGCTTTAATATGGCTTATCCGGGAATCGACGTGCGTATCCAGGCGGTTGACCGCGACGAAGAGAAACTGGCCGACGATGTCGACGTGGCGATTTTTTACGGCCGGGGTAACTGGCCCGGCCTGCGGGTTGAAAAACTTTATGCCGAATATCTGCTGCCGGTCTGTTCACCGTCGCTGATGACCGGGGATAATCCGCTAAAAACACCGATGGATCTGTCGCGTTTTACTCTGCTGCATGATGCTTCCCGCCGGGACTGGCAATCTTATATCCGGCAACTGGGCCTGCAGCATATCAATGTACAGCAGGGGCCAATCTTCAGCCACAGCGCCATGGTGTTGCAGGCGGCGATTCATGGTCAGGGCGTGGCGCTGGCGAATAACGTCATGGCGCAGAGCGAAATAGAAGCCGGGCGATTAATCTGCCCGTTTAATGATGTATTAGTCAGTAAAAACGCTTTTTATCTGGTTTGTCATGACAGTCAGGCAGAACTGGGTAAAATAGCCGCCTTCCGACAGTGGATCCTGGAAAAAGCTGCAACCGAACAAGAAAAATTCCGCTTTCGCTATCAACAATAACGTATTGATTTATTTGCATTCAGATGCAAAAGGACTCTGAGGATCGGTTAATGTCCAGTCGTACCATGTTTGTTTTTTCGGCTATCAGCGGATTTCTGCTGGTGGCTTTTGGCGCATTTGGTGCCCACGTTTTGAGTCAGTCGCTTGGTGCGGCTGAAATGGCCTGGATTCATACCGGGCTGGAATATCAGGCTTATCACACCTTAGCGGTGATGGGGCTGGGTGCTGCGATGTTACGCCGCGCCAATATCTGGTTTTACTGGAGCAGTGCGCTGATGGCGCTCGGCACCGTGCTGTTTAGTGGCAGCCTCTATTGTCTGGCGCTGTCACATCTGAAGTTTTGGGTTTTTATCACACCCGTGGGCGGGGTCTGTTTCCTCGCCGGTTGGGTATTGATGTTGATTGGCGCGCTGCGTCTTAAACGAAAGGCAGAACGCCATGAATAAAGTTTTACTCTATTGTCGCCCCGGTTTTGAAAAAGAGTGTGCGGCGGAAATCAGCGCCAAAGCGGCTGAACGTGAAATCTACGGCTTTCCACGGGTTAAAGATGACTCTGGCTACGTGCTGTTTGAGTGCTATCAGTTTGAAGATGCCGAGCGGCTGGCACGTGAGTTGCCATTTGACGAGCTGATTTTTGCCCGTCAGATGCTGGTCGTCGGCGAAATGCTGCGTGACCTGCCGCAGGAAGATCGCATTACCCCGATTGTCGGCATGCTGACCGGCGTAGTGGAAAAGGGCGGCGAACTGCGTGTTGAAGTGCCAGACACCAACGAAGCCAAAGAGCTGACTAAGTTCTGCCGCAAGTTCACCGTGCCGCTGCGCTCGGCACTGCGGGAAAGCAAAATCCTGTTGAATTATGAGAGCCCGAAACGCCCGGTCGTGCATGTGTTTTTCATCGCGCCGGGCACCTGTTACGTCGGCTACTCCATCCGGGAAAACAGCTCGCCGTTTTACATGGGTATTCCACGCCTTAAGTTCCCCTCCGATGCGCCAAGCCGTTCCACCCTTAAGCTGGAGGAGGCTTTTCACGTCTTTATCCCTGCGGATGAGTGGGATGAGCGTTTAGCCAGCGGCATGTACGCCGTGGATCTCGGTGCCTGTCCGGGCGGCTGGACTTATCAGCTGGTGCAGCGCAGCATGATGGTATATGCGGTGGACAACGGACCGATGGCACCGAGCCTGATGGATACGGGCCAGGTGATGCACGAGAAAGCGGATGGCTTTAAATTCCGTCCGCCACGCACCAACATCAGCTGGCTGGTGTGTGACATGGTGGAGAAGCCGGTGCGCGTGGCTAACCTGATGACCGACTGGCTGGTTAACGGCTGGTGCCGTGAAGCGATCTTCAACCTTAAGTTGCCCATGAAAAAGCGCTATGAAGAGGTGACGCAGAATCTGGCCATGATGCAGGAACGATTCGATGATAATGGTATTAACGTGCAGATTCGCGCTCGTCAGCTTTACCATGACCGCGAAGAGGTGACCGTACATGTGCGCCGAATCTGGGCGGCTGCCGGTGGTCGTCGCGACGAACGTTAATCGCAGGGCTGAGTGCAAGGGCACTCAGCCGGTATAACGCAGCGTATTCAGATTGCCCTGCAGCACCAGATCCCGCTTCAGGGTTGCGACCTGACGGCTGGTCTCTGCCATCTGCCGACCCTCAGCGAGCTTCTCCCGCCATCTGGCTGGCACCTGATCCAGTTGCTGATAGATTCCCTCAAGCGTGTGAAACTCTGTCAGCAGCTGTTTCGCGCTTTTCGGACCGATGCCGGTGATGCCCGGAATTTTACTGCTGCTGATGCCGCACAACCCCCAGTAGTCGGGTAACCGCTGTGGCGCCACACCAAATTCAGCCTCGATAAAAGGCAGATCAAGCCAGCGTTTCTGGAAGTAGTCGCGGATGCGGATCTCGGGTGCCAGCAGCTGACAGTAGCCTTTGTCGGTTGAAACAATGGTGGCCTGATGTCCGGCCTGAGCCATTTTCACCGCCAGCGTCGCCGCTAAATCGTCCGCTTCATCCTCGCCCGCTATCCAGCAGCTTACGCCTGCGGCGCGAAAGGCCTCCTGTAACGCCGGCATCTCTGCCTGTAAATCGTCTGGCATCGGCGGGCGACCACTTTTGTAATCGGGTAGCAGCTGATGACGCCAGCCCTGATGACGTGCTTCGCCATCAAACACCGCCACCACATGAGTCGGATGGGCGTGACCCAGTATCTGGCGCAGCGCGGCCACGCAGCCTTCGACACAGGGTGAGCCCTGTACCGCATGCAGACGGCGAATCAGATTCAACGCGTCAACAATAACAAGATGAAGAGCCATGAGAGTATGGGCAGCCCGGGGGCTGCCTCCTGGTTTATTTGATAATTTCGTAGCAGGGAATGTAGGCGGTGCCTGGCAGTTTCATGCGTTGCTGTGCAACGAATCCCTGAAGCAGCTCATCCATGCGGTGCATGATGTCGGGGTCGCCATGGAGTTTGTAGCGTCCCTTCTCACGGATTTCGCGGATGCCCATTTCTTTGACGTTACCGGCTACGATACCTGAGAAGGCGCGGCGCAGGTCAGCAGCCAGCTTTTCGGGTGGTTGATTGGTGTAGAGATTGAGATTCGCCATGTTTTCATGGGTTGGCAGGAAAGGCACCTGCAGATCGGGTTCAATGCGAATCGACCAGTTAAAGCTGTAAGCATCGCCGGTTTCGCGACGATTCTCTTTTACCTGCGGCATCGCTTTCTTCATCAGACGCGCCACTTCGGCTGCATCGTTGATGATGATCTGATAATGCTTACGCGCCTGTTCGCCCAGGGTGTTAACGATGAAATCATCCAGCACGCGGAAATAGTCGGCGCTCTCTTCCGGCCCGGTCAGGATCAGCGGTAATACCTGATCGCTGTTCTGCGGATTCATCAGGATGCCCAGCAGATAGAGCAACTCTTCTGCGGTCCCTACGCCGCCCGGGAAAATGATAATGCCATGGGCGATGCGCACAAAAGCTTCCAGACGTTTTTCGATGTCCGGCATGATGATCAACTCATTCACCAGCGGATTCGGCGGTTCTGCCGCAATGATGGAGGGTTCGGTCAGGCCGATAAAGCGGCTGTCACGATAGCGCTGCTGAGCATGGCCTACGGCGGCCCCTTTCATTGGCGCTTCCATCACGCCCGGCCCGCAGCCGGTACAGATGTTCAGTTCACGCAGTCCAAGCTGAGTTCCGACATTGCGGCAATACTGGTACTCAACGGCGTTGATCGAGTGACCGCCCCAGCAGACCACGGTGTTGGGATACTCGCCGATATGCAGCGCCCGCGCGTTACGCAGAATGGAAAACACGGTGTTGGTGATAGTGGCGGAGTCATTTTCTTCAGCCGCAGTGAACCGACCCGGCATGTTGAGCTGACCGCTGACAAACAGGATGTCACGCAGCACCGCAAACAGGTTAGCCTGCAGTGAACGGATGATGCGGCCATCCACAAACGCCTCCTCCGGTGGATTGATCAGCTCCAGTTTGACGCCGCGCTCACGGCGCAACACATTGATGTCGAAATTTTCAAAGCGGGAGAGCAGCTCCTGGCTGCTGTCAGTCTGGCTGCCGGAGTTAAGCACGGCAAGAGAGCAGTTGCGAAACAGCTGGTAGAGGTCGCTGCTGGCTGTGCGCTTGAGCATATCGACTTCCAGCTGTGAAAGCAGATCCATCGAGCCAAGAGGGCTGATATGGGTAATCAAATGAACTCCTTTACACCCGCCTGGGTGCGTGTTGGCACTGCAACGGCAGTGACGAAAATCCCTGGTCGGCCACCCGCAGGTAGCCGCCATCACCAGAGTAGCCTTGTCGGCCCGTACAGCTCAAGCGGAACTGCGCTTACGGCACGCAGCCTGCGAGAAGTCTCGCAAACTACTGACGAACCAGTCGCGAAAAACCGGGCGAGAAGGGCACATTAGTGCGCCATGGATTGATATCCAGTCCGCCACGACGGGTGTAGCGTGCATACACCGTCAGCGCTTCCGGATGGCAGAAACGCATCACATCATTAAAAATGCGTTCGACACACTGCTCGTGAAATTCGTTGTGCTGGCGGAATGAGACCAGATAGCGCAGCAGCGCTTCACGGTCGATACGCGGGCCTTTATAACGAATCATCACGGAGCCCCAGTCGGGCTGATTGGTAATCAGACAGTTTGACTTGAGCAGGTGGCTGACCAGCGTCTCTTCAACGATTTCGCTGCCCGCAGCATCGGCCAGATAGTCAGCATTGAAGCGGTAATCCTCTATGGCGATATCCTGCTCATCAATACAAACCCCCTCAAAATGGCCGATGGGCTGACCTTCCACTTCATTGAGACGGAACAGCGCGACCCGCGCTTCACCTTCAGCACAGGCACTCAGGTCCCGCTCCAGCGTCTGACGAACCTCGCCCCAGTCGGCAAAGCGGGTCTGGTTGAAACTGTTAAGGTAGAGCTTGAAGCTTTTTGACTCGATAAGGTTGCGGCTCTGCGCATCGAGCACCACTTCGCCAACGGCGACCTGTGGCAGACCTTTGCTGTTGAGCCACGAGAGTTCATACAGGGTCCAGATATCACTGCCGGTAAAGGGCAGGCTGTCGGGAAACAGGCCAAGGGGTTCACGATTCAGGCTGCGCGGCACCGCCTGCAATAAGCTGTTGTCATAATGATCGTGATAGGCTGTGGGTTTGCCCAGCGTCAGGTTGCTGAGTGCCTGATCCTGTTCGTGAGTAGTCATTGCGGTTACCACCAAAATTAATCAAAGTGGCTAAGTGTAACCCATCAGAAGTGAGAATATGAATGATGCAGCAAACTGCCGCCGCGTTGCGCGACTTTACCACCCGGTACTGCCAGCACTGGCTTCAGCAGGCCGGGCATGCGCCGGCCAGCAGCGATCTCTTTGGCGTACCTTCGCCCTGTGCCCTGGAGGATCGCGATCAGCGGGTCGTCTGGCAGCCGCAGCCTTTTACTCTGCCACAGACGCTGGATGCGGTTGAGCGGGCGATCGACATCCAGCTCCAGCCGCAGATCACGGCTTTCTATACCACGCAGTTTGCCGGCGATATGCAGGCCAGTTTTGGTGAGAATCAGCTGACACTCTTACAGGTCTGGAGTGAGGATGATTTCCTGCGTTTACAGGAGAATCTGATCGGGCATCTGGTGATGCAGCGCCGCCTTAAACAGTCGCCTACGCTGTTTATCGCCACCACCGAGTCAGAACAGGAGATCATCTCGCTTTCTAATCTCAGCGGCGAAGTGATTCTGGAGCAGCCTGGCGGTAAACAGCGTGTGAAATTAGCGGAAACGCTTGAGATATTTCTTAAGTCATTACAACCGGTTATCATCTGAGTTGCAGTGATTTGCCTCTGACCTTGTGAGACATCTCTTACATGTGCTGTGAGAGATCGCTATATAACAGGTGAGCCTTCCGGAAGGCTGAGATGTAAAAATATTGTGAATCATCAACTTAATGGCGTTTATCTGAATTTACGCCGCACATTTCGTAAAGTTCTGCTGTGAGTACCTTGTGCGCGTAACGAGTTCTGTCAAAATGTTTCGCACTGCAGGAAGCTCAGGAAAAAGATATCGTCAGGATGATGATAAGCCATGAGGCAGGAACGTAACGGAGCTTACGGCACACGGAAGGTTTCAGGACGAAACAGGATCGCTCAGGATTGAGCAAGGGACACCTCCAGGATGGAGAATGAGAACCCCCTCAGAAGAGGTGGTGGGCCAGGATGCTAAGGATACATCAGGACGATGCGCGACAGGAGTTCGCACTGGACAAGTTGTCATGGAAGAGCAGGGAGCATTAACGTGGCGGGATGGCTGCAAACGAACCGGGAGCACTGTTTATACAGTGCTCCCTTTTTTTGTGCCTGTGCCAACAAGTGATATGCTTGCCGCCCATTTTTGACTGCTCGCGGAGGTGGCGCATGACGCCTGAACAATTGATTACGCAACGGCTGGAACAACTGGAAGCGGTGATGCGTGAGCATCATCTCTGGCAGAGTACCCCGCCGGCCGAGGGGGCGCTCGAGAGCCGCGAACCCTTTTGCCTGGATACGCTGGAGCCGCTGCAGTGGCTCCAGTGGGTGTTAGTCCCGCGGATGCATGCCCTGATTGCGGCCCGACATCCGTTACCACAAAATTTTGCCGTGGCCCCCTATTATGAGGTGGCTCTGGTGCCTGACCAGCCGGGTATTGCACCGCTGTTGCTGACCCTGCGTCAACTTGATGCGTTAATCACGGATGCTGCCCACTGATGCTGGAGATACTCTATCAGGATGAGTGGCTGGTTGCCGTCAACAAGCCCAGCGGCTGGCTGGTTCATCGCAGCTGGCTGGATCGCCATGAAACGGTGTTTGTGATGCAGACCGTTCGTGATCAGATTGGGCAGCATGTGTTTACGGCGCATCGTCTCGACAAGCCCACGTCAGGGGTACTGCTGATGGGGCTCTCCAGTGAAGTCGGACGTCTGCTTTCCCAGCAGTTTGAACAGCACCAGATGCAGAAAACCTACCACGCTGTGGTTCGCGGCTGGCTGGAGAGCAGCGGGACGCTCGATTATCCGCTGGTGGAAGAGCTGGATAAGATTGCCGATAAACACGCCACGGAAGCGCGCACCGCACAGCCCGCGGTCACCGATTATCAGTCACTGGCAACGGTCGAGATGCCGGTCGGCATTGGCCGTTATCCCACTTCGCGTTATAGCCTGGTTGAACTGGCTCCTAAAACCGGTCGCAAGCATCAGCTGCGTCGTCATATGTCACACCTGCGTCATCCGATTATTGGCGATTCGGCGCACGGCGATCTGCGTCAGAACCGGGGTGCTGCCGAACATTTTGGCGCTAACCGCCTGATGCTGCACGCCAGCAGCCTGGCATTAACTCATCCGGTAACCGGTGAACCGTTGCTGCTTCGCGCCGGACTGGATGGCGTCTGGCAGAATCTGATGAACCAGTTTGGCTGGCAGGATCGCATTCCTGAGGTGCCGCGGGTTGAGTTTGACGCAGCGCCAGGACAGGATAACGTTTCAGAATAAGGGAGAAAGCAGATGGCAAAGATTGGCATTTTTGTAGGTACGGTATATGGCAATGCGCTACTGGTCGCGGAAGAAGCAGAGCCCATTCTGCAGCAGCAGGGGCACAGCGTAACGGTGTTTGACGATCCGACGCTGGCTGACTGGCAAAACTATGCCAGCGACGTGGCGTTAATTGTCACTTCTACTACCGGGCATGGCGATTTTCCCGACACGATTTCAGGTCTGTTCCATGCGATTAAAGATCAGCTCGGTCATCAGCCCGCGCTGCGCTATGGCGTGATTGCGCTGGGTGACAGCAGCTATGACCATTTCTGTGGCGCGGGTAAAACCTTTGACGCGCTGCTGCAGGAGCAGGGTGCTCAGCGGGTTGGTGAGGTGTTACTGGTTGATGCCACTGAAAATCCGGAACCGGAGGCGGTAACCTCGCCGTGGGTTGAAGCCTGGGGCGCGCAGCTCTGATTGCAAGGCCAGGCTTATCTCTGCCTTAACAGAGATAAGCCTGTAGTGTGCGCACGGCGATATCCGTTGAGTGCACTGTCAGGTGACAGGCGCCGGGTTAAACACCGCCAGCTGATTACGAATGCCCCAGCGATCGGACCAGGTCTGCTTCCTGCCACTGGCGATATCCAGAATCAATTCAAACAGTCGCCAGCCCACCTGCTCAATACTCTCTTCACCGGTAGCAATCGTCCCGGCATTGATGTCCATCAGATCGTGCCAGCGCTCTGCCAGCGCATTACGCGTCGCCATCTTGATCACCGGAATCGCGGCCAGACCGTAAGGCGTACCGCGACCAGTAGTAAACACCTGCAGGGTGATACCGGATGCCAGCTGCTGTGTACCGCAGACAAAATCGCTGGCGGGCGTGGCCGCGTAGATCAATCCGCGTCGCGTGGGCCGCTGGCCGGGCGAGAGCACTTCAACAATGGCGCTGCGTCCCGATTTTGCGATCGAGCCAAGCGCTTTTTCCACCACGTTCGCCAGCCCGCCTTTCTTATTGCCCGGCGACGGGTTAGCGCTGCGATCGGTCTGGCCCTGGTCGAGGTAATTATCATACCAGGCCATCTCCTCCAGTAAGCGCTTACCGACTTCCTGATTAATCACCCGCGGCGTCAGCAGGTGAATCGCATCACGCACTTCCGTGACTTCCGAGAACATCACGGTGGCACCGCAACGCACCAGCAGATCAGAGGCAAAGCCCACTGCAGGATTTGCCGTCACGCCCGAAAACGCATCGCTGCCACCACACTGCATGCCGACAATCAGCTCTGCTGCAGAGCAGGTTTCGCGCTGGCGCTGATTCAGCCGCTGGAGATGACGCTCCGCCACCTGCAGAATCTCATTGACCATCGCGCCAAAGCCCACCAGCTTTTCATCCTGCAGACGCACGATGTCATGGTCGTCCAGCGAAATCGCCTGCACGTCGGGGGTGCCAGTCAGCAGACGCTCTGGCTGTAACTTTTCACAGCCGAGGCTGACGATCATCACTTCGCCGCCGAAATTTGCATTCAGCGCCAGGTTATGAATGGTGCGAATCGGCACGACCGCCGCCGGTGCGTTGATCGCCACCCCACAGCCATAAAGGTGGTTCAGGGCAACCACACCATCCACGTTCGGATAGCGCGGCAGTAAATCCCGTTCAATGATCTGTACGACATGATCCACCACACCGGCCACGCAGTGGACGCTGGTGGTGATGCCGAGCAGGTTACGCGTGCCTACGCTGCCATCCGCATTGCGGTAACCTTCAAAGGTATAGCCCTCCAGCGGCGGCAAATCAGGCGGAACCTGAGTGGCTAACGGCAGACTCTCCAGCGGAGGGGCTTCCGGCAGCGCAACCAGTGATTCATCAATCCAGCTGCCCTGGGCAATATCCCGCAATGCATAGCCAATGACTTCGCCATAACGCACGATCTCTGCACCCTGATTAATCGCGCTCAGCGCCACTTTGTGGCCCTGCGGCACATGCTCTGTGAGAGTCAGGCCATCCGCAAACTGCGTACCGGCTGGCAGGCCGAGGCTGTTAACCACAATCGCCACATTGTCGTGCTCATGGACTTTGATATAGAGCGGTTGTTCATCTGTTTTTGGGTTCATCGCTCACCTTCCTGTCTGTCGTACCGTACTTGTGCGGCACGCTTTAATAATCTGACCTGTCACGCCCTTGTTTGCCAGCTTCAGTATAGGGAGGCGGGGCGGGTCGCGCATTGTGCAAATGACCACCATTAAGGCAATTCACCTCGCTGTTTTGGGTCGATTATCCAAAAGCAAGTGAAGACCCTCACAAACAGCGGGGGAAAGCGTTATCCGGGGCGGATTTTGCACGGGTATTTGCCACTTTCGTGAGCTATACCGCAGGCTTTTGTGCATTCGCCAGACAATCACTTCAGTAAGGCGATTATTCCAGGGCGATGCGCCAATGTGATCGCCTCAGGCTGTTCTTATACTGAGTTCCGTTAGCCAAAGTCAGGTTATCTGTCACGACGTATTATTCATCCGAAAGAGGTTGCCTGGAGTTATTAACCGCCGCGGCTGCCAGACACCGGATGGATAAATAAAGTTTGCCAAAACAAAAAGATCGCCGTGTTTAACCCAACTTCTCTCTGATACCCAACGCGATGTGTATGCAGTCAGAGCGAATGTAGCTCACGCTATATTTCAGGAGTGCATCATGAATAGTTTCAGCCAGACCGCGGAAACGGTGCAGAAACGCACCAATGCCCGTTACTGGATTGTGGTGATGTTATTTATCGTCACCTCATTCAACTACGGTGACCGCGCAACGATTTCGATTGCCGGTTCGGCGATGTCAAAAGATATTGGCCTCGATTCGGTCGGACTCGGCTATATCTTCTCAGCCTTCTCATGGGCGTATGTTATTGGTCAGATTCCGGGCGGCTGGCTGCTTGACCGCTTCGGCTCAAAACGCGTCTATTTCTGGAGCATCTTTACCTGGTCGCTCTTTACCTTTTTGCAAGGGTTCGTCGATCTGTTCAGCGGCTTCGGCATCATCATGTCGCTGTTTATTCTGCGCTTCCTGGTGGGACTGGCCGAAGCGCCCTCTTTCCCTGGCAACAGCCGCATCGTCGCGGCCTGGTTTCCGGCGCAGGAGCGCGGCACGGCCGTGGCGATCTTCAACTCGGCCCAATACTTCGCCACCGTTATCTTCGCGCCCATCATGGGCTGGCTGGTCTCTTCCGTGGGCTGGGCGCACGTGTTCTGGTTCATGGGCGGCCTGGGCATCATCCTCAGTTTCATCTGGCTGAAAGTGATCCACGATCCCACCGATCACCCAGGCGTGAATAAAGCCGAACTGGAGTACATGGAGCAGGGCGGTGCGCTGATCAACATGGATGTCAAAAAGGATAGCCGCAAAGTGAGCTGGAGCGAGAAGTGGTTCCAGATCAAACAGCTGCTGACGTCACGCATGATGCTGGGTATCTACCTCGGTCAGTACTGCGTTAACGCCTTAACCTACTTTTTTATCACCTGGTTCCCGGTCTATCTGGTACAGGCGCGCGGCATGTCGATTCTCAAAGCGGGCTTTATTGCCTCGATTCCGGCGGTGTGCGGCTTCCTCGGCGGCGTACTGGGTGGGGTGATCTCCGACTGGCTGATGCGTAAAACCGGCTCCCTGAATATCGCGCGTAAAACGCCGATCGTGCTCGGCATGCTGCTCTCTATTTCGATGGTGATGTGTAATTACACCGATACCGAATGGGTGGTGGTGTTCTTCATGGCACTGGCGTTCTTTGGTAAAGGCATCGGTGCGCTGGGCTGGGCGGTGATGGCAGATACCGCACCGAAAGAGATCAGTGGCCTGAGCGGCGGTCTGTTCAACATGTTCGGTAACTTCTCTGGCATCGTGACGCCTATCGCCATCGGTTACATCATCGCCACCAGCGGCTCCTTTGAAGGCGCGCTGATCTATGTCGGTATTCATGCCTTTGTCGCCGCATTCAGCTTCCTGGTGATCGCGGGCGATATCAAACGTGTCGAACTGAAAACCTGGCCCGGTAAGGATGCATTATGAATACGCAAAGTTCGCCGGTGATTACTGAGATGCAGGTTATCCCGGTCGCCGGTTATGACAGCATGCTGCTCAATATTGGTGGTGCGCACAACGCCTGTTTTACCCGCAATATTGTGGTTCTCACCGACAGCGCCGGTCACACCGGCGTCGGTGAAGCCCCCGGCGGCGACACCATCTATCAGACGCTGGTAGAGGCGATTCCGCAGGTGAAAGGCCAGCAGATTGCGCGAATGAACCGTCTGGTGCAGCAGGTGCACAAAGGCAATCAGTCGGCTGACTTCACCACCTTCGGCAACGGTGCCTGGACTTTTGAGTTGCGGGTCAACGCGGTAGCGGCGCTGGAAGCGGCGCTGCTCGATCTGCTGGGACAGTGTCTGGGCGTACCGGTTGCTGAACTGCTGGGGCCAGGTAAACAGCGTGATGAAGTGACGGTGCTGGGCTATCTGTTCTATCTCGGTGACCGCCGCAAGACCGATCTGCCCTATCTGAGTGGTGAGCAGGCCAGCCACGACTGGTATCACCTGCGTCATCAGGAAGCGCTGACCAGCGATGCCGTGGTGCGGCTGGCTGAGGCGGCTGCGGATAAATATGGCTTCAAAGATTTTAAGCTCAAAGGCGGCGTGTTGCCGGGCGAGCAGGAGATTGCCACCGCGGCGGCGCTGAAGCAGCGCTTTCCCGACGCCCGCATTACGGTCGACCCGAATGGCGCCTGGCTGCTGGACGAGGCGATAGCGCTGTGTAAAGGGATGCAGGATGTGCTGAGCTACGCCGAAGATCCGTGCGGCGCGGAGCAGGGCTATTCGGGACGTGAAGTGATGGCCGAGTTCCGGCGCGCAACCGGCTTACCGGTGGCCACCAATATGATCGCCACTAACTGGCGCGAGATGAATCACGCGGTGATGCTTAATGCGGTCGATATTCCACTGGCGGATCCTCACTTCTGGACGCTGAGCGGCGCCGTGCGGGTCGCGCAGCTCTGCGATGAGTGGGGCCTCACCTGGGGCTGCCACTCCAATAACCACTTCGATATTTCGCTGGCGATGTTCACCCATGTGGGTGCGGCGGCGCCAGGTAATCCTACCGCGATTGATACCCACTGGATCTGGCAGGAGGGCGATCAGCGCCTGACGAAAAATCCGCTGCAAATCCGCAACGGGAAAATTGCCGTACCGGATGCGCCGGGTCTGGGCATTGAGCTCGACTGGGAGCAGGTAAACAAAGCCAATCAGCTTTATCAGTCACTGCCCGCCGGTGCGCGTAACGACGCTACGGCGATGCAATATCTGGTCCCCGGCTGGACATTTGATCGCAAACGCCCGGCATTTGGCCGTGCAACAGCATAAGGAGCAGGAGATGAGTTCAACACCGAAAGTCACCGCCATGCAGGTTATTCCGGTCGCAGGCTACGACAGCATGCTGCTGAACCTCAGCGGCGCTCACTCGCCATTCTTTACCCGCAACATTGTGATTATCAAAGATAACGCCGGACACACCGGCGTCGGCGAAATCCCGGGCGGCGAAAAAATCCGCCAGACGCTGGAAGATGCAGCGTCGCTGGTGATTGGCAAAACCGTGGGCGAATACAAAAACATTCTCAGCCTGGTGCGCAGCACCTTCGCCGACCGCGATGCCAGCGGGCGCGGCACCCAGACCTTCGATCTGCGCACCACTATTCATGTGGTGACCGGCATTGAAGCGGCGCTGCTCGATCTGCTGGGTCAGCATCTGGAGGTTAATGTGGCCTCGCTGCTGGGCGACGGACAGCAGCGCGACCGCGTTGAGATGCTCGGTTATCTCTTCTACATCGGCGACCGCCGCAAAACGTCCCTCTCTTACCAGAGCCAGGAGAGCGATCCCTGCGACTGGTATCGCCTGCGCCACGAAGAAGCGCTAACCCCGGAGACGGTGGTGCGGCTGGCGGAAGCGGCGTATGAGAAATATGGTTTCAACGATTTCAAACTCAAAGGCGGCGTACTGCGCGGCGGCGAAGAGGCCGAAGCGGTTACTGCGCTGGCTAAGCGTTTTCCTGAAGCCCGTATCACCCTTGATCCCAACGGGGCCTGGTCGCTCAACGAGGCGATCATGCTCGGCAAACAGCTCAAAGATGTGCTCGCCTACGCAGAAGATCCCTGTGGCGCGGAGCAGGGGTACTCCGGCCGTGAAGTGATGGCGGAGTTCCGCCGCGCCACCGGCATGCCAACCGCCACCAATATGATCGCCACCGACTGGCGTCAGATGGGCCATACCCTGTCGCTGCAGTCGGTGGACATTCCGCTGGCAGATCCGCACTTCTGGACCATGCAGGGTTCGGTGCGGGTAGCACAGATGTGTCACGACTTCGGCCTGACATGGGGCTCGCACTCCAATAACCACTTCGACATTTCGCTGGCGATGTTCACCCACGTCGCCGCTGCCGCGCCGGGCGCGATCACCGCCATTGATACCCACTGGATCTGGCAGGAGGGCAATCAGCGCCTGACCAAAGAGCCATTCCAGATCAAAGGCGGCATGGTGCAGGTACCGCAGAAGCCCGGTCTCGGCGTCGAGCTGGATATGGATCAGGTGATGCAGGCCAACGCGCTCTATCAGAAGCAGGGGCTGGGCGCGCGTGACGATGCCGAAGCGATGCAATTTTTAGTGCCGGGATGGACCTACGACAACAAACGTCCCTGCCTGGTACGTTAACCTTTTCGGCTCCCCACGGGGAGCCATCGTCACAGGAGTTTAACCATGAGTAATGCAGCCTGGCCAAATGGATTTCGTCGTCGTTTGTTAGCGGGTGAAACCCTGATCGGCAGCTGGTGTGCGCTTGCCAGCCCGATCTCAACCGAGATTTTAGGGCTGGCCGGTTTTGACTGGCTGGTCCTGGATGGCGAACACGCGCCCAACGATATCACCACGTTTGTGCCGCAGCTGATGGCGCTTAAAGGCAGCCACAGTGCGCCCGTGGTGCGTCCGCCCTGCAACGAGCCGGTGATCATTAAGCGTCTGCTGGATATCGGGTTTAACAACTTCCTGGTGCCATTTGTCGAGACCGAAGAGGAAGCAGTGCGTGCCGTCGCCTCAACGCGCTATCCGCCAGCCGGCATTCGCGGTGTCTCGGTTTCGCATCGCAGCAACATGTACGGCACCCTGCCGGATTACAACAGCACCATCAATGACAACATCACGGTGCTGGTGCAGATCGAAACCCAGCAGGCGGTCGACAACATTGACGCCATCGCGGCGGTGGACGGTGTCGACGGTATTTTTGTCGGGCCGGGCGATCTCTCTGCTGCGCTGGGCTATCTCGGTCAGCCCGCCCATCCTGAAGTGCTGAAAGTGATTAAACACATTTTTGAACGCGCCAAAGCCGCCGGTAAGCCGAGCGGCATTCTGGCACCGGTGGAAGCGGACGCGCGTCGTTATCTGGAGTGGGGTGCCACTTTTGTCGCCGTCGGCAGCGATGTCGGTATGTTCCGCAACGCCTCTCAGGCGTTATGCGACAAATTTAAGCGCTAATCAATCAAGGGGAAACGCAATGAAAATTGGATTTATCGGCCTGGGTATTATGGGCAAACCAATGAGTAAAAATCTGGTGAAAGCCGGTTATTCGCTGGTGGTGCGCGATCATAACGCTGACAACGAAGCGGAACTGACTGAACTGGGCGCGACCGTGGCGAAATCGCCAAAAGAGGTGGCTGAGCAGTGCGATGTGGTGATTACCATGGTGCCCAACTCGCCGCAGGTCATCGAAGTCTGTCTGGGTAAAAATGGCATTATCGAAGGGGCGAAGCCAGGCCTGGTGGTCATCGACATGAGCTCCATTGCGCCGCTGGCGAGCCGTGAAGTCCATGATGCGCTGGCAGAAAAAGGGATCAAAATGCTGGATGCGCCGGTCAGTGGCGGTGAACCTAAAGCGATTGAAGGCACGCTCTCTGTGATGGTCGGCGGTGATAAAGCGGTGTTCGATACCTGCTACGACATCATGAAATCGATGGCGGGATCGGTGGTGCATACCGGCGACATCGGTGCGGGTAACGTGACTAAGCTGGCCAACCAGGTGATTGTGGCGCTGAATATTGCGGCGATGTCCGAGGCGTTATCACTGGCGACCAAAGCGGGTGTGAATCCGGATCTGGTTTATCAGGCGATTCGTGGCGGCCTGGCCGGCAGCACGGTACTGGATGCCAAAGCGCCCATGGTGATGGATCGCAACTTCAAACCCGGCTTCCGCATTGACCTGCATATCAAAGATCTGGCGAACGCGCTGGATACCTCGCACAGCATCGGCGCGCATCTGCCGCTGACGGCGGCGGTGATGGAGATGATGCAGGCGCTGCGTAACGACGGGCAGGGTAGCGCCGACCACAGCGCGCTGGCCTGCTATTATGAGAAGTTAGCGAAGGTTGAAATCGCCCGCTAAAACCCGGTGTCGGTCTCTGCGGAAACCGGACTGGTTCAGAGCCGTTTCAATTACTCAACTGCGCTCGGATTGCCTATGAAAATCGTAATCGCACCGGATTCATATAAAGAGAGTTTATCCGCCCTGGATGTGGCATCGGCGATTGAAGCGGGTTTCCGTGACATCTTTCCCGATGCGCATTACGTGAAAATACCGGTCGCCGACGGCGGTGAAGGAACGGTAGAAGCGATGGTGGCGGCGACGAAGGGAAAAATCGTCAGGCTGAAGGTGACGGGGCCGCTGGGAACAGAGGTTGACGCCTTCTATGGCCTGTCCGGCGATGAGTCCACCGCCTATATCGAAATGGCAGCGGCCAGTGGACTGGAGCGGGTGCCTGCATCGCAGCGTGACCCGCTGATAACGACCTCATTTGGCACCGGCGAGTTGATCAGACATGCGCTGGATAAGGGGGTCGGCCACATCATCATTGGTATCGGCGGCAGCGCCACCAATGATGGCGGAGCCGGCATGATGCAGGCGCTGGGCGCCCGGCTGCTGGACGACCAGGGCTGCGAGATCGGTCACGGTGGCGGTGCACTCGCCGATCTTGCCAGCATCGATATTGACGCGCTGGACGCCCGCATTCATCAGTGCCGCATTGAAGTGGCCTGTGACGTCACGAATCCGCTGACGGGCAAAGAGGGTGCATCGGCCATTTTCGGCCCGCAGAAAGGGGCGACACCGGCGCTGGTGCAGCAGCTCGATCAGGCGCTGGCCCATTACGCCGCGATTATTCACCGCGATCTCGATATTGATGTGCTGCATATTCCGGGCGGCGGCGCAGCGGGCGGTATGGGGGCGGCGCTGCACGCCTTTTGTCAGGCGGAGCTGCGACGCGGCATTGAGATTGTTACTGAGGCGCTGGGGCTGGCTGAAGAGGTAAAAGATGCTGACCTGGTAATTACCGGTGAAGGGCGTATCGACAGCCAGAGTATTAATGGCAAGGTGCCGATCGGGGTCGCCAGCGTGGCAAAGCGCTTTAATAAGCCGGTGATTGGCATCGCCGGAAGTCTGACGGCCGATGTCGGCGTGGTGCATCAGCACGGGATCGATGCGGTATTCAGCGTGCTCTACAGCATCTGTACGCTGGATGAGGCTCTCGCCAGCGCCGGAAAGAATGTTGAGATGACGGCGCGTAATGTGGCAGCCACGTTAAAGCTGGCCGGGTTTAACTAACCACCAGCATTACCCGGCCACTCCACATCGGCCGGGTTTAACTAACCAATAGCCTTATCAAATCCCTAACAGCTGGCGGGCTTCTCGGGCGACGTTCTCCATCTCATCCTGCAGCTCCAGCAGTTCCGGCTCCAGCGCAGCGATATCGCTGGCCTCCAGCAGCTCTCTTTCCAGCTGATGGCAGAGTTGCTTCATGCGCGGCACGCCGCTGTAGCTGGCACTGCCGTGCAGCTTGTGAATAATCTCACGCAGGGCGTTGACCTCATTGGTCGACATAAACTGCGCCATCTTCGCATGCACTTCCGGTAAAAATTCCAGCAGCATCCGCAGCAGATCGCGCGCCAGATCGGCTTTGTTCGCCGCCTGTCGCAGCGCCAGTTGCCAGTCCAGCGTGGGTAATATTGGCAGCAGTTCCGGCACGGTGACCACCGGTGGTGGCGTATAGCGCGCCAGCAACTGTCTTAACTTGCTCTCATCAATCGGTTTGGCAAGATAGTCATTCATGCCCGCCTTGATCAATTGCTCACGCTCGCCATCAATTGCATGGGCGGTGACCGCCACAATCGGTGTACTGGCATGATGCGGCATGCTGCGGATAATTTCGCTGGCGCGAATGCCATCGATATCCGGCATCTGAATATCCATCAGAATCACATCCAGCGACTGCTGACGTGCTTCGCGGATGGCGTGTTCGGCGCTGCTGCACAGCAGGATGTTCTGCACCTGCTCCTCCAGCAGCGCGCCAATCAGCTTGAGGTTGGCGGGATTATCATCCACCGCCATCACCGTCAGCGGCAGCCGGGGTGAAAGCGGCAGTTCACTGATCTGACGGGTATGCAGATCCAGTAACATCGGCAGGAGTCGCGTCAGGGAGATCGGTTTAGCGATGCAACCGTCGATGCCGCGTACCTTCAGTTCATCCGCCAGCAACATCATCGGGCTGGGGAGCGCCATCAGCACGTTGTCGGCCCGATCCAGCAGCGCATTAATCATGCGTTCATTGACCAGCTCGGGCTGACTGATGTCGACCGGCATCGCCATCAGCAGCAGCGGATAGTGAGACGCTTTTAAACCCTCCAGCGTTTCGCTGTAATCGATCTGCAATGGTGTGGCGCTTAACATCTCCAGTGCTGCGCTGGCAACGTTAGCATCCGCTTCAACATAGGCAATGCGCGCATGTGACAGCGCATCCAGCACGCGTGGCATGCCGGGCGCATTGGGATTGAGATCCAGCTGCACGCGAATCACAAAGGTGGAGCCCTTGTCCGGCTGACTGCTGAAGGTGATTTCGCCGCCCATCTCCCGCACCAGTTTCTGGGTGATCACCAGCCCCAGCCCGGTGCCGCCATGACGGCGCGAAATGCTGGCGTCAGCCTGACGGAACGCCTGGAAAAGCTGTGTCTGTTGCTGCTCAGAGATGCCGATGCCGCTATCTTCAACCTGAATCTCCAGCTCGACGCGCGACTGCGTAATCACCCGCTGTCCGACACGCAGGCCGATATACCCTTTCTCGGTAAACTTGATGGCGTTACCGATCAGGTTAATCAGAATCTGTTGCAGGCGCAGCGCATCGCCAATCACGTTGTCCGGCACGCTGCTGTCACACACCACCGTCAGCTCCAGCCCTTTGTCATGCGCCGACGGGGCCAGCAGCACCAGCGTTTCATCCAGTGTGGCACGCAGCGGGAAGGGGATCGCCTCCAGCATCAGTTTGCCCGCTTCCAGCTTCGAGAAATCGAGCACGTCATTGATAATACTGAGCAGGTTATTGGCTGAACGTTCAATGGTCTGCATATAGTCGCGCTGGGTGGTGCGCAGCTGGGTTTTCAGCATCTGCCGGGTAAAGCCCAGCACGCCATTTAGCGGCGTCCGCAGCTCATGCGACATATTGGCCAGAAACTCAGATTTGATGCGCGCCGCTTCCTGGGCGCGTTTCTTCGCCAGATCAAGCTCAACGTTCTGAATCTCCAGCTGTTCCAGCGTCTCTCGCAGATCGTAGGTCGCCTGATCGATATTGTGCTGCATCTCTTCGTGATAGGCGGTCAGCGACATCGCCATCGCATTAATTCCGTTTTTCAGAATGCTGAGTTCACCCAGCATGTATCCCTCAACGCGGCTGTCGAGCTGGCCGCGACGGATGCGGTCAACGGTGGTGACCATATTGCGGATCGGGCCGGTGACATCACGCATCAGACGATAGGCAAACAGCATGGCCAGGCAGAGGCAGAAGAGCAGCATCAGCGTGGCGACAAACACCTCTTTATATTGCTGCAGGCGCACCGACTGCAGATCCAGCTCTATCGCCACGTAGCCCAGCGGATTGCCCGACGGCTTGGCATCTTCGTCCGGCAATTCATCCACATCGTAACGCTCGGTGGTGATCGGTGTGCGCAGAATCAATACGTTACCGTGACGTTCCATGGAGACATCGTCGGGCAGGGCGCGGATATCATCCTGTTGCAGCAGGCTGAGGTTCTGCTTGTGATTGGAGGTGACGTAGAGCTGGTTGTGGTTATCAAATACCGAGATCGCCCGGACGATGCCGGAATGGCGGCGGTGCAGCAGGCTGACCAGTTCACGCATGGCGTCACGGTTGTGCCAGGTCATGCTGTATTCGCTGGAGATCGCCAGCGGTTCAATGATATTGGCTCCGGCATCGATAACCTGGCGCTGCAGTTCATTGTAACGGTGCACCACAAAAAATGAGCTGAGCAGCAGGCCAACCATCAGCGTGGGTGCCAGAATTAAAATCATCATTCGCGCCCGCAGGCTGTATTTGGTCATAATAGTCGCCTGGCTACTCCGGCATTAACGTCCCTGTGCATGCTGTCGACAAAAACAATGCAGGTCGTTTTCGATAAAGAGAATTAATAACACTATGGCGCAATTTTACGTTGCAAAACAGCGCGTGACGACGCAACAACGGATCACCGTCACCATTGAGGCGCTCGATCCGTTCGGACAAGGGGTGGCGCGTCACAAGGGCAAAACCCTTTTTGTCGCCGGTGCCCTGCCTGGGGAACAGGCGGAGGTCATGCTGACAGAGGATAAACGTCAATTTGCCCGGGCGAAAGTGACACGACTGATTAGCCGCAGTCCGGCGCGCGTCACGCCACGCTGCCCGCATTATGAACGCTGCGGCGGCTGCCAGCAGCAGCATGCCGATGTAGCGCTGCAACAGCAGAGCAAAGCCCAGGCGCTGAGCCGGATGCTGCGCCAGGCCGCCGCACAAGACGTGGCGGTGGATGAGGTGATTGCCGGTCAGCCCTGGGGCTATCGTCGTCGCGCCCGTCTGGGGCTGCAATGGCAAAATAAGGCGCAGCGATTGCAGATGGGCTTCCGTCAGGAAGCCAGCAACGATCTGGTTGATATTCAGCAATGCCCCATTTTAGTGCCCGAACTTGAGGCTTTACTGGTTCCATTGCACCAGTGTCTCAGTGACTTACGCGCCGTCAGGCGTCTCGGGCATGTGGAGCTGGTGCTGGCAGACAACGGGCCGTTGATGATTCTGCGCCATCTTGATGCGCTGCATGCGGATGACCGTGAAAAACTGGAACAGTTTTCGCATAAGCATCAGCTGATGCTGTTCCTGGATGCGGGCGAGGAAGAAGTGAGTGCGTTAAGTAAGTCGACGCCGTTTTATCAATCTCACCAGCTTAAGCTAACCTTCAGCCCACAGGATTTTATTCAGGTTAACGATGGTGTTAATCAGCAGATGGTCGCGAAGGCAATTGCCTGGCTCGATCTGCAGCCGGAAGACCGGGTGCTGGATCTGTTTTGCGGCATGGGAAACTTCACACTTCCTATAGGAATTTTCGTACATAATGTGGTTGGTGTGGAGGGGATTGCAGCATTAGTGCGGCAGGCAGCGTATAATGCTGATTTGAATAATCTTAAAAATGTCAGTTTCTTTCAGCATAATCTGGAAGAAGAAGTGTCGCGCCAGCCGTGGGCGGCACAGGGATTTAACAAGGTATTACTCGATCCGGCACGCGCCGGGGCTGCGGGCGTAATGGCGCATGTGGTTAAACTTGCACCAGATCGCGTGGTCTATGTTTCGTGTAATCCCACCACACTCGCCCGCGACAGCCAGACATTGCTGTCGGCAGGCTACCAATTGGAAAGGGTCGCGATGCTGGATATGTTCCCACATACCCGTCATCTCGAATCCATGGTGCTGTTCAGAAAAACATAAGCGATGTATGTCGTTGTGCAGGAGAGGTTATGGTTGCGGTCAGAAGTGCGCATTTAAATACTGAGGGGGATTTCGCCCTCGACCAGTGGATCGCCAGTCTCGGTATTGCCAACCCGCAATCATGTCAACGTGTGGCCGAGACCTGGCGCTACTGCGAAGCGCAGACGCAGGGCCATCCTGATCAGTCGCTGCTGCTGTGGCGCGGTATTGAGATGGTTGAAATCCTCTCAATGCTCAGCATGGATATCGAAAGCCTGTGTGCGGCGCTGATTTTCCCGCTGGCTAACGATGAAGTGGTGAGTGAAGAGGAGCTGGAAACCGCCGTCGGCAAAGGCATTGTCTCGCTGGTACACGGCGTGCGCGATATGGACGCCATCCGCCAGCTGAAAGCGATCCACAACGACTCCATGGCCTCTGAACAGGTGGATAACGTTCGCCGCATGCTGCTGGCGATGGTAGAAGATTTCCGCTGCGTAGTGCTGAAGCTGGCTGAACGCATCATGAACCTGCGCGAAATGAAAGATGCGCCGGAAGATGAGCGGGTACTGGCCGCCAAAGAGAGCACCAATATCTATGCGCCACTGGCCAATCGTCTCGGTATTGGTCAGCTCAAATGGGAGCTGGAAGATTACTGCTTCCGCTACCTGCATCCCGACGAATATAAGCGCATCGCCAAATTACTGCATGAGCGGCGTATTGACCGTGAGCAGTACATCGAAAACTTCGTCAGCAATCTGCGCAAAGAGATGGTCAAAGAGGGCGTGCGCGCCGAAGTCTATGGCCGTCCGAAACATATCTACAGCATCTGGCGCAAGATGCAGAAAAAATCGCTGGCCTTTGATGAGCTGTTTGACGTGCGAGCGGTGCGCATCGTCGCCGATCGCCTGCAGGATTGCTACGGTGCGCTGGGTACGGTGCACACGCTCTATCGCCATCTGCCCAGCGAGTTTGATGACTACGTCGCTAACCCCAAACCCAACGGCTACCAGTCGATTCATACGGTGGTGTTAGGGCCGCAGGGCAAAACGGTGGAGATCCAGATCCGTACCCGCCAGATGCATGAAGATGCCGAGCTGGGCGTGGCGGCGCACTGGAAATATAAAGAGGGGCCAACTTCCAGCAGCGCGCGTGGCGCGGCCGGTCATGAAGAGCGGATCGCCTGGCTGCGTAAGCTCATCAGCTGGCAGGAAGAGATGGCGGACTCCGGCGAACTGCTGGAAGAGGTCCGCAGCCAGGTGTTCGATGACCGGGTCTACGTCTTTACCCCGAAAGGCGACGTGGTGGATCTGCCCGCTGGATCGACGCCGCTCGACTTTGCCTATCATATTCACAGCGACATCGGTCACCGCTGCATCGGCGCGAAAATCGGTGGCCGCATCGTGCCGTTCACCTACCAGCTGCAGATGGGCGATCAGGTTGAAGTGATCACCCAGAAGCAGCCGAACCCGAGCCGCGACTGGCTCAATCCGAATCTGGGCTACATCACCACCAACCGTGGGCGCTCGAAGATCCACAACTGGTTCCGCAAGCAGGATCGCGACAAGAATATTATCGCCGGACGGCAGATTCTGGATAACGAACTGAATCAGCTGGATATCAGCCTGCGCGAAGCCGAAAAATTGCTGCTGCCCCGCTATAACGTCACCTCGCTTGAAGAGCTGCTCGCGGCGATTGGCGGCGGTGATATTCGTCTTAACCAGATGGTTAACTTCCTGCAGGCGAAGCTGAACAAGCCGAGCGCCGAAGAGGAAGATCGCGAAGCGCTGCGTCAGCTGACCCAGAAATCGTACACTCCCTCTTCACGCAAAGAGAGCGGACGTGTCGTCGTGGAGGGCGTGGGCAACCTGATGCACCACATTGCCCGCTGCTGCCAGCCGATTCCGGGGGATGATATTGTCGGCTTCATCACCCAGGGGCGCGGCATCTCTATTCATCGCGCTGACTGCGACCAGCTGGCTGAACTCATTTCGCATGCGCCGGAACGTATCGTCGATGCGGTGTGGGGCGAAAGCTACTCCAGCGGCTATTCGCTGGTGGTGCGCGTGACCGCCAACGATCGCAGCGGCTTACTGCGTGACATCACCACCATTCTCGCCAACGAGAAAGTGAATGTCCTGGGCGTCTCAAGCCGCAGCGACACCAAAAAACAGCTGGCGACCATCGACATGGATATTGAGATCTACAACCATCAGGTACTGGGACGTGTCCTGGCGCGTCTGAACCAGGTCTCTGATATCATTGACGCCCGTCGCCTGCACTGATATTCAGGCAGGCACTGAGGCAACCGGCAGCTGGAGGTTGCGCAGGCGTTTTCTGCACCACCAGACACGGCAGGACGCTATTCACGGCGTCCGGCCGTGTTGTACGCTTTGCCTCTTCGCCCGCTACCTGTCATCTCACTAATCAAGGATCCTCCTGAATGAACGCTATTGAGCGCCTGCTTGGCATAATGAAAACCCTGCGCGATCCACAACATGGCTGTCCGTGGGATCGTGAACAGACCTTCGCCACCATCGCGCCCTATACGCTGGAAGAGACCTACGAAGTGCTGGACGCTATCCAGCGCGAAGATTTTGACGATCTGCGCGGTGAGCTGGGCGATCTGCTGTTTCAGGTGGTGTTCTATGCGCAGATGGCCAGCGAACAGGATCGCTTTAATTTTGAGGATATCTGCCACGCAATCAGCGACAAGCTGGAGCGCCGTCATCCACACATTTTTGGCGATGCCACAGCAGAAACCAGCAGCGAAGTGCTGAAAAACTGGGAAGCGATAAAAACCGCTGAGCGGGCTGACAAAGCCCAGCATTCGGCGCTGGATGATATCCCTAAGGCACTGCCCGCACTGATGCGCGCCCACAAGATTCAGAAGCGTTGTCACAATGTCGGATTCGACTGGACCACGCTGGGGCCGGTGGTGGCTAAGGTGCATGAAGAGATTGATGAAGTGATGCACGAGGCGCAGCAGAGCGTGGTGGATGGTGAGAAGCTGGAAGAGGAGATTGGCGACCTGCTGTTCGCCACGGTTAACCTGTCGCGCCATCTGGGCAGCAAAGCGGAAACTGCGCTGCAAAAGGCCAACGACAAGTTTGAGCGCCGCTTCCGCGAAGTCGAAGCGATCATCGCTGCACAGGGGTTAAGTATGCCGGGTGCCACGCTGGAGCAGATGGAGGCCGCCTGGCAGCAAGTGAAACGGGGCGAGAAGCGCTGATTATTCCAGCGCTGTGCATAAAGCCACCGCTTTCGCTTACTCGATTCAGCCTGACGGCAACTTTGTGACGCACGTCAACATTTCATTGGCGGCTATCGGCTATGTTAGCCGCAGCAATGCGTTGGAGGATGGCGGTGATTCATCAATTGTGGCTGATAGCGGTTTCCAGTATACTGTTTTCCCGTCCTGGTTATTCCACCGTCTTTAAACCTAAACTCTCAGGTTCAGCATGACAACGAATTATATTTTTGTGACCGGCGGGGTCGTTTCCTCTCTGGGTAAAGGCATTGCCGCAGCCTCCCTCGCAGCCATTCTCGAAGCCCGTGGTCTGAACGTGACCATCATGAAGCTGGACCCGTATATCAACGTGGATCCAGGCACCATGAGCCCGACGCAGCACGGTGAAGTTTTCGTCACTGATGACGGCGCTGAAACCGATCTGGATTTGGGTCACTACGAGCGCTTCATCCGTACCAAAATGTCGCGTCGTAACAACTTCACCACTGGCCGTATCTACTCAGAAGTCCTGCGCAAAGAGCGCCGTGGCGACTATCTGGGCGCAACCATTCAGGTTATTCCGCACATCACCAACGCCATCAAAGAACGCATTATTGAAGGCGGTGAAGGTCATGATGTGGTACTGGTCGAAATCGGCGGCACGGTCGGGGATATCGAATCACTGCCGTTCCTGGAAGCGATTCGCCAGATGGCCGTTGATGTGGGCCGCGAACACACCATGTATATGCACCTGACGCTGGTGCCGTATATGGCGGCTGCCGGTGAAGTGAAAACCAAACCGACCCAGCACTCGGTGAAAGAGCTGCTGTCGATTGGTATTCAGCCAGACGTGCTGATTTGCCGTTCTGACCGTGCCGTACCGGCCAACGAACGCGCTAAAATCGCCCTGTTCTGTAACGTCCCTGAAAAAGCGGTTATCTCGCTGAAAGACGTTGATTCCATTTACAAGATTCCTGGCATGCTGAAATCGCAGGGCCTGGATGACTATATCTGCAAGCGCTTCAACCTGAATGCACCGGAAGCCAACCTGGCCGAATGGGAGCAGGTGATCTACGAAGAAGCCAATCCGGGTGGTGAAGTCACCATCGGTATGGTGGGCAAGTATGTGGAATTGCCGGATGCCTACAAGTCGGTCATCGAAGCGCTGAAACATGGCGGCCTGAAAAATCGCGTCACCGTGAACATCAAACTGATCGATTCGCAGGATGTTGAATCACGCGGTGTCGAATTACTGAAAGATCTGGATGCGATTCTGATCCCGGGTGGCTTCGGTTACCGTGGCGTGGAAGGCAAGCTGATGACCGCGCAGTATGCACGTGAAAACAACGTGCCGTACCTGGGCATCTGCCTGGGCATGCAGGTTGCGCTGATGGAGTTCGCCCGCAATGTCGCCGGGATGCCGGGCGCCAACTCCACGGAATTTGTGCCAGACTGTAAATATCCGGTGGTGGCATTAATCACCGAATGGCGTGACGAAGATGGCAACGTCGAAGTCCGCAGCGAGCAGAGCGATCTGGGCGGCACCATGCGTCTGGGCAGCCAGCAGTGTCAGTTAACGCCGGGCAGCCAGGTTCGCCAGCTCTACGGCTCTGACACTATCGTTGAGCGCCATCGCCACCGCTATGAAGTGAACAATATGCTGTTAAAGCAGATTGAAGCAGCCGGTCTGCGCGTAGCAGGTCGCTCTGGTGATGATCAACTGGTTGAGATTATCGAGATCCCGAACCATCCATGGTTTGTGGCCTGCCAGTTCCATCCTGAGTTTACCTCGACCCCACGCGACGGCCATCCGCTGTTTGCCGGCTTTGTTAAAGCCGCACATGAGCATCAGAAGCGTTTAGCGAAGTAAGTTTCACAGGCAGCGCGCGAACTTTTCGCGCGTTGCTTGTCTTAGGATTGACTAACTTGTACTGAGGAAAATCGTAATGTCCAAAATCGTAAAAGTCATCGGTCGCGAAATTATCGACTCACGTGGTAACCCGACTGTTGAAGCTGAAGTGCATCTGGAAGGCGGTTTCGTAGGCCTGGCAGCTGCACCATCAGGTGCCTCTACCGGTTCACGCGAAGCGCTGGAACTGCGTGACGGTGACAAATCACGTTATCTGGGCAAAGGCGTAACCAAAGCCGTTGCTGCAGTAAACGGTCCGATTGCTGAAGCGGTAAAAGGCAAAGACGCGAAAGATCAGGCGAACATCGATAAGATCATGATCGACCTGGACGGTACTGAGAACAAATCTAACTTCGGTGCTAACGCCATTCTGGCTGTTTCACTGGCAGCTGCTAAAGCCGCTGCAGCCTCTAAAGGTCAGCCGCTGTATGAGCACATCGCTGAACTGAACGGCACCCCAGGCAAATACTCTATGCCACTGCCAATGATGAACATCATCAACGGCGGCGAACATGCCGACAACAACGTCGACATCCAGGAATTCATGATCCAGCCGGTTGGCGCTCCGAACCTGAAAGAAGCCATCCGTATGGGTTCTGAAGTGTTCCACAGCCTGGCAAAAGTGCTGAAAAGCAAAGGCATGAGCACTGCAGTGGGTGACGAAGGCGGCTACGCGCCTAACCTGGGTTCCAACGCCGAAGCGCTGGCTGTTATCGCTGAAGCGGTAAAAGCAGCAGGCTACGAGCTGGGCAAAGACATCACCCTGGCGATGGACTGTGCGGCATCTGAGTTCTACAAAGATGGCAAATACGTTCTGGCCGGTGAAGGCGGTAAATCGTTTACCTCTGAAGAGTTCACCCACTTCCTGGAAGATCTGACTAAACAGTATCCGATCGTTTCTATCGAAGATGGCCTGGACGAATCTGACTGGGACGGCTTCGCTTACCAGACCAAAGTACTGGGCGACAAAATCCAGCTGGTGGGTGATGACCTGTTCGTTACCAACACCAAAATCCTGAAAGAAGGTATCGATAAAGGTATCGCTAACTCCATTCTGATCAAATTCAACCAGATCGGTTCTCTGACCGAAACTCTGGCTGCGATCAAAATGGCGAAAGACGCGGGCTACACTGCCGTGATCTCTCACCGTTCAGGCGAAACCGAAGATGCGACCATCGCTGACCTGGCGGTAGGTACTGCAGCGGGCCAGATCAAAACCGGTTCAATGAGCCGTTCTGACCGTGTTGCTAAGTACAACCAGCTGATCCGTATTGAAGAAGCGCTGGGTTCTAAAGCGCCATTCAACGGTCTGAAAGAAGTTAAAGGTCAGTAATGACTGTGCGTTGATGTCGCGCTAAGTGACATCATCGGCCTCTGAAGCCCCGCCTTGTGCGGGGCTTTTTGTTGGTGGCGGTGTGCAGACGCAGATGGCAAGGCCCGATCGCCAAAGCGGCATCTCTGCCGGCCGGGTCCGCGCGATTACGCACCTCATCCCTGAGGTACGCCCGTTACCGGGACAACGTTTTGCGTTGTTCAAAAACGCTTCCGGCGTTTTTGTCCTGAGCGCGGGACGCTTTGCTCTTCGGTCCTGGCCATCCACGTTCTGAGCCTGTCAGCCGTCTGAAGCCCCTCATTTGTGTTTTGTCCGGCGCGGAGAAAAGGCACAACGCGTGGTTGAGCTGCGCGGCAAATCTGCCATAATCAGCGCCCTGTTTTTTTCAAGCGAGTCCGTAATGCAATACCCGATTAACGAAATGTTCCAGACACTGCAGGGCGAAGGTTATTACACCGGCGTGCCTGCCATTTTCATTCGTTTGCAGGGATGCCCGGTGGGCTGTAGCTGGTGCGATACCAAACACACCTGGGAAAAGCGGACAGATCGGGAAACGTCGCTGGGCGATATTTTGATCAAGACGGTGGAAAGCGACGCCTGGGGGGATGCCGACGCGGCGACCCTGGTGAGTGCCATTGCGCAGCAGGGCTGGACGGCGCGTCATGTGGTCATCACCGGTGGTGAACCGGCGATTTACGATCTGCGTCCGTTAACCACTGCGCTGGAGCAGCACGGTTTCCAGTGCCAGATTGAGACCAGCGGAACCCACGAGATCCACTGTTCCGAACGGACCTGGGTGACCGTCTCGCCGAAGGTCAACATGCGCGGCGGCTACGATGTTCTGCCCCAGGCGCTGAGCCGGGCCGATGAAATCAAGCATCCGGTGGCGCGCGAGCGTGATGTGGAAGCGCTGGATCGGCTGCTGGCAGGCATTGATGACACCAAAGCGCGTATCATCGCCCTGCAGCCGATCAGCCGCAAAGATGATGCAACCCGGCTCTGTATTGAGACCTGCATTGCCCGTAACTGGCGTCTGTCGATGCAGACCCATAAATATCTCAATATCGCCTGATCCTGATAAAGCGGCACGCATTGAGCCGTTAACCACAGGAAAGCGTTGAGCGTCAGAGGCAGAACGGAGAGAAAAGCCGCGTCGGATCGAAGGGTTCGATCCGACAGGGTTAGCCGCGGTAAACGCAGCCTGCGGTGCAGGTTTCTTTGATCATCACCGCGCTAAGCAGCGGCAGTTGCGGCTTCATCTGATCCCAGATCCATTTCGCCAGCACTTCGCTGGTGGGATTTTCCAGGCCGGGAATATCATTCAGATAGTAGTGGTCCAGCCGATTGTAGACCGGCTTAAACGCCGCCTTCAGCTCAGCAAAATCCATAACCCAGCCGGTATGCGCATCCACTTCGCCGGTAATCTCCAGACGAACCAGGAACGAATGACCGTGCAGACGGCCACATTTGTGTCCGGCCGGCACATTCGGTAGATGATGCGCGGCTTCGAACTGGAACTCTTTAAACAAGGTGGTAGACATAATGGTTCTCAGACATTAAAAAACCGCTGAATTCTACCTGATTACCGCTTTTTTCGCACCCGAACCGCACAAACCGATACTTTTCCTGCGCGTTTATACAGTGTCGTCCAGCTAATTAACTGATATATCACCGCTTTGCTTACCACTTTTAACGATTATTCCTACCTGGAAAACCATTTAGTCATTTTGGTTATTTGATATGTCGAAGGTGTATTTAATCGTTAATATACGGACCGGTAACCTACGCACTCTTCCGCCATTTTACGGTCCGGACTTCTGATACTGGAATTTTTAACGCGATGACGACTCAGGCACCTGGTTCAATGCTTCCGCTCTCCCCGGAACAACTCGCTCGCTTACAGGCGGCGGCGACAGATTATTCCCCGACTCAACTGGCGTGGCTGTCAGGCTATTTCTGGGGCAGGGTGGAACAGACCCCGGGTAGCGCCGTCGCCAGCACTGCATCTGCTCCGGCTCCGGCTCCGGCCGAAGCGCCCGCCATTACGCTGCTTTCCGCTTCCCAGACCGGCAACGCACGTCGTCTGGCTGAGCAGTTGCGTGATGACCTGCTGGCCGCAAAGCTGAACGTAAATCTGGTGAATGCCGGTGACTACAAGTTCAAACAGATTGGCCAGGAAAAAATGCTGGTGGTTGTAACCTCCACGCAGGGCGAAGGCGAACCGCCGGAAGAGGCGGTGGCGCTGCATAAATTCCTGATGTCGAAAAAGGCACCGAAAATGGAGGGTGCCGCCTTCGCAGTGTTTGGCCTGGGCGACACCTCTTATGAATTCTTCAGTCAGGCGGGTAAAGATTTTGACAGCCGACTGGCGGAGCTGGGCGGTGAGCGTCTGCTGGATCGCGTTGATGCGGATGTAGAGTATGCGGAGCAGGCCACCGCCTGGCGCAATGCACTGACGGAAATTCTCAAGAAACGCGTTCCCACTGAATCCCCGGCGCAGGCTGCGGCGACAGCAGCCGGCAGCGTCAACGAAGTCACCACCAGCCCCTATACTAAAGAGTCGCCGCTCAGCGCGAGTCTGGCGGTGAATCAGAAAATTACCGGACGGGACTCAGATAAAGATGTGCGCCATATCGAAATCGATCTGGGCGATTCCGGTCTGCGCTACCAGCCTGGCGATGCGCTGGGCGTCTGGTATGAGAACGACGCGGCGCTGGTCAGCGAACTGCTGGAGCTGGTCTGGCTGAAAGGCGATGAGCCGGTAGAGGTTCAGGGGAAAACCCTGCCGCTGGCGGAGGCGCTGCAGAAGCATTTCGAGCTGACGGTTAACACCGCGCAGATCGTGGCGCAGTATGCCCAGCTGTCACGCAACGCGGAGTTGCTCTCACTGGTGGATGATAAAGCCAGGCTGCAGCACTATGCGCAGCACTATCCGATTGCGGATATGGTGCGCCTGGCACCGTCCGAACTCAGCGCTGAACAGCTGACCGGACTGCTGCGACCGCTGACGCCGCGCCTCTACTCTATCGCCTCTTCGCAGGCTGAAACCGATACCGAAGTGCATATCACCGTCGGTGCCGTTCGCTTTGATATTGAAGGTCGCCAGCGCGGCGGCGGTGCATCGACCTGGCTGGCCGATCGCATCGAAGAAGAGGGCGAAGTCCGGGTCTTCATCGAACACAACGACAACTTCCGCCTGCCGGCTAATCCGGATGCGCCAGTGATCATGATTGGCCCGGGCACCGGCATCGCGCCGTTCCGCGCCTTTATGCAGCAGCGCGACAACGACGGTGCCGGCGGCAAAAACTGGCTATTCTTTGGTAATCCGCACTTCACCGACGATTTCCTCTATCAGGTGGAGTGGCAGAAATATGTTAAGGATGGTCTGCTGACTCATATCGACCTCGCCTGGTCACGCGATCAGGCAGAGAAGATTTACGTACAGGATAAGATCCGCGCGAAAGGGGCCGAAGTGTGGCGCTGGATCGAAGAGGGCGCGCATCTTTATGTCTGTGGCGACGCGAATCGTATGGCAAAAGACGTCGAGCAGGCATTGCTGGATGTGGTGGTCGAACACGGCGGAATGGATCGTGAAACGGCCGACGAATTTTTAAGTGAGCTGCGCATTGAGCGCCGTTATCAGCGAGACGTTTACTAATGAGCGATAAACACCCTGGACCGCTGGTTGTAGAAGGCAAATTAGCAGACGCTGAGCGTCTGAAGAAGCAGAGCAACTATCTGCGCGGCACCATTAAAGAAGATCTGGAAGAGGGTCTGACCGGCGGTTTTACCGGCGACAACTTCCTGCTGATTCGTTTTCACGGCATGTACCAGCAGGACGATCGCGATATTCGTGCCGAACGTGCTGAGCAGAAGCTGGAGCCGCGCCACGCCATGATGCTGCGTTGCCGGTTACCGGGCGGCATCATTACGCCGACTCAGTGGCTGGCCATCGACAAATTTGCCACCGATAAAACCATCTATGGCAGCATCCGTCTGACTAACCGTCAGACCTTCCAGTTTCACGGCATTCTGAAGAAGAACGTCAAGCCGACGCATCAGATGCTGCATGAGGTGGGGCTGGATGCGCTGGCGACCGCCAACGACGTTAACCGTAACGTGCTCTGTACGTCGAACCCGGTTGAGTCGGAGCTGCATCAGGAAGCGTATGAGTGGGCGAAGAAACTCTCTGAGCATCTGCTGCCACGCACCCGTGCCTATGCGGAGATCTGGTGGGATAAAGAAAAAGTCGCCACCACCGACGAAGAGCCGATCCTCGGTGAAACGTATCTGCCGCGTAAATTCAAAACCACCGTAGTGATCCCGCCGCATAACGACGTGGATCTGCACGCCAACGATCTGAACTTTGTCGCTGTCGTCGAGCACGGCAAGCTGGTGGGCTTTAACCTGCTGGTGGGTGGCGGGCTGTCGATTGAGCACGGTAACAAAGCGACCTATGCGCGCACCGCCAGCGAGTTTGGCTATTTCCCGGTGGAGAAGATCCTCGACGTCGCCGAGGCGGTGGTCACGACGCAGCGCGACTGGGGCAACCGTACCGACCGTAAAAACGCTAAAACCAAGTACACCCTGGAACGCGTTGGCGTCGAGACCTTTAAAGCCGAAGTTGAAAAACGTGCCGGTGTGACGTTTGAGCCGATCCGTCCTTATGAGTTCACCACCCGTGGCGATCGTATTGGCTGGATTAAAGGCATCGACAACAAATGGCACCTGACGCTGTTTATCGAAAATGGTCGCCTGCTCGACTATCCGGGCCGACCACTAAAAAGCGGCATCGCTGAAATTGCAAAAATTCATCAGGGCGATTTCCGCCTGACCGCTAATCAGAACCTGATTGTGGCGGGCGTGCCGGAAAGCGAAAAAGCGCAGATCGAAGCAATCGCGCGCGAACATGGTCTGATGGATCACGTTACGGCACAGCGCGAAAACTCGATGGCCTGCGTGGCGTTCCCGACCTGTCCGCTGGCGATGGCAGAAGCCGAGCGCTTCCTGCCTGCCTTCGTGACCAAAGTGGAAGGGATCATGCATGCGCATGGCGTTGGCGATGAGCACATAGTGTTACGCGTTACCGGTTGTCCCAACGGCTGTGGCCGTGCCATGCTGGCTGAGCTGGGTCTGGTGGGTAAAGCGCCAGGTCGCTACAACCTGCATCTGGGTGGAAACCGCAGCGGAACGCGTATTCCCCGCATGTACCGTGAAAACATTAACGAAAGCGAAATTCTCGCCACCATTGATGAGCTGGTGGGACGCTGGGCCACTGAGCGCCAGGCCGCGGAAGGCTTTGGTGATTTCACCATCCGCGCGGGCATTGTTGCGCCGGTGCTGGACCCGGCACGCGATTTTTGGGAGGAAGCAAAATGAGTCACCCCGACCTCGCAGCACTGAATGGGATGTCCAAAGTCCAGCGTGCTATGGCGCTGGCCGCGACCAATGCGCAGCTGGAGAAGTCATCAGCGGAAGAGCGGGTCAGCTGGGCGCTGGAGAATCTGCCGGGTGCCTATGTGCTCTCCTCCAGTTTCGGTATTCAGGCCGCGGTGTCGCTGCATCTGGTGACGCGTCTGCAGCCCGATATTCCGGTGATCCTGACCGACACCGGCTATCTGTTCCCGGAGACCTATCGTTTTATTGATGAGCTGGCGGACCAGCTCAATCTCAACCTTAAAGTGTTCCGTGCCGAAACCTCACCGGCCTGGCAGGAAGCGCGCTACGGCAAACTGTGGGAGCAGGGCGTCGAGGGGATTGAGAAATATAACGAGATCAACAAAGTTGAGCCGATGAATCGCGCCATTGAAACCCTGGGCGCGCAGACCTGGTTTGCCGGATTGCGCCGCGACCAGTCGGGCAGCCGGGCGAATCTGCCGGTGCTGGGCGTCCAGCGTGGCGTCTTTAAGCTGCTGCCGATTATCGACTGGGATAACCGCCAGATTCATCAGTATCTGGAGCAGCATAAGCTGAAGTACCATCCGCTGTGGGATGAAGGCTATCTATCGGTGGGCGATACCCATACCACCCGCAAGTGGGAGCCGGGTATGGCAGAAGAAGAGACGCGCTTCTTCGGCCTCAAGCGCGAGTGTGGTCTGCACGAAGGCTGACGCAGGACTTCTCTCCCCGCACACAGGGAGAGAAGTTTTTGGCTGCAGTCAGGCGGAAAGCTAAGCGCCTTTTAATCCGGCAAACGCCTCTGCTGCACGGGTCACATTCACTTTCGTCACCTCATACTCTGCCACCGTGACAAACGGATCTTCCGCTAAAATTGCATCCAGCTCTTCTCGTTCCATCTCCCTGACCAGTAACATGCCGCCCGTGCGCGGATCTTTACGTCCCGCTGCAATAAAAAAGCCCGCGTCAAAATAGCGATCCAGCCATTCGATATGGGCTGCCAGCAGCGCTTCAACTTCTTCTACCGGACGAACGTAATTCAGAAAGACCACGTACATGTCAGATCCTTACACTTTGGGATTGGTCAGTTCACTGAGCAGCGGCAGCAGCACGCGAACGCTGTCGCGGGTTCGCAAGGTTATCTGCCCCGGCAGCCAGCGGTCGAGATAGCTCAGATTATCCAGGTCAGTCTGATGGCGGGTAACGCCATCAGGAAAGTGGGGACTACGATGACGCTGCAGCGCACCATCTTTATTACCCAGCGTCCAGTTGCTGGCGGTCACATCCAGCAGCGGAAAGCCCGCCTTGTCGAAGGCATTAAGAGCGTCAAAATCTTTACGGTTCAGCTGATGACTGGCGGCGGGAATGCCCTGCTGGCGTGCCAGTAACAGGGCTCGTTCGCTGGTCTGCTTGCGCACCGCCCGGGGCGTATTCATGCCGCTGTTAAAATAGAGATGATCGCCGGTGATCAGGCTATTCAGATCGATGACCAGCAGGGTATTCTTCTTCTCACGCGTGCTCATCCGCTCAACATAATCATCCATGCCGTGCAGATCCGCCTCTCCGGCGCTCAGCGCCACAAAGCGTATGCCGTAGTGCAGCGGTTTGCGGCTTAGCTGCTGCGCCAGCTCCAGCATTACGCCAAGACCCGATGCATTATCATCGACGCCCTGCAGGCGTAAGCCGCCCAGATTGTGCTGGGCCTGGCTGCTATTTTGCGGCGTCCAGGTATCCAGATGTGCCACGATCAGAATCTCCTGCGGCACGCTGCCTGCACGCGCGGCAATCACCGAGGTTGCCGTGAGCTTATGCCAGCGCTGCGTGCCATCCTCTTCCTGCCACTTATAGCCGGTCCTGAACTGGCGGGTATTGGTCTTATACCCCAGCGCGGTAAATTGCTGTTGCAGGTAGTCGGCTGCCATCAGCTCAGCCGGGCTGCCGCTCATCCGGCCAGGAAACAAGGTGGCGATGTGCCGGACCTGCTGTTCGGCAAACTGGCCAGGCGGAGTGGCCAGAGCCAGCGGAGAAATGAGTGCGCCAAATAAAATTGTCGCTACCCTCAAGCGGAGGGAATAAAACATAGTGCATCCTTTTTCATTATTCGGGAGCCGTTCCGCATGGGGGCCAGGGCCAGCCATGCCGCGCGCATTATATCCTTTTTGTCCCGTGACTTTGTTAGTGGAATCGGGCGCTGTCACTACCGAAAAGCGTAACGGACCATTATCGCTGGCACTTATCTGCTTTTGCTGCCGCAGGTGTGGCTTTCAATATGTGAGCTTGTTCACGAAAAAGCCATTAAATTTCATCTGTTAAGACCAAATTGTTCTGTGCTTTGCGGCGTCGTTATTCCATTCGGTAACTACTCATTCCAATTCGTAATTTCATCTGGATAAACCCAGCGACGTATAGTCGCGTTAATACAAAGTTAAAACATCAGGGTTAACGTGGACTATTTGCCTCTTTTTGCCGATCTTTCTGGCCGCCCGGTTCTGGTTGTCGGCGGGGGAGATATTGCGGCGCGAAAAATTGAACTGCTGCGCCGTGCACGCGCGCGCGTTCTGATCGCATCTCGTGAACTCTGCCCTGAACTGCAGGCACTGCTGGATAAGCAGGAGCTGGAGTGGCTGGCGACCGAATTTGACCCGGCCCAGCTGGATGGCGTTTTCCTGGTGATTGCCGCCACCGACGACAACCATCTCAACAGCCAGGTGTTTGAAGCCGCCAACGCGCGGCATAAGCTGGTTAACGTGGTGGATGACCAGCCAAAATGCACCTTTATCTTCCCCTCGATTGTTGACCGCTCACCGCTGGTGGTGGCGATCTCCTCCAGCGGCACCGCACCGGTGCTGGCACGCATGCTGCGCGAAAAAATCGAAACGCTGCTGCCTGCCAGTCTGGGTCAGATGGCTGAAGTGGCCGGACTCTGGCGCGATAAAGTCAAACAGCGCTTCAGCCGCATGTCTGACCGTCGGCGCTTCTGGGAACGCGCTTTCGACGGCCGGTTCGCCAGTGAGATGTCTGCCGGTAACGTCGAAGAGGCGAAACGCACGCTGGACCGCGAACTGCAGGAAGAGCCGACCCGTCAGGGCGAGATCTTTCTGGTGGGCGCCGGGCCGGGCGACAGCGGTCTGCTGACGCTGCGTGGCCTGCAGGTGATGCAGTTAGCCGATGTGGTGCTCTACGACCATCTGGTCAGCGAAGAGGTGCTGGATCTGGTGCGCCGCGATGCCGATCGCATCTGCGTCGGCAAACGGGCCAGCGCGCACACGTTGCCGCAGGAAGAGATCAATCAGATGCTGGTTTCACTGGCGCTGAAAGGCAAGCGCGTCGTGCGCCTCAAGGGCGGCGATCCCTTTATCTTTGGCCGCGGCGGCGAAGAGCTGCAGGCGGCTCAGCAGGCGGGTGTGCCGTTCCAGGTGGTGCCGGGCGTCACCGCGGCAGCCGGTGCGACGGCCTATGCCGGTATTCCGCTGACCCACCGTGACTACGCGCAGAGCGTGATGTTTATTACCGGTCACTGCCGTCCCGATGGGGATGACATTGACTGGCCATCGCTGGCGCGTGCGCGTCAGACGCTGGCGATCTACATGGGAACCGTTAAAGCCGCTGCCATCAGCGAGGCGCTGATTCAGCACGGTCGCGCGCCATCAACGCCGGTGGCGGTGATCAGTCGCGGCACCCGTCAGGATCAACAGGTGCTGACCGGCACCTTAGAACAACTTGAGGCGCTGGCCGCCTCGGCACCCACTCCGGCGCTGCTGGTGATCGGAGAGGTGGTTAATCTGCACGGGCAACTCGCCTGGTTTAAACATTCAGCACAGCAGGGGGCTCGCGAGTCCGCCGTTGTCAATCTGGCTTGAGGGAAAATCATGGACCAAAAACGACTCACTCATCTGCGTCAGCTGGAGGCGGAGAGTATCCACATCATTCGCGAAGTGGCGGCGGAGTTCAGCAATCCGGTGATGATGTACTCCATCGGCAAAGACTCCTCGGTCATGCTCCATCTGGCGCGTAAAGCCTTCTACCCAGGCACGCTGCCGTTCCCGTTGCTGCATGTGGATACCGGCTGGAAATTCCGTGAAATGTACGAATTTCGCGATCGCACCGTGAAAGCGATGGGCGCAGAGTTGCTGGTTCACCGCAACCCGGAAGGCGTAGCGATGGGCATCAACCCCTTTGTTCACGGCAGTGCCAAACACACTGACATCATGAAAACCGAAGGGCTGAAGCAGGCGCTGAACAAATATGGTTTTGATGCAGCCTTTGGCGGCGCACGTCGTGATGAAGAGAAGTCACGCGCCAAAGAGCGTATCTACTCATTCCGTGACCGCTTCCATCGCTGGGATCCGAAAAACCAGCGCCCTGAGCTGTGGCACAACTACAACGGTCAGATCAACAAGGGTGAAAGCATCCGCGTCTTCCCGCTGTCGAACTGGACCGAACTGGATATCTGGCAGTACATCTTCCTGGAAAACATCGAGATCGTGCCGCTCTATCTCGCCGCACCGCGTCCGGTGCTGGAGCGTGATGGCATGCTGATGATGATCGATGACGATCGCATCAACCTGCAGCCGGGAGAAGAGATCACCGAACGGATGGTCCGTTTCCGTACGCTCGGCTGCTGGCCGCTGACCGGCGCGGTAGAGTCTGAAGCGCAGACGCTGCCGGAGATCATCGAAGAGATGCTGGTTTCCACCACCAGCGAGCGTCAGGGCCGCATGATCGATCGCGATCAGTCCGGTTCGATGGAACTGAAAAAACGTCAGGGTTATTTCTAAGGAGACGCCAGATGAATACCGTAATTGCACAACAGATTGCCGACCAGGGCGGCGTTGAAGCCTGGCTGACCACGCAACAGCACAAGAGCCTGCTGCGTTTTCTGACCTGCGGCAGCGTTGATGACGGAAAAAGTACCCTGATTGGACGTCTGCTACACGACACCCGTCAGATCTATGAAGATCAGCTCTCGTCGCTGCACAACGACAGCAAACGTCACGGCACCCAGGGCGAGAAGCTCGATCTGGCGCTGCTGGTGGATGGTCTGCAGGCTGAGCGTGAGCAGGGCATTACCATTGATGTGGCCTACCGCTACTTCTCGACCGAAAAGCGTAAATTTATTATCGCCGACACGCCGGGACATGAGCAGTACACCCGTAACATGGCGACCGGCGCGTCAACCTGCGATCTGGCGATCCTGCTGATCGATGCGCGTAAAGGCGTACTGGATCAGACCCGCCGCCACAGCTTTATCTCGACGCTGCTGGGTATCAAACACCTGGTGGTGGCAATCAATAAGATGGATCTGGTGGAGTACAACCAGGAGCGCTTCGAACAGATAAAACAGGATTACCTCGACTTTGCTGCGCAGCTGCCGGAAGACCTCGATATCCGCTTTGTGCCGATGTCGGCGCTGGAAGGGGATAACGTCGCCTCTGCCAGTCAGACCATGCCGTGGTATAGCGGCCCGACGCTGCTGGATGTGCTGGAGACTGTGGAGCTGAAGCGCGTCGTCGATCATCAGCCGATGCGTTTCCCGGTGCAGTATGTCAACCGTCCGAACCTCGATTTTCGTGGCTATGCCGGCACCCTGGCGTCGGGCAGCGTGCAGGTAGGCCAGCGCGTTAAAGTGCTGCCTTCTGGCGTGGAGTCGACCATTGCCCGCATTGTGACCTTCGATGGCGATCTGCAGGAAGCGGGTGCAGGCGAAGCGATTACCCTGGTGCTGCAGGATGAGATTGATATCAGCCGTGGCGATCTGCTGGTGGATGCCAGTGAAGAGCTGGCAGCGGTTCAGTCTGCCAGCGTTGACGTGGTCTGGATGGCAGAACAGCCACTGCAGGCCGGTCAGAGTTATGACCTGAAAATCGCCGGTAAGAAAACCCGTGGCCGGGTAGAGAAGGTGCTGCATCAGGTCGAGATCAACTCGCTGGAGACGCGTCAGGTCGATACGCTGCCGCTGAACGGTATCGGTCGCATTGAGATCACCTTTGATGAACCGATGGTGCTCGACAGCTATCAGCAGAACCCGGTAACCGGCGGCATGATCTTTATCGATCGCCTGAGCAACGTCACCGTGGGTGCCGGCATGATCCATCAGCCAAACCATGATGCCCCGGTTAATACCGGCGAGTTCAGCGCGTTTGAGCTGGAACTGAATGCGCTGGTGCGCCGCCACTTCCCACACTGGAATGCGCGCGACCTGCTGGGCGGTCAGTAATGGCGCAGCACGACGATAACGTGGTGTGGCATGATCATCCGGTGACACGCGCCTCACGCGAACAGCAGCATGGCCATCAGGGCGTGGTGCTGTGGTTCACCGGGCTTTCGGGCTCGGGGAAATCCACCGTTGCCGGTGCGCTGGAGCAGGCGCTGCACCGCATCGGCGTCAGCACCTATCTGCTGGATGGTGACAATGTGCGTCACGGCCTCTGTCGTGACCTCGGTTTCAGCGATGATGACCGTAAAGAGAATATCCGTCGCGTCGGTGAAGTGGCGAAACTGATGGTGGATGCCGGACTCGTGGTGCTCACTGCCTTTATTTCGCCGCATCGCGCCGAGCGTCAGATGGTGCGCGATCTGCTGGAGCCGGGACAGTTTATCGAGGTATTTGTCGATACGCCGTTAGCCGTGTGTGAAGCGCGTGATCCGAAAGGGTTGTATCGCAAAGCGCGCGCCGGTGAACTGCGTAATTTCACCGGCATCGACAGCGTCTATGAGGCGCCCGATAGCCCGGAAATCCAGCTGGATGGCGAACAATTGGTTACAAAACTGGCCGCCCAATTGTTAGACCTGCTGCGTGACCGCGATATCATCAGATCCTGAAGAGACAGCGGCAAATCGTTTCTGATTTGCCGCCCTCGCGCCAACAGGATGCCTATGCAGAACATTACCCCAATGCTCGCTCGAAAAGATGACTCCTCCCCGGATGAGCCGCGCTCATTGCTGCCGGGCGGCGTTATCGGCTTTCTCGCTTACTGGTGCGCGCTGGCGATTCCTTTCCTGCTGTTCGGCTCTAACACACTGTTCTTCTTTCTTTATACCTGGCCATTCTTTCTGGCGCTGCTGCCGGTTGCGGTGGTCACGGGTATCGCGCTGAATACGCTGCTGAGTGGACAGTGGCTGTGGGCCGCGCTCGCCACGGTGATCATGGTGGTCACGCTCTTCTGGTTAATGTTCTCTTTTCTCTCCGGCTGGTAAGCCCTCAGTGCGCCCGCGCTGATGTGCAAACGCATCGGCAGGTTACAAATCTTTTCCCGTCTGAATCGGTACTGATTCATATTTTGCGCAGACGCGCAGCAAAGCGCGCCATTTTCTCCGCTGGTGTGGAGTCCTGTGCAAAGTTATGGGATGATTGGGCCGTTTTTAGGGGGCGGGATGGGAAAACTGACGTTACTGTTATTGGTGCTGCTTGGCTGGCTGCAATATTCGTTGTGGCTGGGGAAAAATGGCATCCATGACTATACGCGCGTCAATGATGATGTCGCGGTGCAACAGGCAAACAATGCCAAACTGAAATCGCGAAACGATCAGCTGTTTGCCGAAATTGACGATCTCAATGGCGGCTCGGAAGCGATCGAGGAGCGTGCACGCAATGAACTGGGCATGATTAAGCCCGGTGAGACTTTCTATCGTCTGGTGCCTGACCAGAACAAACGCAACGCGCAACAAGCAGCGCTTAACCAACAACGATAAAACATGAACACTCTGGCCTCCCTTGCGGATGTGATTGCCGTGGTGCCCGCTGCCGGGATCGGCAGCCGCATGCAGGCAACCTGTCCGAAGCAGTATCTGACGATTGGTCAGCACACCCTTCTGGAACACAGCATTGCGCGTCTGTTTTCCCATCCCGCTATCAAACAGGTGATTGTCGCCCTCAGTCCTGATGATCAGCACTTCGCTTCACTGCCGCTGGCACGCGATCCGCGCGTGCTCAGGGTGACAGGCGGAGAGACCCGCGCCGAATCGGTGCTGGCCGGATTGCAGGCCGCACAGGGTTCCGCCTGGGTGCTGGTCCATGATGCCGCGCGTCCCTGTCTGCATCCCGACGATCTCCAGCAACTGCTCAACGTGCGTGAACAGAGCCACGTTGGCGGGATTCTGGCCGCGCCAGTGCGTGACACCATGAAACGGGGCGAGCCGGGCAAAGCCGCGGTGGCCCATACCGTAGAGCGCGACGATCTCTGGCACGCCTTAACGCCGCAATTTTTCCCTCATGCGCTGCTCACCGCCTGCCTGACGCGGGCGCTGGCAGAAGGCGCGACCATCACCGATGAAGCCTCGGCGCTGGAGTATTGCGGCTACCACCCGCTGTTAGTCAGCGGACGCAGTGATAACATCAAAGTCACCCGGCCAGAAGATCTGGCGCTGGCGGCTTTTTATCTGAGTCAGATTCAATTAAAGGAGAGCGCATGATGCGTATCGGTCACGGTTTTGACGTTCACGCCTTTGGCGGAGAGGGTCCGTTAGTGATTGGCGGTGTGCGGATCCCGTTTGAGCAGGGTTTTATCGCCCATTCGGATGGCGATGTGGCGCTGCACGCGCTGACTGACGCGCTGCTGGGCGCAGTGGCGATGGGCGATATCGGCAAGCTTTTTCCTGACACCGATCCGGCCTTTAAAGGGGCGGACAGCCGCGGCTTGCTGCGTGAGGCCTGGCGCCGTATCGAAGCCAAAGGCTATCGCATCGGTAATGTCGACGTCACGATTATTGCTCAGGCACCGAAAATGCTGCCGCACGTGCCACAGATGCGGATCAATATTGCAGAAGATCTGGGCTGCCATATGGATGCGGTCAACGTCAAAGCGACCACCACCGAGAAGCTGGGCTTTACCGGGCGCGGCGAAGGCATCGCCTGTGAAGCGGTGGCGTTAGTCCTGAAAGCTGACAGCCAATGATGCTGAATTACCTGCACGGCACACCCGTGGCCTCCGGCGTGATCAAAGCCAATCCGGAAGATTTCGTGGTGGTTGAGGATCTCGGTTATGGCGCGGATGGTGAAGGTGAGCACCTGCTGGTGCGCATCCGTAAAGTGGGGGCCAATACCCGCTTTGTGGCTGAGGCACTGGCGAAGTATCTCGGTATTCATCAGCGCGACATGAGTTATGCCGGAATGAAAGATCGCCATGCGGTGACGGAACAGACTCTCTGTTTTCGCCTGCCGGGTAATGCGATGCCCGATCTGCGCGGTTTTGAGCTGGAAGGGGTCGAGATTCTGCAGGCGGTGCGCCACAAACGTAAGCTGCGCATCGGCGCACTGGCGGGGAACGCGTTCCGGCTGATCATCCGCCAGATCAGTGACCGTGATGCGGTTGAAACGCGTCTGGCGCAGATTCGCGATGCGGGCGTGCCGAACTATTTTGGTGAACAGCGCTTTGGTCGCGGCGGCAATAACCTGGTGATGGCTGAAAAGTGGGCGCGCAATGAGATCATTATTCGCGACCGCAACAAGCGCAGCCTGATGCTCTCTGCCGCGCGCAGTGCGCTGTTTAATCAGGTGACCAGTGCGCGTCTGCAACAGCAGGGTGGGCTGACTCAGGTGCTCAACGGCGATGCGTTGCAGCTGACCGGACGAGGCAGCTGGTTTGTCGCCCAGCCTGATGAACTGGCAGAGTCACAGCGCCGGGTTGAGCAGCATGAGCTGCGCATCACCGCGCCGCTGCCGGGACGGGGCGAGCCTGGCCCGCAGGCTGACGCGCTGGCCTTTGAACAGCAGGCGCTGGCTGATGAGACGCTGCTGCTGGGACTGATTGAACGTGAAAAGGTCGATGCTGCACGCCGTGCCATGTTGATGGTGCCGCGCGATATGCAGTGGAGCTGGTGGGATGATGTTACGCTGGAACTGGCATTCTGGCTGCCAGCGGGCAGCTTTGCCACCAGCGTGGTCCGGGAGCTGCTGACCCACGCGGACTCGCCCGATCAGATTGATGAGTAATCTTCGCCGCAACCTGACCCGCAGTGTGGGTAATGTTGCGGCAAACCCCCACCGTCGTGTGATTTACGCCTACCACTTCCTTGCGCGCCTCGCTAGAATGCAAAAATCGCCGTCTATTCCTCACCTGTTGCCATGCCGTTAAAACAGGTTCCGTCACGGCGACCAGTCGAATAAAAAAAGGTCAGAACGAAATGCGGATATTGCTCAGTAACGATGACGGCATTCATGCGCCAGGCATTCAGACTCTGGCGAAAGCCCTGCGGCAGATTGCTGACGTGCAGGTTGTTGCCCCCGATCGTAACCGAAGCGGTGCCTCGAACTCATTAACGTTGGAAACGCCTCTGCGCACCTTCACCCATGAAAACGGCGATATCGCCGTCCAGATGGGGACGCCGACCGACTGCGTCTATCTGGGGGTGAATGCGCTGATGCAGCCGCGTCCCGACATTGTGGTGTCGGGCATCAATGCCGGCCCCAATCTGGGCGATGATGTGATCTACTCCGGCACGGTGGCGGCAGCGATGGAAGGGCGACATCTTGGCTTACCGGCTATCGCGGTTTCGCTCAATGGCCATCAGCACTACGCCACCGCGGCGGCCGTGACCTGCGCGCTCCTCAGGGCGCTGACGCATGAACCGCTGCGCACCGGCCGCATTCTCAACATCAACGTTCCCGATCTGCCGTTATCTGAACTCAAAGGCATCCGCGTGACGCGCTGTGGCAGCCGCCATCCGGCGGATCAGGTGATTGCGCAGCAGGATCCGCGTGGCAATACACACTACTGGATTGGTCCGCCAGGCGAAAAACTGGATGCGGGCCCGGATACAGACTTCGCCGCCGTGGATCAGGGCTACGTCTCTGTCACGGCACTGCATGTCGATTTAACGGCGCACAGCGCGCAGAACGTGCTCAGTGACTGGCTGGCTAAAGCTGAGGTGAACCTGGCATGGTGAATCGGCGTATTGAGACGTTGCTGTCACAACTGCGTCAGCAGGGCATCGATGATGAAAACCTGCTGAAAGCCATCAGCGAGGTGCCGCGCGAACGTTTTATCGACGAAGCGTTCGAGCATAAAGCCTGGGACAATGTTGCCTTGCCCATCGGCTCCGGTCAGACGATATCACAGCCCTACATGGTTGCGCGGATGACCGCGCTGCTCGGACTTAATCCGCATTCGCGTGTGCTGGAGATTGGTACGGGTTCAGGTTATCAGACGGCGATTCTTGCCCATCTGGTGGACCATGTTTATTCAGTGGAACGCATCAAAGGGCTGCAGTGGCAGGCCAAGCGCCGTCTGAAACAGCTGGATCTGCATAATGTCTCAACCCGTCATGGTGATGGCTGGCAGGGCTGGCCTTCACGTGGCCCCTTCGATGCCATCATCGTCACGGCTGCACCGCCTGAAATTCCGATTGCGCTGATAGCACAACTGGCAGAAGGCGGCATCATGGTGTTGCCGGTTGGCGAAGATCAGCAGGTACTGAAGCGCCTGCGTCGTCAGGGCGAAGAGGTGATGGAAGAGACCATTGAACCAGTGCGTTTTGTCCCGCTGGTGCAGGGCGATCTGGCCTGACCCTCTTCGTATTTCTTCACAACTGTTTCATAGCACCACGTACCTGATGTTGTTACTATCCAGTTTATTCATCGAAAACGCAGATTTTATCGCGCCGCGCAGAGTATCCTGCTGGCAGATACAGTGAAACAGATAGATCAGAGTTGCCATCACGGGGGATTAATGAGCACGGGAAGCACACTTTTTCAGTTACGCCGTCTGGCGGCGCTTTCACTGGTAGGTTTTTGGCTGGCAGGCTGTAGCTCCAGCGACAACTCACAGGCACCCATCAGTCGCGTTGGCGACAATGGTGGCATGAACACTAACCAGTCTGGAGCAGACATGAGTTCAGGCGGCGTTCCTGCCACGCCAGCCCAGGGACAAATGTTAAGCAAAAATTCAGCATCTGCCCCCGCTAGTGGTGGAATGATTAGTACCAACAGCAATGTTGAGACGCAGAATGGCCGGATTGTTTACAATCGCAGTTATCAGAACATTCCTAAGGGTAGCTACTCCGGTGAAACTTATACCGTTAAGCGTGGCGACACATTGTTTTACATCGCCTGGATTACCGGCAACGATTTCCGTGATTTAGCCCAGCGCAACAATGTTCCGGCGCCATATGGCCTGAATGTCGGACAAACTTTGCAGATTGGCAATGGGTCGGGTCAGCCGATTACTGGCGGCAATCCCATTACCGTTGCTGATGCAACGCAGGGCGGCGTTCCGGCGGCGCCACAAATTAAATCGCCTGCTGTTGCACAGCAACCTGTTATTACGTATTCTGATGATTCAGGTAATTCGGGTGGCAGCAAAATGTTGCCTTCGAATGGAGCAAATGTTGCAACGACAACAGCTCCAGTCGTTACCGCACCCCCAACGGTTAGCAGTACAACCAACAGTTCAACGCCGGTCGGAAGCTGGCGCTGGCCGACTGACGGGAAGATCATCGATAACTTCTCTGCCGCCGAAGGTGGCAATAAAGGTATCGATATCGCCGGGACGCGCGGACAATCTGTGGTCGCCACTGCTTCAGGACGAGTGGTTTACGCAGGTAACGCACTCCGGGGTTACGGTAATTTAATCATCATTAAACACAACGATGATTACCTGAGCGCCTACGCCCACAACGATACAATGCTGGTCCGGGAACAACAGGAAGTTAAGGCGGGGCAAAAGATCGCTACCATGGGTAGCACCGGAACCAGTTCAGTCAGATTACACTTTGAAATTCGTTACAAGGGGAAATCCGTAAACCCGTTGCGTTATTTACCGCAGCGATAATCCGGCAGAACAAAACAGGTTTATGTTCTGCCCTGGAATCACGGGTAGGAGCCGCTTATGAGCCAGAATACGCTGAAAGTAAACGAGTTACATGAGAACGCGGAATTCGATGAGAACGGAGCTGAAATTTTTGACGAGAAGGCACTCGTTGAAAATGAAGCCAGTGATAGCGACGTAGCGGAAGAAGAGTTGCTATCACAGGGTGCGACGCAACGTGTGTTAGATGCGACGCAGCTCTATCTCGGGGAGATTGGCTATTCTCCGTTGTTAACGGCAGAGGAAGAAGTCTTTTTCGCTCGCCGTGCATTGCGGGGTGATATCCCTTCCCGTCGCCGTATGATCGAAAGTAACTTACGCCTGGTGGTGAAAATCGCTCGTCGTTACAGCAATCGTGGTTTAGCTCTGCTGGACCTGATTGAAGAAGGTAACCTCGGCCTGATTCGCGCCGTAGAGAAATTTGACCCGGAGCGCGGGTTCCGTTTCTCAACGTACGCCACCTGGTGGATTCGTCAGACTATTGAACGGGCGATCATGAATCAAACCCGTACCATCCGTCTGCCGATTCACATTGTGAAAGAACTGAATGTTTATCTGCGTACTGCGCGTGAACTTTCCCACAAGCTCGACCATGAGCCGAGTGCGGAAGAGATCGCAGAGCAGCTTGATAAACCGGTTGATGACGTAAGCCGCATGTTACGTCTCAACGAACGCATTACCTCGGTTGATACGCCATTAGGCGGTGATTCTGAAAAAGCGCTGCTGGATATTCTGGCCGATGAGAAAGACAACGGCCCGGAAGACACCACGCAGGACGATGATATGAAACAAAGCATCGTTAAATGGCTGTTCGAACTGAACGCCAAGCAGCGTGAAGTGCTGGCACGTCGTTTCGGCCTGTTGGGCTATGAAGCGGCAACACTTGAGGATGTGGGTCGTGAAATCGGCTTAACCCGCGAGCGTGTACGCCAGATTCAGGTTGAAGGTTTACGCCGTCTGCGTGAAATCCTGCAGGCGCAGGGCCTCAGCATTGAAGCACTGTTTCGTGAATAATCGTTAACAGTAAATCTGAGTTTGAATGCGAAAAGCGATGGTGAAAACCATCGCTTTTTTTATGTCTGCAGAAAAGTGATTTGCGGGCGAGCGAGCATAGCACCGCGCATTAACGCGGTGCGATGTACGGGATGTAATGTCAGACCAGCGATTTAAGACGATAAATCCAGTCGAGTGCCTGACGCGGTGTCAGCGTATCGGGATCCAGCGCCTCAAGCGCCTCCATGGCAGGCGAGGTCTCTTCAACCAGCAGCGGCAGCTGAGAGCCATCGACCGTCGATGACGCGGAGTGGTTTGAAACGGTCTCAAGTTCCTTCAGCTTATTGCGTGCCCGCTTAATCACCTCTTTGGGTACGCCGGCCAGCGCCGCCACCGCCAGACCATAGCTCTTACTTGCCGCACCCTCCTGGACGCTGTGCATAAAGGCGATCGTGTCGCCATGCTCAACGGCATCCAGATGGACGTTGACCACGCCTTCCATTTTTTCCGGCAGGGTTGTCAGCTCGAAGTAATGGGTGGCAAACAGCGTCATCGCCTTGATACGGTTTGCCAGGTTTTCGGCGCAGGCCCAGGCGAGCGATAAACCGTCGTAGGTGGATGTTCCGCGTCCAATCTCATCCATCAGCACCAGGCTGTTTTCGGTGGCGTTGTGCAGGATGTTAGCGGTTTCGGTCATCTCAACCATAAAGGTCGAGCGCCCGGAGGCGAGATCGTCAGCGGCACCGACACGGGTAAAGATGCGATCCAGCGGGCCAATCAGCGTCTCATCGGCAGGAACAAAACTGCCAATCCATGCCATCAGCGCAATCAGCGCCGCCTGACGCATATAGGTACTTTTACCGCCCATGTTGGGGCCGGTAATAATCAGCATTCTGCGCTGGGGTGCCAGTGACAGTGGGTTGGCAATAAACGGCTCTTTCAGAACCTGTTCCACCACCGGATGGCGTCCGCCGCTGATTTTAATCCCGGCTTTATCCTGCAATACCGGGCGGCAATAGTTCAGGGACCAGGCGCGTTCTGCCAGGTTGCTTAACACATCCAGCTCTGCCAGCGCGGCGGCACTCAGCTGCAGCGCTTCAAGATGCGGCAGCAACTGATCGAACAGCGCCTCATACAGGCTTTTTTCCAGCGACAGCGCTTTACCTTTGGAGGTGAGTACTTTGTCTTCGTACTCTTTCAGCTCCGGAATGATATAGCGTTCAGCATTTTTCAGGGTCTGACGACGCACATAGTGCATCGGTACCTGATGGCTCTGTCCGCGGCTTACCTGGATGTAATAACCATGCACGCCGTTAAAGCCGACCTTCAGGGTATCCAGTCCCAGCTTCTCGCGTTCGCGGATCTCCAGCCGGTCAAGATAGTCGGTTGCGCCATCTGCCAGTGCACGCCACTCATCCAGCTCCGCGTTGTAGCCGGGCGCAATCACTCCGCCGTCGCGGATCAGCACCGGCGGTGACTCAATCACCGCCTGTTCCAGCAGCTCACGTAACGCAGTGAACTCGCCCATCTGCGTGCGCAGCTTCTGCAACTGGGGCGCCTCAACATCGGCCAGCAGCTGGTTAAGTTCCGGCAGTTGCTGAAACGCATGACGCATGCGAGCCAGATCGCGCGGACGTGCGGTGCGCAGGGCCAGGCGAGCCAGGATTCGCTCCAGATCGCCGACCTGACGCAGCACCGGTTGCAGCACGTCGCTGAGATTTTGCAGCTCAGCAATCGACTCCTGACGCTGGTTAATGATGCGCGCATCGCGCAGCGGCATATGCAGCCAGCGTTTCAGCATCCGGCTACCCATCGGGGTGACCGTTTTATCCAGCACCGCCGCTAAGGTGTTGTCGGTGCCGCCTGCCAGGTTCTGGGTGATCTCCAGATTACGGCGGGTGGCCGCATCCATGATGATGCTGTCCTGCTGCCGCTCCATGCTCAGCGAGCGGATGTGGGGCAGCGTGGTGCGCTGGGTATCTTTAACATACTGCAGCAGGCAGCCCGCCGCGCTCAGTCCGAGGTGCGCATTCTCCACGCCGAAGCCATTGAGATCGCGGGTGCCGAACTGCAGGTTCAGCTGCTGGCGTGCGGTATCGATCTCAAACTCCCACAGCGGACGGCGTCGCAGGCCGCGTCGCTGATCGATTAGCGACATCGCCTGAAAATCTTCGGGGTAGAGCAGCTCCGCCGGATTGGTACGCTGCAGCTCTGCCGCCATGGTTTCAGCATCGGCAGGTTCGCTGAGGCGAAAACGGCCTGAGCTGATATCCAGCGTGGCGTAGCCAAAACCACGCGGGCTTTGCACGATCGCCGCCAGCAGATTGTCGTGTCGCTCCTGCAACAGCGCCTCATCACTGATGGTGCCTGGAGTAACGATGCGCACCACTTTGCGTTCGACCGGGCCTTTGCTCAGCGCCGGATCGCCTATCTGCTCGCAGATGGCAACGGATTCGCCCAGCTGCACCAGTTTAGCCAGGTAACCTTCAACCGCATGATAGGGCACACCCGCCATCGGAATCGGCTCGCCCGCTGACGCACCGCGCTTGGTGAGTGAAATCTCCAGCAGCTGCGAGGCACGTTTTGCATCGTCATAAAACAGCTCGTAGAAGTCACCCATACGGTAAAACAGCAGAATGTCAGGATGCTCCGCCTTGAGACGCAGGTACTGCTGCATCATCGGCGTGTGGGAAGGAAAGTCCTTTTCGGTTGGCTCTTGCATAAGGTTTTAGCTCATTTTTAATGCGGTAAATTTCTGGCGGTCAACGCCCATGAAACCGAAAGGGATTCCAGGCGCGCAGGATAATCAGATGATAACGAATAGGGCAGGGCATATGCCAGCGTGATGCACAGCCGCGATCCTGACCGGGTGTAACCTGACAGGCATCCTGGCAAATGTGGCGGCGGCTGGCGACAAAAAAGTGCCTGTTCTCATGATGCTGAGGCGGGGCTGCGAGGCGGCTCGCGATTTCTGCGGTAGTTTACGGCCGGCAGGAGGGCAATGCGCCGCATCGGGAAGGGGAAAGTGTCAGTGCAGCCCGTTCTGCAGCGCCCAGACGGCGGCTTCAAGTCGGGATTTAAGGTTCATCTTTTTCAGCAGATATTTAACGTGAACCTTGACCGTGCTTTCACTGATGACCAGCTTGCGGGCAATCGCTTTATTGGTCATCCCGTCGCTGATCAGTTGCAGAATATCGCGTTCGCGCCGGGTCAGCTGATTGATATCGCGCGTCTGAGCAGGCTGCGCTTCACGCAACCGGGCGACCAGAATCGGGGTTAACGCCTCGCTCAGCACGATCTGACCGGCAGCAGCCTGATGCAGCGCTTTCAGTAAGGCTTCTGGTTCCATATCTTTCAGCAGATAACCATCAGCGCCGCGCTTCAGCGCGCTGACCACATCCTCTTCATTATCTGAAACGCTGAACACCACCACCCGGCCAGAAAGGGCTATCTCACGCAGCTGGGTCAGGGTATCCAGTCCGTTCAGACCTGGCATATTAAGATCAAGCAGGATCAGGTCGGGATCATGCTGCTGTGCCAGCGCCAGGCCATCAATGCCATTACCCGCTTCGGCAACCACCTGCAGTCTTTCATCCAGCGCAATCAGCTGCTTCAGGCCATTGCGCAGCATGGGATGGTCGTCGATCAATAAAAGCGTAAATTTCTCTGCCGTCACAATGACTCCTGTTCCTGTCACATACGCCAGCCCTGAGCGGGCGGAGAGCCTATCTTACCGGTGAAGCGGGGTCGCTATATACCCCCAATGGACTACTCCTTTATTTCCAGTCGGACACCCTTTTACAGAAGGCATGGGCGGCCGTGTTTAAACCCTATGATTTATAAGGGTTATCTGAATTCAGTCAACTACTTAACCGGGGTGAAGAGAGGGCGCTGCACCTCTGTAACCTGCATTGCCGTTGATTTGTATCAAGCCCGACACCACGGCGGATGCGCAGGATACGCACAATTATTATTCTGCTGATGAGAGATTTATGACCCAATCCACCTCTTTGCAAACCCCGACGCGCGGCGCGTTAATTCAGGACTGGCAACCGGAAAACGACGCGTTCTGGCAGGCGCGTGGTAAACGTATCGCCAGCCGTAACCTGTGGATTTCTGTCTTCTGTCTGCTGCTGGGCTTCTGCGTCTGGATGCTGTTCAGCACCGTTGCGGTTAACCTGAATAAAGTTGGCTTTACCTTCAGCACTGAGCAGCTCTTTTTACTGACCGCACTGCCGTCGGTTTCTGGCGCGTTGCTGCGTGTGCCTTACTCTTTTGTTATTCCCATCTTTGGAGGACGTCGCTGGACCGCCTTCAGCACCGGCATCCTGATCATTCCCTGCCTGTGGCTCGGCTTTGCCGTACAGGACAGCCAGACCTCATTCACCACTTTTATGGTGATTTCCCTGCTGTGCGGTTTTGGTGGCGCTAACTTCGCGTCGAGCATGGGCAATATCAGCTTCTTCTTTCCCAAAGCCCGTCAGGGCGGCGCGCTGGGCATCAACGGCGGCCTCGGTAACCTTGGCGTCAGCGTAATGCAGTTTGTCGCCCCGCTGGCGATCTCCTGTGCCATTTTTGGTTTTGCCGATGTGGGTCAGACCACCGTCACCGGCGACAGCATCTGGCTGGAAAATGCCGCCTGGATCTGGGTGCCGTTCCTGGCGATCGGCACGCTGGCGGCCTGGTTCGGCATGAACGACCTGGCGGCGGCGAAATCCTCGCTGCGTGAGCAGTTGCCGGTGCTGAAACGTCCCCACCTGTGGGTTATGGCGCTGCTCTATCTGGCGACCTTTGGCTCGTTTATCGGTTTCTCTGCCGGTTTTGCCATGCTGACGAAGACGCAATTTCCTGATGTCGTGATCATGCATTACGCCTTTTTCGGCCCCTTTATTGGCGCGCTGGCCCGTTCAGCAGGCGGCATCATTTCTGACCGCTTCGGCGGTACCCGCGTCACGCTGATTAACTATGTGCTGATGGCGCTGTTTGCTGCGCTGCTGTTCCTGACCCTGCCGGGTGCCGGACATGATGGCTCGTTCGTGGCCTTCTTCGCCGTGTTTATGGGCCTGTTCCTGACGTCCGGGCTGGGCAGCGGCTCCACCTACCAGATGATTGCGGTGATCTTCCGTAAGCTGACGCTGGAACGTATCAAAGCTGAGGGCGGCGACGATGCGCTGGCACAGCGTGAAGCGGCAACAGAAACCTCTGCTGCGCTCGGCTTTATCTCCGCGATTGGCGCGCTGGGCGGTTTCTTTATTCCGCAGACTTTTGGCCTGTCGCTCGCGATGACCGGTTCACCCGCCGGCGCGATGAAAATCTTCCTGGTCTTTTATCTCTGCTGCATCGCGGTGACCTGGCTGGTTTACGGCCGAAAAGCACGCGCCTGATAACGACAAAGCCGGTGTGGCGCACCGGCACAATTTCACTTTCTGTGTCGGGACAGATGCAGAGTCAGCAATGTCACATTAAGCCTTCAGGAGTATTCCGGATGAGCAAGTTTCTTGATCGGTTTCGCTATTTCAAACAGCTGGCCGAACCCTTTTCAGGCCAGCATGGCCAGACGTTAAACAGCAACCGCGACTGGGAAGATGGCTATCGCAGTCGCTGGCAGCACGATAAAATCGTGCGCTCCACGCACGGCGTTAACTGTACCGGCTCATGCAGCTGGAAAATCTACGTCAAAAATGGACTGGTCACCTGGGAGACCCAGCAGACCGACTATCCGCGTACCCGTCCCGATCTGCCAAACCATGAGCCGCGTGGCTGCCCACGCGGTGCCAGCTACTCGTGGTATCTCTACAGCGCTAACCGCCTGAAATATCCGTTAATGCGCAAGAAGCTGATTCAGCTCTGGCGCGACGCGAAAGCGCAGCACAGCGACCCGGTGGACGCCTGGGCATCCATCATCAGTAATCCTGAAAAGGCCAGAAGCTACAAACAGGCGCGTGGACGCGGCGGCTTTGTCCGCTCCAGCTGGCAGGAAGTCAACGAGATGATCGCCGCCGCGAACATCTGCACCGCGAAGACCTACGGCCCTGACCGCATTATGGGATTCTCACCGATTCCGGCGATGTCGATGGTCTCTTACGCTGCGGGCGCACGTTACCTGTCACTGATTGGCGGAACCTGTCTGAGCTTCTACGACTGGTACTGCGATCTGCCGCCGGCCTCACCGATGACCTGGGGCGAGCAGACCGACGTGCCGGAATCGGCTGACTGGTACAACTCCTCCTACATTATTGCCTGGGGCTCTAACGTGCCGCAGACCCGTACCCCGGATGCGCACTTCTTTACGGAAGTCCGCTATAAAGGGACGAAAACCGTGGCGATCACGCCGGACTATGCTGAGGTCGCGAAGCTGTGTGACCAGTGGCTGAGTCCGAAGCAGGGCACCGACAGCGCGATGGCGCTGGCGATGGGCCACGTGATGCTGAAAGAGTTTCATCTTGATCGCGAAGTTGGCTATTTCCGCGACTACGTGCGCCGTTACACCGATATGCCGATGCTGGTGCTGCTGGAACCCCGTGAGGGCGGTTTTTACGCCGCCGGCCGTCAGCTGCGCGCCAGCGATCTGGTGGATGGGCTCGGTCAGGAGAATAACCCGGAGTGGAAAACCGTCGCGATCAACGAGGCGACCGGGGAGCTGACCGCGCCGCAGGGATCTATCGGCTTCCGCTGGGGCGAAAAAGGCAAATGGAACCTCGAGCAGCGTGATGGGGCGTCACATCAGGAAGTTGAACTGCAGCTCAGCCTGCTCGGCAGCCATGATGAGGTGGTCGAGGTCGGTTTCCCTTACTTCGGTGGCATTACCAGCGAGCATTTCAACAGCGTTGCGCTGGACGAAATCCTGCTGCATAAGCTGCCGGTGAAACGCCTGCAACTGGCGGATGGCAGTGAAGCACTGGTCACCAGCGTCTACGATCTGACGCTGGCGAATTATGGTCTGGATCGCGGTCTGGATGATGCCAACTGCGCGCAAACCTACGACGACATCAAAGCGTACAGCCCGGCCTGGGCGGAGCAGATTACGGGTGTCTCCCGTCAGAACATCATTCGCATTGCCCGTGAATTTGCCGAAAACGCCGAGAAAACCCGCGGTCGTTCGATGATCATCGTCGGTGCCGGTATGAACCACTGGTATCACATGGACATGAACTATCGTGGCCTGATGAACATGCTGATTTTCTGCGGCTGCGTCGGTCAGAGCGGCGGTGGCTGGGCGCACTATGTCGGCCAGGAGAAACTCCGTCCGCAGACCGGCTGGACCCCGCTGGCCTTTGGCCTGGACTGGCAGCGTCCGCCACGCCAGATGAACAGCACCTCCTTCTTCTACAACCACTCCAGTCAGTGGCGCTATGAAACCCTGGCCACCAGCGAATTGCTCTCCCCGCTGGCGGATAAAAGTCGTTACAGCGGCAGCCTGATCGACCTTAACGTCCGTTCCGAACGTATGGGCTGGCTGCCTTCAGCGCCGCAGCTTAACGTCAACCCGCTGCACATCGCGGCGCAGGCGAAAGCCGCCGGTCAGTCGCCGCTGGATTACACCGTGGAAAGCCTGAAGCAGGGCACCATGCGGTTTGCCGCTGAACAGCCGGACGATCCGCAGAACTTCCCGCGTAACCTGTTTGTCTGGCGCTCCAATCTGCTCGGCTCATCCGGTAAAGGGCATGAGTACATGCTGAAGTATCTGCTGGGCACGGAAAACGGCATTCAGGGCAAAGATTTAGGCCAGCAGGGCCGCGTGAAGCCGGAAGAGGTGGAGTGGCTGGATCAGGGTGCCGAAGGCAAACTGGATCTGGTGGTCACACTCGACTTCCGCATGTCGAGCACCTGTCTCTACTCCGATGTCGTGCTGCCAACGGCGACCTGGTATGAAAAAGACGATATGAATACCTCGGATATGCATCCGTTTATTCATCCGCTTTCGGCGGCCGTCGATCCTGCCTGGGACTCAAAAAGTGACTGGGAGATCTACAAAGGCATCGCCAAAGCCTTCTCCGATCTCTGCCCGGGTCATTTAGGCGTTGAAACGGACGTCGTTACTCTGCCGGTGTTGCATGACTCACCCGCGGAACTGGCGCAGCCTTTTGAGGCGAAAGACTGGAAAAAAGGCGAATGCGATCTGATTCCGGGTAAAACCGCGCCACACATTATGGTGGTGGAGCGCGACTATCCGGCGACCTGGGAGCGCTTTACCTCGCTGGGACCGTTGCTGGAGACCCTGGGTAACGGCGGCAAAGGTATCAGCTGGAACACCAGCAAAGAGGTCGATTTCCTCAAGCAACTGAACTACGTCAAAGCGGATGGCCCGGCAGCGGGGCGGCCGAATATCGACACGGCGATCGATGCGGCAGAAGTGATCCTGGCGCTGGCACCGGAAACCAATGGTCAGGTGGCGGTGAAAGCCTGGCAGGCACTGGGCGTGATTACCGGTCGTGACCACACCCACCTGGCGCTCAATAAAGAAGATGAAAAGATTCGCTTCCGCGATATCCAGGCGCAGCCGCGCAAAATTATCTCTAGTCCGACCTGGTCAGGGCTGGAAGATGAACATGTCTCTTACAACGCCTGCTACACCAACGTTCATGAGCTGATCCCGTGGCGAACCCTGAGCGGCCGTCAGCAGCTCTATCAGGATCATGAGTGGATGCGCGCCTTTGGCGAGAGCCTGATGGTCTATCGTCCGCCAATCGATACCCGCGCGGCGAAGCCGTTGCTGAACAGCAAACCCAACGGTAACCCGGAGAAGGCGCTGAACTTCCTGACGCCACACCAGAAGTGGGGCATTCACTCCACCTACAGCGACAACCTGCTGATGCTGACACTGTCGCGCGGCGGACCGATTGTCTGGATGAGTGAAGATGACGCTCGTGAGCTGGGTATCGTGGATAACGACTGGATCGAGGCGTTCAATGCCAACGGTGCGCTGACCGCACGTGCAGTAGTGAGCCAGCGCATCCCGGCCGGTATGACCATGATGTACCACGCGCAGGAACGTATCGTGAATATCCCTGGCTCGGAGATCACCAGCCAGCGCGGCGGGATCCATAACTCGGTGACGCGGACCTGCCCGAAACCAACCCATATGATCGGCGGTTATGCGCAGCTCTCCTGGGGCTTTAACTACTACGGCACCGTCGGCTCTAACCGCGATGAGTTCGTGGTAGTGAGAAAAATGAACAACGTTAACTGGTTAGATGGGGAAGGCAACGATGCCTGCCAGGGCAGCCAGCAGGAGGTAAAACCATGAAAATTCGTTCACAGGTCGGCATGGTGCTGAACCTCGACAAATGTATCGGCTGCCACACCTGCTCGGTGACCTGTAAAAACGTCTGGACCAGCCGCGAGGGCATGGAGTACGCCTGGTTTAACAACGTTGAAAGCAAACCCGGTGTCGGCTATCCGCACGCCTGGGAAGATCAGCAGAAGTGGAAGGGCGGCTGGATCCGTAAGATCAACGGTAAGCTGGAGCCGCGCATGGGGAGTCGCATCGGCCTGCTGTCGAAGATCTTCGCCAACCCGGATGTGCCCGCGCTGGATGATTACTACGAACCGTTCGATTTTGATTATCAGCATCTGCACAATGCGCCTGCCGGTAAGCATCAGCCGATTGCGCGTCCGCGCTCGCTGATCACCGGTCAGCGGATGAAAAAGATCGAAAACGGCCCGAACTGGGAAGAGATCCTCGGCGGCGAGTTTGCCAAACGTTCGCAGGATAAGAACTTCGATAACATCCAGAAGGAGATTTACGGTCAGTTTGAGCATACCTTCATGATGTACCTGCCGCGCCTGTGTGAGCACTGCCTCAACCCGGCGTGTGTGGCGACCTGCCCAAGCGGCGCGATCTACAAACGCGGCGAAGATGGCATCGTACTGATCGACCAGGATAAATGTCGCGGCTGGCGGATGTGCCTCACCGGCTGTCCGTACAAGAAGATCTACTTCAACTGGAAAAGCGGCAAATCAGAAAAATGCATATTCTGTTATCCGCGCATTGAAGCGGGCCAGCCCACCGTCTGTTCAGAAACCTGTGTCGGCCGTATCCGCTATCTCGGCGTGTTGCTCTATGACGCTGACCGCATTGAACAGGCGGCCGCAGCGGAAAACGAGAAAGATCTCTATCAGAGCCAGCTGGATATCTTCCTTGATCCCAACGATCCGGCGGTGATTGCGCAGGCGCTGAAAGATGGCGTTGCGCAGAGCGTGATCGACGCAGCACAGCGTTCACCGGTCTATAAAATGGCGATGGAGTGGAAGCTGGCGCTGCCACTTCACCCTGAATACCGCACGCTGCCGATGGTCTGGTATGTGCCACCACTGTCACCGATTCAGTCGGCGGTGGATGGCGGGGCGCTGGCGCACACCGGCGTGCTGCCGGATGTGGAGAGCCTGCGCATTCCGGTTGAGTATCTGGCGAACCTGCTGACCGCAGGCGACACCGCACCGGTGCTGCTGGCACTGAAGCGGATGCTGGCAATGCGTCATTACAAACGCGCAGAAAGCGTGGACGGTGAGCATGATATCCGGGCGCTGGAGCAGGTCGGCCTGACCGAAGCGCAGGCGCAGGAGATGTACCGCTATCTGGCGATCGCGAACTATGAAGATCGCTTTGTGGTGCCTTCCAGCCATCGCGAACTGGCGCGTGAAGCCTTCCCGGAAAGCAAAGGCTGCGGCTTTAGCTTTGGCGATGGCTGTCACGGCAGCGACAGCAAATTCAACCTGTTCAACAGCCGCCGTATTGATGCCATCGACGTCAGTAAGAAAACCATTCGTCCGGAGGATGCCTCATGATGACGTTACGGATTCTTTCGCGGCTGCTGGACTACCCGGACGAGGCGCTGTTTACCCACTCTTCCGACCTGATCGCGGCGCTGGATGACGCCACTGAACTCAACCTGCAGCAGAGTGCACGGCTGGTGCGTTTTATCAATCAGCTCTGTGCCCGGCCACTGCTCGACGTGCAGGCTGACTACTGCGAACTGTTTGATCGTGGCCGCGCCACCTCGCTGCTGCTGTTTGAACACGTGCACGGTGAGTCACGCGATCGCGGTCAGGCGATGGTTGATCTGCTGGAACAGTATCGTGCCGATGGTCTGGAGCTGAACAGCAAAGAGCTGCCCGATTTCCTGCCGCTCTACCTGGAGTATCTCGCCTGTAAAAGCGATGAGGCCGCGCGTCAGGGACTGGACGACATCGTGCCTATCCTGGCCTTGCTGGCGGCGCGGCTTGAAGAGCGTCAGAGCCCCTACGCCGATCTCTTCACAGTGTTACTGACGCTGTCCGGTAGCGCAGTTGATCCTGCGGCCCTCAAGCCACAGGTGGCGCAGGAAGCGCGCGACGATACGCCGGCAGCACTGGATGCTGTCTGGGAAGAGGAGCAGATTAAATTTCTCGGCGAACAGGGCTGCGCCTCGGCGCAGCAGGCGATGCATCAGCGTCGCTTCGCCGATGCGGTCGCGCCGCAGTATCTGGACATTGCCGCGGCGACGGCGCGTACCACAGGAGAATCAGCATGAATTTTATTAACACTTTCTTCTTCGATATTTACCCCTATCTCGCCGGAACGGTCTTCCTGGTGGGAAGCTGGCTGCGCTATGACTACGGGCAGTACAGCTGGCGTGCCGGTTCCAGTCAGATGCTGGACAAAAAAGGGATGCGTCTCGCCTCCAACCTGTTTCACATCGGCATCATCGGTATTTTCTTCGGTCATATCGTCGGGATGCTGACGCCGCACTGGATGTATGAATCCTTCCTGCCGATCGACGTGAAGCAGAAACTGGCGATGATTGCCGGTGGCCTGTTCGGGGCGATGACACTGCTGGGCGGTGGACTGCTGCTGAAGCGCCGTCTGACCAATCCACGGGTGCGGGCGACCAGTAGCGTCGGTGATATTCTGATCATGACCCTGCTGGTGGCTCAGGCGACGCTGGGCCTGCTGACCATTCCCTTCTCCGCCCAGCATATGGACGGCAGTGAAATGATGAAGCTGGTGGGCTGGGCGCAGGCGGTGGTGACATTCCACGGTGGCGCTTCGCAGCATCTCGACGGCGTGGCGTTTATCTACCGCGTGCATATGGTGCTGGGAATGACGCTGTTCCTGCTGTTCCCGTTCTGCCGGCTGGTGCATATCTGGAGCGCGCCGGTTGAGTATCTGACCCGTCGTTATCAGCTGGTGAGAAACCGCCGCTAAGCGCATGATGGTTGCGGGGCAGAGAGAGCCCCGCAGCCATTTTAGCCCACGGCTGCCTTGACGTTTTTTTAAGATTTTGCCCTGTATGTCATTGCGCTGAACGTCTACTATTACCGCATCTGAAATTACCCCTCGTTTATGGATAACCGATGCGCCTCAAGTTAGCCTTCCTTGCGTTCATCCCGCTTCTGGCCTCCTGCAGCAGCAAACCTGAAGTCCCGTCCCAGCAGAAGATGCTGGCTGCGCCACAGGGCGGTTTTTTACTGCAGCCGTCGCACAGCGGACAGGCGATGTTTGGCGACTTTGCCGGTAACCCGGCAGCAGAGCAATTTATCGATAAGATGGTAGAGAAGCATGACTTTGACCGTCAGCAACTGCACAACATCATCGGTCAGGCCAAACGACTGGATTATGTGCTGCGACTGATGGATCGTCAGGCACCAAGCTATACGCCAGCGCCAGGACCTAATGGCGCCTGGATCCGCTATCGCAACAAGTTCATTACGCCCGATAACGTGCAAAATGGGGTGGCGTTCTGGAATCAGTATCAGGATGCCCTGCAACGCGCACAGCAGGTTTATGGCGTGCCGCCAGAAATTATTGTGGGCATCATTGGCGTGGAAACCCGCTGGGGTCGCGTGATGGGGAAAACGCGGATTCTGGATGCGCTTGCGACCTTATCCTTTAACTATCCGCGCCGCGCAGAGTACTTCAGCAGCGAGCTGGAAACCTTTCTGTTGATGTCGCGCAAAGAGCAGGATGACCCGCTGGCGCTGAAAGGCTCCTTTGCCGGGGCGATGGGTTATGGTCAGTTTATGCCCTCCTCTTACAATGATTATGCGGTTGATTTCAACGGCGACGGTCATGCAAACCTGTGGGATCCGGTGGATGCTATCGGCAGCGTGGCGCACTATTTTCAGAAGCATGGCTGGCGTAGCGGCGAAAACGTGGCGGTACCGGCCAGCGGTCAGGCACCGATGCTGGAAGATGGCTTCAAAACCCGTTACAGCGTGAGCATGCTGGCGGCGTCAGGATTGTCCCCACAGGGCTCGCTGAACGGTAACGATCAGGTCAGTCTGCTACGCCTGGATTTGGGCACCAGCTACCAGTACTGGTACGGCTTACCCAATTTCTATGTCATTACCCGCTACAACCACAGTACCCATTATGCGATGGCGGTGTGGCAGCTGGGTGAGGCGGTGAGCAAGGCACGCCAGGGCGGCCTGTTATAAAGGCTATCCTTGTTAACTGTAAGGTTATATGATGACGCCCTTTTTCAGGCCACACAGCCACTGATATTTCTGGAGTCACTATGTCTTTACCTGCCTGCCCGGCTTGTCACGCCGATTACACCTGGCAAGATGGCGATAACCTTAACTGCCCCTCCTGCGGTCACATCTGGACCGAGGGAGAAGGTGACAGCAGCAACGCAACACTGGAAGTGCGTGATGCCAACGGCAATCTGCTGGCAGATGGCGACAGCGTCACGGTGATCAAAGATCTCAAGGTGAAGGGCAGTTCTTCATCGCTGAAGATCGGCACCAAAGTGAAAAGTATTCGTCTGGTTGAAGGGGACCACAACATCGATTGTAAAATCGACGGTTTTGGCCCGATGAAATTAAAATCTGAGTTTGTGAAAAAGAACTGAGATCGGGGGCGCAGGGATGCGCCCGCTTTCCTGCTTAGCTGAACAGCTTATCAATTGCGGCACACTGTTCCGCATTCAGCGTGCCACCGTAGTTTCGTGAGCCGCTGTTCATCGAGTCATAGCGCCGTGCCACGGCCGTTTTAATTGTCGTTACGAAATCATCTCCGATACTGTAAATCGCCATCAGACGGCCGATCTGCTGCTGCAGGTGCGTCAGCTCCGGCAGATTGCCACTTCGCCATGCCGTCATCATCTGCGCAAAGTACTCCGGCACAATATTATTCAGTCCTGAAATGACACCGGCACCGCCCGCCAGCAGGTTCGGTAGCAGGTACTCGTCATACCCCGACAGTACGGCGAAATCGCTACGCACCTTGCGGGTCTCTTCAATCATCATCCGGTTATGCGACAGGCAATCCACCGTATCTTTAATGCCGGCGAAGTTGGGCAGCTTTGCCGCCAGGGCGGCAATCAGCGCGGGCGTCAGATCGCAGCCGGTGCGGGCCGGAAAATTGTAGGCAAACCATTTACCACCCAGCTGCGCGTCCAGTGCTTCGAAGTAGTGCATCAGCTGGTTTTGCGTCTGGCCATAATAGTAGGGCGGCAGCACCATCACCGCGTCAAAGTCATTTTTCCAGGCGGCTTCAGCCAGCTCCAGCATGTCAGGAATGCTGGTTGCCGAGACGTTCGCGACCATCTTCAGCGATGACAAGGGTCTGGCTTCCTGAATCAGTTGTAAGCGTTCCTGCTGCGTCAGTGAGGCGAACTCGCCAATGCTGCCCATCACCAGTAAGGTATCGATACCGGAGTCATTGAGGCGGGAGAAATGTCGCCCGAGCGCATCAATATCGACCGCACCCTGCGCATTGAACGGGGTGACTGAAGGGCACCAGACACCAGCAAAGGGCGATTTTTCACTCATAAATGACTCCTGAATCGGATGTTAAAAAATGAAACAGTGTTTTAACTTAATAACTCCGGCCGGTCTCTGCCAGCGCATGATTCAAAAATGAGCAACGGGTCGCACTTTTTCCTCTTTCATCCGTCTCAGTAAGCGGATGCATCTGATAACTGAGCGAGAGGTCATGATGAAAGAGTGGGATCCTGTGCTGTACCGTAAGTTTGAAGCAGAACGAACCCGTCCAGCCCGCGAACTTCTGGCGCGCCTCAGCCTGGAACAGGTTGAGCAGGTGACCGATCTGGGATGCGGGCCCGGTAACAGCACCGAGCTGCTCGCCGATGCCTGGCCACTGGCGCAGATTACCGGGCTGGACAGTTCCGCCACGATGTTAACTCAGGCTGCTGAACGCCTGCCGCACTGTCGTTTTATCCAGGCGGACATCCGCAACTGGCAGGCCGATGTGCCGCAGCAGGTGATCTACGCCAACGCCTCTCTGCAATGGCTGGATAATCACGCAACGCTGTTTCCCCATCTGGTCAGCCAGCTGGCGCCCGGTGGCGTGTTAGCGATCCAGATGCCTGATAACCTGAATGAGCCGTCGCACCGGCTGATGCGCGAGGTGGCGGCAACGGATCGCTGGCGTTCACGCATCAATGCCGATGCCGCTGAACGAACACAGCTGCTTTCCACGGGCGAGTATTACGATCTGCTGACGCAGGCAGGCTGTGAGGTGGATATCTGGCGTACCACCTATTATCACGTGATGGCCGATGCGCAGGCGATTATCAGCTGGCTGCAGGCGACCGGTTTACGGCCTTTCCTGGCAACGCTGGATGAGACCGAACAGACGGCGTTTCTGACCGATTATCATCAGCGTCTGCTCGCGGCTTATCCGGCTCAGGCTGATTGTCAGGTGTTGCTCGCCTTCCCGCGTCTTTTTATGGTTGCGGTGAAAAACCGGTAAGTGCAGTGGAAAGCTGACCGCAAAAACAGCGTAATAATGGTGAGTGACCTTGAAAAAGCAGTTTTTCTGCACCACCTTCAACCCACAGCCAAAGGGAGAATCGCAATGGATGATCAGCAATTGCAGGCGCTTAGTGCGCAGATAGGTGAGAAGCTGAAGCAGCGCAATGCCACCGTAACCTGTGCGGAATCCTGCACGGGGGGATGGATTGCCAAAGTCTTTACCGATATCAGCGGCAGCTCCGCCTGGTTCGAGCGGGGTTTTGTGACCTACAGTAACCAGGCCAAACAGCAGATGGTCAGTGTTCAGGCTGCTTCGCTGTTGCAGTATGGTGCGGTAAGTGATGTGGTGGTGCGGGAGATGGCGCTGGGTGCCCGCAGGGCGGCCCATGCTGACTACGCGATCTCCGTCAGCGGTATTGCCGGTCCGGATGGCGGCAGTGAAGAAAAACCGGTGGGTACGGTATGGTTTGGCTTTGCCGGGCCGCAGGATAAGGTATTGACTTTTCAGCAGCATTTTAGCGGCGATCGTGATGCCGTACGCCGCCAGTCGGTGGCATGGGCCCTGCAGAAACTGTATGGCGAATTTCTGACAAATTAAACTTGATACTGTATGACTATACAGTATAATTGTCGGCAACAGAAAGAGTACAGGCACCCTGAGTGCGTGTTTACCCGGCTTGATTAGGAGTTGAAATGGCGATTGATGAAAACAAACAGAAGGCTTTAGCTGCCGCGCTTGGCCAGATTGAGAAGCAATTTGGTAAAGGCTCCATCATGCGCTTGGGTGAAGACCGCTCAATGGATGTGGAAACTATCTCTACCGGCTCGCTGTCGCTGGATATCGCATTAGGCGCAGGCGGTCTGCCAATGGGCCGTATCGTTGAGATCTACGGACCTGAGTCTTCAGGTAAAACCACGCTGACTTTGCAGGTTATCGCATCTGCACAGCGTAAAGGTAAAACCTGTGCCTTTATCGATGCAGAACATGCGCTTGATCCGGTTTACGCCAAGAAACTCGGCGTAGACATTGATAACCTGCTCTGCTCTCAGCCAGACACTGGTGAGCAGGCGCTGGAAATCTGTGATGCGCTGGCGCGCTCTGGTGCCGTTGACGTGATCATCGTCGACTCCGTCGCGGCGCTGACGCCTAAAGCGGAAATCGAAGGTGAAATCGGTGACTCACACATGGGCCTCGCGGCACGTATGATGAGCCAGGCGATGCGTAAACTGGCCGGTAACCTGAAGCAGTCCAATACCCTGCTGATTTTCATCAACCAGATCCGTATGAAAATTGGTGTGATGTTTGGTAACCCGGAAACCACCACTGGTGGTAACGCGCTGAAGTTCTACGCCTCTGTCCGTCTTGATATCCGCCGTATCGGTGCAATCAAAGAGGGCGATAACGTGGTCGGCAGTGAGACCCGCGTTAAAGTGGTGAAAAACAAAATCGCCGCGCCATTCAAACAGGCTGAATTCCAGATCATGTACGGCGAAGGTATCAATACCTTTGGTGAGCTGGTCGACCTGGGCGTGAAGCACAAGCTGATTGAAAAAGCGGGTGCATGGTACAGCTACAATGGCGACAAGATTGGTCAGGGTAAATCGAATGCAGGCAACTTCCTGAAAGAGAATGCTGCTGTGGCAAACGAGATTGATCTGAAGTTACGTGAGATGTTGCTCAACGGCGCGGATGAAAAACTCGCAGCAGCCGACAAGGCTGCTGAGAAAGAAGACGCGGCTGAAGCGAACGAAGACTTCTAATCTCTGATGCGGGAGGGGCGAAAGCCTCTCCCGTAGTTTTTATCCCCCTCTATTGCCTTTCTTGCCTTCCCTCTGTCCTGTTCTGTCGCCATAATCTCCCTCTGTTTGTACAAGGTGCGCAGTATGACTGAACCCTCTCAGCCCCAACCTAATGTCGTCTCTTACTCTCGTTTGCTTGACCGTGCGATGCGTATTCTGGGTCAGCGCGACCACAGCCGTGCAGAGTTAGCGCGTAAACTGCAACAATCAGCGCAGCGTGCTGCGTGGGCGCAGAAAAAAGAGCCCGAAATTGTTACCGAAGCGTTGCTGGAACAGGTTCTTAACTGGTGTCAGGAAAGCGGCTGGTTAAACGACGAGCGTTTCACCGAACGATTTATTCAGAGCCGGAGCCGTAAGGGCTTTGGATCGCAGCGCGTGCGCCTTGAACTGGGCCAGAAAGGCATCGACCGTGAAGCCATTGATCTTGCAATGGAAGAGACAGAGGTAGACTGGGCGGCGTGTGCGGCTCAACTGGCTGAACGAAAATTCGGACACCCGCTGCCCACAGAGTGGAAAGAGAAAGCGAAAGTACTACGCTATCTGCAGTCAAAGGGTTTTATGAGCGAAGATATCCAGTCCATTTTCAGAAATTTTGATGACTAAAAGCCGATGTAATTTTACTTCCCACTGAAGAAAATTTATCTTATTCCCACTTTTTGTTCCGCTAATCAGGCACCACACAGAATGTGGTCGCGCCGATCAGAGGGAACGTTCGTTAGCGTGATTCCAGGATATATATGAGCAAGAGCACTGCTGAGATCCGTCAAGCGTTTCTCGACTTTTTTCATAGCAAGGGACATGAGGTTGTAACCAGCAGCTCCCTCGTACCGAATAACGATCCAACGTTGTTGTTTACTAACGCCGGGATGAACCAGTTTAAAGATGTGTTCCTCGGTCAGGACAAACGTGACTACACACGTGCGACCACGTCACAGCGCTGCGTACGCGCAGGCGGCAAACACAACGATCTTGAAAACGTCGGTTACACCGCACGTCACCACACCTTCTTTGAAATGCTGGGTAACTTCAGCTTTGGTGACTATTTCAAGAGAGAGGCGATTGGTTTTGCCTGGGAACTGCTGACGAGCGAGCAGTGGTTCAGCCTGCCAAAAGAGCGTCTGTGGGTGACGATCTATGAAACCGACGATGAAGCCTTTGATATCTGGGCGAATGAAATCGGTGTGCCACGTGAACGCATTATTCGCATCGGCGACAACAAGGGCAGTGCGTATGCGTCAGATAACTTCTGGCAGATGGGCGATACCGGTCCTTGTGGTCCGTGCAGCGAGATTTTCTACGATCATGGCGATCACATCTGGGGTGGCCCGCCGGGCAGCCCGGAAGAAGATGGTGACCGTTACATTGAGATCTGGAACATCGTCTTTATGCAGTTCAACCGTCAGGCTGATGGCACCATGCTGCCGCTGCCAAAACCGTCGGTTGATACCGGAATGGGCCTTGAGCGTATTTCTGCCGTTCTGCAACACGTCAACTCCAACTATGAAATCGACCTGTTCCAGAAACTGATTCAGGCCGTGGCACAGGTTACCGGTGCCACTGACCTCAGTAACAAATCGCTGCGTGTCATTGCCGACCACATTCGCTCCTGTGCATTCCTGATTGCCGATGGCGTCATCCCGTCTAATGAGAACCGTGGCTACGTGCTGCGTCGTATCATTCGTCGTGCCGTGCGTCATGGCAACATGCTGGGCGCCAAAGAGGCCTTCTTCTATAAACTGGTTGCGCCACTGATTGAGGTCATGGGTGCCGCAGGTGAAGAGTTACAGCGCCAGCAGGCTCAGGTTGAGCAGGTGCTGAAAAGCGAAGAAGATCAGTTTGCCAGAACCCTGGAGCGCGGACTGGCGCTGCTGGACGAAGAGCTGGAAAAACTGCAGGGCGACAGGCTGGATGGTGAAATCGTCTTCCGTCTCTACGATACCTTTGGTTTCCCGGCTGATTTAACGGCTGACGTCTGCCGCGAACGCAATCTGAAGATCGACGAAGCCGGCTTTGAGCGGGCGATGGAGCAGCAGCGTCAGCGCGCACGTGAAGCGAGTGGCTTCGGCGCTGACTACAGCAACGTTATTCGTATTGATGCCGCCTCATCCTTCAAAGGCTACGACCAGCTCGATTTAGCTGCCACGGTGAAAGCGCTCTATGTTGCAGGCGAGGCGGTTGATGAAGTGACCGCGGGTCAGGATGCCGTGGTCGTGCTGGATGAAACGCCATTCTATGGCGAATCGGGTGGCCAGGTAGGCGATACCGGTCTGCTGAAAGGGAAGAATGCTGAATTTAGCGTCCAGGATACACAAAAATATGGTCAGGCAATCGGTCATGTCGGTAAGCTGACCGCAGGGCAGTTGCGTATCGGTGATCGCCTTGAGGCGCAGGTTGATGCAGCACGCCGTGCGCGCATCCGTCTTAACCACTCTGCTACTCACTTACTGCATGCCGCCTTGCGTCAGGTTTTAGGTGAGCATGTGGCGCAGAAAGGCTCGCTGGTTAACGACAAGTACCTGCGTTTCGATTTCTCGCATTTCGAAGCGATGAAACCTCAGGAGATTCGTCAGGTCGAAGATATCGTCAATGCGCAAATTCGTCGCAACCTGCCGGTTGAAACCGAAGTGATGGATCTGGATGCGGCGAAGTCTAAAGGGGCAATGGCACTGTTTGGCGAGAAATATGATCAGCGCGTGCGTGTTCTGACCATGGGTGATTTCTCTGTTGAGCTGTGTGGTGGTACCCATGCTGCGCGCACGGGTGACATCGGGCTGTTCCGTATTCAGGCGGAGTCAGGTACCGCAGCCGGTATTCGTCGTATCGAAGCGATTACGGGTGAAGGCGCGCTGGCGCAGGTCAATGCGCAGAGCAGCCAGCTGCAGGATCTTGCGCAGCTGGTAAAAGCGAACAGCAGCAACCTGAATGAGAAAGTGCGTGGTCTGGTCGATCATGTACGGGCTCTGGAGAAAGAGTTGCAGCAACTGCGCGATCAGCAAGCCGCGCAGGAGAGCGCTTCACTGAGCAGCAATGCTATCGACATTAAGGGAGTGAAACTGCTGGTCAGTGAGCTCAACAATGTTGAACCTAAAATGTTGCGTACCATGGTTGATGATCTTAAGAATCAGCTGGGTTCGGCGATTATTGTGCTGGCAACGGTTACTGAAGGTAAGGTGTCGCTGATTGCGGGTGTGACCAAAGATCTGACTGACCGTGTTAAAGCGGGTGAGTTGATTGCCGGTCTGGCTCAGCAGGTTGGCGGGAAGGGCGGTGGCCGTCCTGATATGGCACAAGCTGGTGGTAACGATGCGGGTGCTCTGAAAGGCGCATTAGCAGGGGTTGAGGACTGGGTCAGCAGCCGTCTGTAAGTGAATTAAAACAAGGCATCGTAAAAAGCGTCAGAACGGTTGTTCCGGCGCTTTTTAATACGATGCTAAAGCAGCAAATGACAAAGTCAGGTTGATGTAGTGTATTTCGGCTAAACTAACTATCAGCAGAATGTATTGGCGCATCGATGTGCATTGGTGTATTTCTCATACACATTGTGCAGCGTTAAATGATGGATAATGCCGGGAGCCTGTACAAGCCCGACTCTTTTAATCTTTCAAGGAGCAAAGAATGCTTATTCTAACTCGTCGAGTTGGTGAAACCCTCATGATCGGTGATGAGGTAACTGTAACGGTGCTGGGTGTTAAGGGTAACCAGGTTCGTATCGGTGTTAACGCGCCGAAAGAAGTGTCTGTGCATCGCGAAGAGATCTATCAACGCATCCAGGCTGAAAAAACGCAACAAACCAGCGTTTAACGGATTCAGCGTCTCGCACCTGTGCGAGGCGCTACCGCTTTCTGTAAAAATCCTGCCTTTTCTTTCTACCTGTTCCTCCTCTGTTTTGTTAACGCCATCATCTTTCATTGTTGATAATTCACTCTTTTTGTCGCCATTTTGTCCCAATTGTGTGTGATTTGCTCAATCAAACAAAGTTTCGGAAAAATTGTTTGACTTAAAAGTCCGGGAAAGTAATATGTGCGCCACGCAGTGCCGATGAGCAGAAACAACGTTCAGACGCACAGTTCGAAAGAAAGCGTAAGGTGAGGTGGCCGAGAGGCTGAAGGCGCTCCCCTGCTAAGGGAGTATACGGTCAAAAGCTGTATCGAGGGTTCGAATCCCTCCCTCACCGCCATTTTCGATGCATCCATAGCTCAGCTGGATAGAGTACTCGGCTACGAACCGAGCGGTCGGAGGTTCGAATCCTCCTGGATGCACCATATTTTCGAATATGGAGAAGTGCCTCGGTGTGACATGACGCATTAGCGTACAGGCCGCACTAAGGAGGATAACGTTGCATCAGCAACGGCCCGCAGGGCGAAGCGCAAGCTGAGTAATCCTCCTGGATGCACCATCGAAACAAAGCGAATTAGCAATTCCTTTCATGGTGAGTAGTTAGCACCCTGCGTTGTACAAGAATTTGATTTATGCATCCATAGCTCAGCTGGATAGAGTACTCGGCTACGAACCGAGCGGTCGGAGGTTCGAATCCTCCTGGATGCACCATATTCTTCCCGAATATGGACAGTGCCTCAGTGTGTCATGACGTGATTATCGTTCAGGCCGCACTAAGGAGGATAACGTTGCATCAGCAACGGCCCATAGGGCGAAGCGCAAGCTGAGTAATCCTCCTGGATGCACCATTCTTTGTAACATCCTCAGGTTGGTTTCTGTAAGTCCATAAAAAGTTGTACCTCAAAAGATAGACCCCAAAAGATAGACCCCAATGCATCCATAGCTCAGCTGGATAGAGTACTCGGCTACGAACCGAGCGGTCGGAGGTTCGAATCCTCCTGGATGCACCATCTTCTCGAATGTTGGCAGTTCCTCAGTGTGACATGACGCAATAAGCGTTCCGGCCGCACGAAGGGGGATAACGTTGCATCAGCAACGGCCCGCAGGGCGAAGCGCAAGCTGAGTCATCCTCCTGGATGCACCATCTTCTTCTTTAGCCTCAAAATCCCTCAAAGTATCATGGCGCGATGATCGCTAAGACCTCACTAAACACGATAGCATTACTTCCGTAACCGCCCGTACAGCAAACGCTGAGTGAGTATCCTGAAAAACCTCTGCAGTTTCCCTCTGGCTTCACACGCACTCTTTTCCTGTTTAATCTGCCCCATTGATTCATCATCCTGACTTAAGCGATCCGAAACGCCTGTTTCCCGCATCAACGCCTTCTGTTTTGCTGCCCATGCCCGTCCGCCGCCGCTTGTCTGCCAGAAGAATGTTAAAAAAACGCTGGAATTTCGTACGTTTATCGCTGGTCGTGCACGATCACCTTTATCTGAAAACAAAAATTGTTAATGCTTTCAAAGCATTTGCTGTTCATCCCCCCTGGCGACAACCTGTCCACATTAGGCTAAAGTAATGTCTCATTTGATGAATGTCCGGAGTGACAATGTACGATCAATATGACGCCCTGATTTTCGATATGGACGGCACGATTCTTGATACTGAGCCGACACATCGAAAAGCGTGGCGTCAGGTACTGACGCGTTATGGATTAACGCTGGATGAAGCACGTATTATCGACTTCAATGGCGCACCAACCTGGCGGCTGTCGCAGTTCATCATTGAATCCAATCAGTCGTCACTCGACCCTCATCTTCTTGCCGCAGAAAAAACCGCTGCCGTGAAAGCGATGCTGCTGGAAAACGTGAAGCCACTGCCTTTAATGGAGGTGGTGAAAGCGTATCACGGGCGTCGTCCGATGGCGGTCGGTACCGGAAGCGAACACAGCATGGCAGAGGCGTTACTGACGCAGCTGGGCGTACGTGAGCTCTTTTCGGCCGTCGTCGGTGCTGACGACGTACAGCGTCATAAACCTGAGCCTGAAACCTTCTTACGCTGCGCTGAGCTGATGGGTGTGACGCCGGCACGTTGTGTGGTGTTTGAGGATGCGGACTTTGGTATTCAGGCAGCGAAGGCGGCAGGTATGGCTGTGGTGGATGTCCGCTTACTGTGAGTGACGTTCTTACCTATGCCTCGATGTTCGGCAGCAGCTTTTTAAGTGCAACGCTCCTGCCGGGAAGTTCTGAAGCACTGCTGATAGCACTATTGATAGCAAAAAAGACATCAGTTTACGGGTTGCTTTTGGCCGCATCACTGGGAAACACCTTGGGCGGCTTAACCAACATTCTTATTGGTCGCTTGCTGCCGTTAAAACGTCAGGGGCGATGGCATGACACAGCAATGACGTGGTTGCACCGACTGGGACCTGCAGCACTGTTATTCAGCTGGCTGCCAGTGATAGGTGATCTGCTCTGCGTTCTGGCAGGCTGGTTACGTTTCGCCTGGCTACCCGCGATGCTGTTTCTCGCTGTCGGCAAAACACTGCGTTATATCGTTATCGCGACTGCCACATTACAGGGTATGCAATGGTGGCATTGATTCGCACAGATTCGAGGCTACGGTTAACATTATGCTGAACAAAAATAAATTATTATCACAGCGGGGGGGTAATGTGATCCCGGACGTATCTAAAGCGCTCTCCTGGCTGGAAGCGCATCCCAATGCCCTTAAAGGTATTGGCCGTGGCATCGAGCGTGAAACGCTGCGTGTACAGGCAAATGGCGAGCTGGCAAAAAGCGGCCACCCGGAATCTCTGGGGTCGGCGCTGAAACATGACTGGATCACCACTGACTTTGCCGAAACGTTGCTGGAATTTATTACGCCAGTGGATCACAGCATTGATCATATGCTGGCATTCCTGCGCGATATTCATCGTCACGTTGCCCGTGAACTGGGTGATGAACGCATGTGGCCGTTTAGTATGCCGTGCGTGATTGACGATGCGGACAATATTGAGCTGGCGCAATATGGCACGTCCAATATTGGTCAGATGAAGACGCTCTACCGCGAAGGGCTGAAAAACCGCTACGGCGCGTTGATGCAGACCATCTCCGGCATTCACTATAACTTCTCACTGCCACTCTCATTCTGGCAGGAGTGGGCTGACGTGAAAGATAAGGAAAGCGGAAAAGAGACGATCTCGGCGGGCTATCTGCGGCTGATCCGCAACTATTATCGCTTCGGCTGGGTCATCCCCTATCTGTTTGGCGCATCGCCTGCTATCAGCTCCAGCTTCCTGCAGGGCCGTGAGAGCGCGCTGCCGTTCGAAACCAACGACAAAGACACGATGTGGCTGCCGTATGCCACCTCACTGCGTCTGAGCGATTTAGGCTACACCAATAAATCGCAGAGCTCTCTGGGCATCACGTTTAACTCACTGGAAGGCTATGTCACCGCGCTGAAGAAAGCGATTAAGACACCGTCAGAAGAGTATGCAGCGATGGGCACTAAAGATGCCGACGGTAACTGGCTGCAGCTCAACACCAACGTGCTGCAGATTGAAAACGAGCTCTATGCGCCAATCCGGCCTAAGCGTGTGACACGGTCGGGTGAAGCGCCCTCTGATGCGCTGCTGCGTGGTGGTATTGAGTACATTGAAGTGCGATCGCTGGATATCAACCCGTTCTCTGCGATCGGCGTAGATGAGAATCAGGTTCGCTTCCTCGACCTGTTCCTGATCTGGTGTACCCTGGCCGATGCGCCGGAAATGAGTGCAGATGAGTTGCAATGCACCCGTATAAACTGGAACCGGGTTGTGCTGGAAGGGCGTAAACCGGACCAGAAAATTGCCGTAGGCTGCGGAGAAGCGGAACATTCGCTGGTTGAAGTGGGCAAAACCTTGTTTGCCGATCTGCGTCGGGTTGCTGAAGTGTTAGACAGTCATAATCAGGACAGCACGGAATATCAGCAGGTTTGCGATCAACTGGTAGCATCGTTCGACGATCCTGAGCTAACCTACTCAGCGCGCATCCTTCAGGCAATGAAGGACAACGGTGTAACCGGAACCGGCGTGGCGCTGGCTGAACAGTATCGCCATCTGCTCTGCGAAGAGCCGCTGGAAGTGCTGACAGAAGAAGATTTCACGCGTCAGGCGCAGGCGTCTGTTGCTGCACAGCAGCAGCTGGAAGCGAATGATAAGCTGGATTTTGAAGCGTATCTGGCGAGCCGGGAAGGGTAGAAAAGAAAAAGGCCACATCAATGTGGCCAAATTAACATCTCTGTTGTCAGGGATGATGATAACAAATGCGCGTCTTTCATATATTCAGACGTTGGGCGAACAGAAAAGTTTCATCGTTTTAAAAAAAATTCTCAGAACAGGAGGTGACGTATGCCACTACTGGACAGTTTTACCGTTGATCACACCATCATGGGCGCACCGGCAGTTCGCGTGGCGAAAACCATGAAGACTCCGCATGGCGATACGATTACCGTTTTTGACCTGCGTTTTTGCCGCCCGAACATTGATATTCTCACTGAGCGTGGCATTCATACGCTGGAGCATCTCTTTGCCGGCTTCATGCGTGATCACCTGAATGGTGATGGTGTGGAAATCGTCGATATCTCGCCAATGGGTTGCCGCACCGGCTTCTACATGAGCCTGATTGGTACACCAGACGAGCAGCGCGTTGCCAAAGCGTGGAAAGGGGCGATGGAAGATGTTCTGAAAGTGAAAGATCAGAACCAGATCCCTGAGCTGAATGAATACCAGTGCGGCAGCTACAAGCTGCACTCACTGGATGAAGCGCAGCAGATCGCCCGCAATGTGCTGGCGCATGAGATCGGTGTTAACCGCAACGAAGATCTGAAACTGCCTGCTGAAAAGCTGAAAGAACTGCACATCTAGTCAGGGCTTTGCTGCTAAAAAAAACGCCGCATCATGTCGATTGCGGCGTTTTTTTATCGCTTCAGGAACCTACCGATTTTTTCAGTGGCGTCTTCGGCGTGATGCGCACTTGTTTAATCATGTTGTCCTGCACGTCCAGAATATCGACGTTGTAGTGGCCGATCTGAACACGGGTGGCGATGGCAGGGATCTCTTCCAGCGCTTCCAGCAGCATGCCGTTGATGGTGCGCGCTTCCTGCTCTGGCAGTTGCCAGTTAAACGCCTTGTTAATTTCACGCACACTGGCGCTGCCTTCAATCAGCACGGACCCATCATTCTGCGGCATCACTTCTTCTGCCAGTGATGGTGACATGGAGGTGGTGAAGTCACCCACGATCTCCTCCAGAATGTCCTCTATTGTCACCAGCCCTTTGATGTCGCCATACTCATCCACCACCACGCCCGCTTTCTCTTTGTTGCGCTGGAACTTCACCAGTTGGGTGTTCAGCGGTGTCCCTTCCGGGATGTAGTAGATCTCATCGGCGGCGCGCAGCAGCGTCTCTTTGGTGAACTCTTTTTTCTCCGTCATCATGCGCCAGGCTTCGCGCACCCGCAGCATGCCGACGCAGTCATCCAGCGAGTCCCGGAACAGCACAATGCGGCCGTGTGGCGAGTGGCTCAACTGGCGCACCACCGACTTCCAGTCATCGTTGATATTAATGCCGACGATCTCGTTACGCGGAACCATGATGTCATCAACGCTGACTTTCTCCAGGTCGAGCACGGAGAGCAGCATGTCCTGATTACGGCGTGACATCAGGCTACGTGACTCATAGACGATGGTACGCAACTCCTCTTTGCTCAGCGCGGAGTTAATGGCACCGTCAGCGCGGATACCCGCCATCCTCATCAGCAGACGGGTAATGGTGTTGAGTAGCCAGACCAGCGGCAGCATGATGTATTGCAGCGGGACCAGCAGCAGGCTGCTGGGAAAGGCGACGCGTTCGGGATAGAGGGCCGCCACTGTTTTCGGCAGCACTTCAGCAAATACCAGCACCACAAAGGTCAGGATACCGGTTGCGATCGCAACCCCTTCGTCACCGTGAATACGCATGCCAACAATGGTGGCAAGTGCGGAAGCCAGAATATTCACCAGGTTATTGCCGATTAATACCAGGCTGAGCAACCGGTCGGGGCGACGCAGTAACTTCTCCACCCGGCGTGCGGGGCGACTGCCGTTTTTGGCCTGATGGCGCAGCTTATAGCGGTTAAGCGTCATCATTCCGGTTTCCGACCCGGCAAACCAGGCGGAAACCAGTACCATGACGCAGAGAATAATAATCAGCGTGGTGGTTGAAACATTCTCCAACGCAGAACTTCCTTTTTAACGAGAGGTGGGGACAAGCAGATGCTGCAGGATGCGACTGCCGAAGTAAGCCATGGTTAACAGCACCGCACCGCTGCAGTTAAACCAGACGACGCGGCGACCACGCCAGCCTTCATGATAGTGCCCCCAGAGCAAAACGATATAAACAAACCACGCGATGATAGAGAGCACGGCTTTATCGACGTTTTCTGCGCTGAAGAGATCCTGCATATAAAACAGACCGGTGCAGAGCACCAGCGTCAACAGGACGACGCCCACCTGGGTGATGTGAAACATTTTACGTTCAATGGTCAGCAGCGGCGGCATATCCTGTGTGAACGCCAGGCGCTTGTTTTTTAACTGGTAATCGATCCACGCCAGCTGCAGTGCATAGAGCGCGGCAATAATCAGCGTCGCGTAGGCGAACAGCGACAGGCCGATATGAATCATCATGCCTGGCGTGGTTTCCAGATGGGTGATGAACGCATTGGGCACAAAAGTGGCGAAGGCCAGATTGATCAGCGCGAAGCTGTAAACAATCGGCAGCAGCAGCCAGCCACGGTTGCGTGACGCCACAATGGTCATGATGGCGCAAATCAACAGGCTGACCAGCGAGCCTATGTTGAGCAGGCTTAAATTCTGTCCGCTATCAACAGCAAATATGCGTTGCTGCAAGGCCACCGCGTGTGTCACCAGCGCCACACAGGCAGAGAGCATCGCCATTCGCCGCCAGCCGCCGTTACGTTTCAACAGGCTGGGAATGATCAGGGCAAGACTTAAGGAGTAGGCGAATAGCGCCACTATCGCGAAAACGAACATAGATCCTTTCAGGTTCAGTCAGATAAGGAAAAAGGCAGTATAGCGCCAGCCGAAGCAGGCTCCAAACGATCTGAGGGGCAATTGCAGAGATCGCTGAGGCTTCGTGTTATAATCCGCCGCATTCTGCCGATCAGGCGCCTCGCGATCTTTTTTTTAGTGAGAGACCATGTTTGATAATTTAACCGATCGTTTGTCGCAAACCCTGCGAAACATCAGCGGCCGCGGAAGGCTGACTGAAGAGAACATCAAAGAGACCCTGCGTGAAGTGCGCATGGCACTGCTTGAGGCTGACGTTGCGCTGCCGGTAGTGCGTGACTTCATCAACCGTGTGAAAGAGAGCGCGGTCGGCCATGATGTGAATAAAAGTCTGACTCCAGGTCAGGAGTTTATCAAAATCGTTCGTAACGAGCTGGTTACGGCGATGGGTGCAGAGAACAATGCACTCGACCTGGCTGCTCAGCCGCCAGCCGTGGTGCTGATGGCGGGTCTGCAGGGTGCCGGTAAAACGACCAGCGTCGCTAAGCTGGGTAAGTTCCTGCGTGAGAAGCACAAAAAGAAAGTCTTAGTGGTTTCTGCCGACGTCTATCGTCCGGCGGCAATCAAACAGCTGGAAACGCTGGCACAGCAGGTGGGTGTGGATTTCTGCCCATCCGATCTCAGCCAGAAGCCGGTCGATATCGTTAACAATGCGCTGCGTGAAGCTCGCCTGAAGTTCTACGATGTACTGCTGGTGGATACCGCCGGTCGTCTGCACGTTGACGAAGCGATGATGGACGAAATCAAACAGGTTCATGCCGCGATCAATCCGGTAGAAACGCTGTTTGTGGTCGATGCCATGACCGGTCAGGATGCGGCAAACACGGCTAAAGCTTTTAATGAAGCGCTACCGCTGACCGGTGTTATCCTGACCAAAGTCGATGGTGATGCACGAGGCGGTGCGGCGCTGTCGATTCGTCATATCACCGGTAAGCCGATTAAATTTATGGGTGTCGGTGAAAAAACCGATGCACTTGAGCCGTTCTATCCGGAGCGTATTGCTTCGCGTATCCTCGGCATGGGTGACGTGCTGTCACTGATCGAAGATATCGAAAGCAAGGTTGACCGCGATCAGGCTGAGAAACTGGCTAAGAAGCTGAAAACCGGCGACGGTTTTGATCTCAACGACTTCCTTGAGCAGCTGAAGCAGATGCGCAACATGGGCGGCATGGCCAGCCTGATGGGCAAACTGCCCGGTATGGGACAGTTGCCTGACAATGTGAAGTCACAGATGGATGACAAAGTGCTGGTGCGCATGGAAGCGATCATCAACTCGATGACACGCAAAGAGCGTGAAAAACCAGAGATCATCAAAGGCTCACGCAAGCGCCGCATTGCGACCGGCTCCGGTATGCAGGTGCAGGACGTTAACCGCTTATTGAAGCAGTTTGACGATATGCAGCGTATGATGAAGAAAATGAAGAAGGGCGGTATGGCGAAAATGATGCGCGGCATGAAGGGTATGATGCCGCCAGGTTTTCCTGGCCGCTAAAGCGTTCCACAAAAAAGCCCGAAATGGCACGGTTTAGGTTGCTTTTTTCGCCAAAATGAGTAAAATTTTCGGGCTTTTTATACAGCACCCGGACCCCGTTCCTCGATGGGGGCCGGGTGTTTTATTAACTGAAGAGGATGTTATGGTAACAATTCGTTTGGCACGTCACGGCGCTAAAAAGCGTCCGTTCTATCAGGTCGTCGTCACTGACAGCCGCAATGCACGCAACGGTCGTTTTATCGAGCGCGTTGGTTTCTTCAACCCGATCGCATCTGGTCAGGCTGAAGGTCTGCGTCTTGATCTGGATCGTATCGAGCACTGGGTTGGCCAGGGCGCAACGCTTTCTGATCGCGTTAACGCGCTGGTCAAAGAAGCTAAGAAAGCAGCTTAATCTGTCACGGTGGTGAGCATGAGCAGACAAATTGCCGCACAGCCTCCTGTTAACCCGATTGTATTGGGTAAGATGGGAGCCGCCTACGGTATTCGCGGCTGGCTCAAAGTGTTTTCCTCCACTGAAGACGCTGAAAGCATCTTCAACTACCAACCCTGGTTCATCCAGCGCGCCGGTAAATGGCAGCAGGTCGAACTGGACGGTTGGAAGCACCACAATCAGGACCTGATCATCAAAGTCAAAGGCATTGAAGATCGGGATGCGGCGGCTCAGTTAACCAATTGCGAAATTCAGGTTGACTCGACGCAGTTGCCATCGCTGGAAGAGGGCGACTACTACTGGAAAGACCTTATGGGCTGCCAGGTAGTTAACCTTGAAGGCTACGAGATGGGTAAAGTCATCGATATGATGGAAACCGGCTCGAACGACGTTCTCGTCGTTAAGGCAAACCTGAAGGATGCATTCGGTGCTCAGGAGCGGTTAATTCCGTTTCTTGATGAACAGGTTATCAGGAAAGTCGATCTCTCTACTGGCATCATTGAGGTAGATTGGGATCCTGGTTTTTGATCTCCGAATCGAACGGTAACGTAACGGCGAATACAATGTGGATTGGTGTTATTAGCCTGTTTCCAGAAATGTTTCGCGCTATTACCGATTACGGGGTAACTGGCCGGGCTGTAAAAAACGGTCTGCTCAGCATTCAGAGCTGGAGTCCTCGTGACTTCACGCACGACCGGCACCGTACCGTGGATGATCGTCCTTACGGCGGCGGACCGGGAATGCTGATGATGGTACAACCCTTACGGGATGCCATCTCCGCAGCGAAAGCAGCGGCAGGTGATGGGGCCAGGGTGATATATCTTTCACCTCAGGGTCGCAAACTGGACCAACAGGGCGTTTGCGAACTGGCGGCACGGGACAAGTTAATTCTGGTCTGTGGCCGTTATGAAGGGATTGATGAGCGCGTAATCCAGACCGAAATTGATGAAGAATGGTCAATCGGTGATTACGTTCTCAGCGGCGGGGAACTGCCAGCGATGACGATGATTGACGCAGTCGCCCGGTTTATTCCTGGCGTGCTCGGCAAGCAGGCGTCAGCCGATGAGGATTCGTTCTCGGAAGGTTTGCTGGATTGTCCGCACTATACCCGACCTGAAGTGTTAGACGGCGTGGAGGTCCCGGCAGTATTACTGTCAGGCAACCATGCTGATATCCGCCGCTGGCGTCTGAAGCAGTCGCTAGGCCGTACCTGGCTGAGAAGACCTGAACTTCTGGAAAACCTGGCTCTGACTGAAGAGCAAGCAAGGTTGCTGAATGAGTTCCAGCGGGAATCTCAGCAGCAACAAAACGATGATGTGGAAGAGTAAGCTCTTCCCCGACTATCAGTTTACCCAGGATATGAGATTTAATTATGAGCAACATTATCAAGCAAATTGAACAAGAGCAGATGAAACAGGACGTACCTTCCTTCCGCCCGGGTGATTCCGTGGAAGTGAAAGTATGGGTCGTTGAAGGTTCTAAAAAACGTCTGCAGGCATTCGAGGGCGTGGTTATCGCTATCCGTAACCGCGGTCTGCACTCTGCATTCACTGTTCGCAAAATTTCTAACGGCGAAGGCGTTGAGCGTGTATTCCAGACTCATTCACCTGTAATTGACAGCATCGCTGTTAAACGTCGTGGCGCTGTGCGTAAAGCCAAACTGTACTACCTGCGTGAGCGTACTGGTAAGTCTGCTCGTATTAAAGAGCGTCTTAACTAAGGTATCGCTAACGCGACATCTAAAAGTTAATAGCAAACAAGGGGTTGGCATCTGCCAGCCCCTTTTTTATGTCACAGTCAACCTTACTGCCTGCAGTTAACCGTCGTCCGGCCGCTGAAAATGATAAATCGCGGTATTAACCGGCCCTTCCTCTAATACGATCAGGCCATAGCGACAGCCAATGAACTGACCACCGCACTTCTCAGCCACGCCCCGACTGGCCAGGTTATCCTCTGCTGCCAGAATCTCAATCACCCGGGTCTCTGGGCGTGAAAACCCCAGCGGCAGCAACGCGGCCACCGCGCGGCTGGCGATTCCCTGACGCTGTGCATCACTGCGAACCCAGTAGCCAATTGCGCTGGTGTCACCCGGATGACGGGCAAAGCGTATTCCTGCGCCCCCCAGCAGCTGGTCATGCTGATCAACGATGGCAAACTCTTCCGCTTCCTCTTTCATCCGTTGCCAGTGGGTAAAGCGGATCCAGCTTTCTGCTTCATGAGGCTGATAATCGTGATGCGCCCAGACCATCCATGGGATAAGGCTATCCAGCGAGGCATTAACCGCAGTGGTAAACGCAGATACGTCGCTGAGCTCAAAAGGTCGCAGATAAATATTTTGTGGTGATGGGTACATAACTCTCTCAGCGCGAACAGAATGATTCTTTTATTCTGCCTGTGGGTAGAAGAAAGGCAATAACCTTAACTGTAAACTTATTTGTACAATTGTCTTTGGTTTTTTGTGGTTGGGGTTTTTATTATATTCATGATTTTATTGTTTATTTTAAGTATATTTCGCACCCTTCTTCATCCGTGGTAATAAAAGTGTACATATAATATTGCGCTATGTATTGTCTGTGATACAGTATTTGCATTCCTCAGTGAGGAGTCCATGACTGCCAATACGAGCCAAAGGATCGCCATCATGCAAAAAGACGCGCTGAACAATGTGCATATCGCCGGTGAACAGGTATTAATCACGCCTGAAGAGCTGAAAGCGAAGTTTCCACTGACCACTGAACAGCAGGATCAGGTCGCGGCGTCGCGCCAGACTATCTCTGACATTATTGCCGGCCGCGATCCGCGTCTGCTGGTGGTGTGCGGACCCTGCTCAATTCACGATACCGAAGTGGCACTGGACTATGCTCGTCGTCTGCAAACCCTTTCTGAACAGCTGAAAGATCAGCTCTTTATCGTGATGCGCGTCTATTTTGAAAAACCTCGTACCACCGTCGGCTGGAAAGGGCTGATCAACGATCCTTTCATGGATAACTCGTTTGATATGGAAGCGGGTCTGCACATTGCGCGCCAGCTGCTGGTGAACCTGGTTGAAATGGGTTTGCCTCTGGCCACTGAAGCGCTGGATCCCAATAGTCCGCAATATCTGGGCGACCTGTTCAGCTGGTCTGCCATTGGCGCACGTACCACTGAATCGCAGACGCACCGTGAAATGGCCTCGGGCCTGTCGATGCCGGTAGGCTTTAAAAATGGCACCGATGGCAGTCTGGGAACGGCAATCAACGCCATGCGTGCTGCCGCAATGCCACACCGTTTTGTCGGGATTAATCAGGCCGGTCAGGTCTGCCTGCTGCAGACTCAGGGCAATCCGGATGGTCACGTGATCCTGCGTGGCGGCAAAGCGCCGAACTACGGTCCTGAAGATGTCGCGCAGTGTGAAAAAGAGATGCTCAAGGCGGGACTGCGTCCAGCCTTAATGATAGATTGCAGCCATGGTAATTCGAACAAAGACTACAGCCGTCAGCCTGGCGTAGCGGAATCCGCTATTGCGCAGATCAAAGACGGGAACCGTTCAATCATTGGTTTGATGCTGGAAAGCCATATCAATGAAGGTAACCAGTCTTCTGAACAGCCACGCAGCGAAATGAAGTATGGCGTTTCCGTAACCGATGCATGCATCAACTGGGAAGTGACCGAAACGTTGCTGCGTGAAATGCATCAGGATCTGCAGGGAGTGCTGTCGGCGCGTCTGTCACAAGAGGTGTAAGAGCAATGGTGGCTGAACTGACCGCGTTACGCGATCAAATTGACAGTGTTGATAAAGCGCTGCTGGATCTGCTGGCTAAGCGACTGGAACTGGTGGCCGAAGTAGGTGAAGTGAAGAGCCGTTACGGCCTGCCTATCTATGTGCCTGAGCGTGAAGCGTCGATGCTGGCTTCCCGTCGTAAAGAGGCCGAAGCGCTCGGCGTCCCACCGGATCTGATTGAGGATGTGCTGCGTCGCGTGATGCGGGAATCCTATACCAGCGAGAATGACAAAGGCTTTAAAACCCTCTGTCCTGAACTGCGCCCGGTGGTGATTGTCGGTGGTAAGGGCCAGATGGGCCGGCTGTTTGAAAAAATGCTCGGGCTATCAGGCTACACGGTTAAAACGCTGGATAAAGAGGACTGGCCTCAGGCTGAGACTCTGCTCAGCGATGCCGGAATGGTGATCATTAGCGTGCCGATTCACCTGACCGAGCAGGTGATTGCCCAACTGCCACCACTGCCGGAAGATTGTATTCTGGTCGATCTGGCGTCGGTCAAAAACCGGCCTCTGCAGGCAATGCTGGCTGCCCATAACGGGCCTGTGCTGGGTCTGCATCCGATGTTTGGCCCGGACAGCGGCAGCCTGGCAAAACAGGTGGTGGTCTGGTGTGATGGAAGACAACCGGAAGCGTATCAGTGGTTCCTGGAGCAGATTCAGGTCTGGGGTGCGCGTCTGCATCGTATCAGCGCTGTTGAGCATGACCAGAACATGGCATTCATTCAGGCGCTGCGTCACTTTGCTACCTTCGCTTATGGTCTGCATTTAGCCGAAGAGAACGTCAATCTGGATCAGCTGCTGGCGCTCTCGTCGCCCATTTACCGGCTTGAACTGGCGATGGTGGGGCGGTTGTTCGCTCAGGATCCGCAACTCTATGCGGATATCATCATGTCTTCAGAGAGTAATCTGGCGCTGATAAAACGCTATTACCAGCGGTTTGGTGAAGCGATTGCGCTGCTGGAGCAGGGCGACAAGCAGGCGTTTATCGCCAGCTTTAACCGGGTTGAACAGTGGTTTGGCGATCACGCAAAACGCTTCCTGGTCGAAAGCCGAAGCCTGTTGCGATCGGCCAATGACAGCCGCCCATAAATGACAGCCATCCATCAATGAAAAAGGCATCCAGTTGGATGCCTTTTTTCTTCTTTTTATTCGCCAGGTTCAGCGGGCACCACATTTTCGCTGGGGTAACAGCCCAGTACCTTCAGAGAGCGGGTCATGGTCTGTAATTCCTGCAGCGCCTGCTGCATCCGCTCTGATTGCAGGTTGCCCTGCACATCTATGTAAAACATCTCTTCCCACGGATTACCATTAATCGGGCGGGACTCCAGCTTGCTCATAATCAGGTTGTGCTGACGCAGTACCAGCAGCGCGTCGACCAGCGCACCCGCCTGCTGGCCGGTTGCCATAATCAGCGTGGTTTTCGCTGGCACCTGGTCAGAAACCTCGATTGCTTTGCGGGCCAGCACGATAAAGCGGGTGTGGTTCTGCTGCTGATTCGCCAGATTACGTTCCAGCACCTGCAACTGATAGAGTTCGCCGCCGGCCTCACTGCCCAGCGCCGCCACCTTAGGTGAGTTGAGCGCAGCCACTTTCTCCATCGCTGCCGCAGTACTCTCGGTATATTCGATTTTCCAGTGCGGGAAACGATTAATAAACTGGCTGCACTGCTGGAACGGTTGAGGATGGCTGTAAACCGTCTCAATCTGCTGAAGATCGGTGGGGCCATTCACCAATACGCAATGGTCGATAGGCAATGTCAGCTCGCCCACGATTGAGAGGCTGGTCTGTTGCAGCAGATCGTAGACATCGTTGATCGAGCCTGAACTGGTATTCTCAATCGGCATCACGGCGTAATCAGCTACGCCATTTTCGACCTGTTTGATGATGTCGTGAAACTTCAGGCAGCCACACTCCACCATGCTATCGAAATGGCGCGACGCGTAGTTGCGTGCTGCAAGATGCGAATAAGAGCCTTTCGGGCCCAGGAAGGCGATACGGGCGGCATGCGCATGGGGATGGTTGAGGTTTTTTTGCAGCAGCGCTTGCTGAGTCAGCACGGAATCTTCAATTACCAGCTGGAACAGACGGGTGATGTAGTGCGCATCCAGGTTGTGTGCCTTACCCAGTACGATGAGATTCTCCAGTAGCGCGCGTTCGCGCTCCACATCCCGAATCGGGCGATGCGTCGCCAGTTTCGCTTGTGCAACTTCCACTGCCAGCAAACGACGCTCGGCCAGCAGCGTCAGAAGTTTTTTATCCACGGCGCTGATTTTATCGCGTAGCGCCAGCAATGGATTATCGGGATTCATAGGGCTCACCTGTATGCTATCCAAAAAAAAAAGCCTCCCGGTTGGGAGGCTTTGGTGTTCGTCTTCGCTTTCATTTTCACACGACGAATGGCCTCCCGTTCAGGGGAAGGTAAAAAAGAAAGCGAAGAAAAACAGATCAAGTTTCATGGTAATGTCCGAAAAGAGAGTGACCTGAGAGTAACCGTACTGCTTAAAAGCTGTCAATAAAAAACGCGCCCGCAGGCGCGTTAAGAAACAGCGTTAAGAAAATCAGGACTCTTCGTCGGCGGGAATGATGTCTTTCACGCTGGCACTGGCGCGGCGTGCTTCAGACTTGTGCTGAACTTTATTCAGCTGACGCTCGAGCTTGGCAATCAAATCGTTGATAGCGGTATACATATCATCGTGCTTGGCGCTGGCCACCAGAGTCCCGTTAGGTGTGTTAATAGTGGCGTCAGCCACGAATTCTTTGGGCTCTTTGGAAAGGACAATATGTGGATTAATCAGGTCGGTTTGCCATTTTTCGAGCTTGGCGAGACGGTCTTCAACATGGCTTCGGATTGCCGGAGTGATGTCCATTTGTTTACTGGTAATGTTCAGAATCATCGTTCTTACCTCTCTGTCATTTCCGTCTTGGTCTTCTCAGCATAGCGCGAAAAAGCGTTCAATGTGGGATTTCGATCACGAAAAAATGTCACTTTTTGTCAGTCACAACATTCTGTGAGAAAGGCAGAGAAACTGGCCGAAATGGCTTGAAGCGAAACGATTAACACGGCATGCTTGATGAGTTAGCTCGCTGAGAACAGATCCAAATCTGACTGTTCTGTGAGCAAAAAAAAGCAGCCCTGAGAGGCTGCTTTTTTTATGGCTTAGAATCTGTCTGACTATCAGCTTTTGTTAGCTGCAATGATTTTCGCCACTTTATCGGCTTCAGCGTTCAGCTGCAGATTGCGGTAAGCATTCTCCATCAGCGGCAGGGCATCGTGTGTTGCCTGCGTATCCGGATAATCGCGCATCATACCTTCGACACGGTTAACAACCGCGACATAAGCCTCACGCTTAGTATAGAATTGCGCCACTGACAGCTCATATTTAGCCAGACGGTCTTTCAGATAGACCAGGCGTTTCTGAGCATCAGCCGCATACTGGCTGTTCGGGTAACTCCGCAGCAGCTGGGAAAAGTCGCGGAAAGCATCACGAGCGTGCGTCGGATCGCGGTCAGAACGATCAATACCAAAGAAGCCCTGCAGCGCGGAGTCATCCAGCGCCATGTCCGTCAGACCTTTCATATAGATGACATAGTCAATGTTCGGATGCGTGGGGTTCAGACGCATAAAGCGAGCAATGGCAGCCTGCGCCAGGGGCAGATCGGCATTTTTATAGTACGCGTAGATTAAATCCAGCTGCACCTGCTGCGAATAAGGACCGAACGGATAACGATTATCCAGCGCTTCCAGTTGCTTAATCGCAGCTTTAAAGTTACCGTCCTGCAGCTTTTGCTGCGCTGTAGCATAGATTTCAGAAGGCGGGCTGTCCGGTACCGCGTCATTTGAGCCGGAACAACCAACAAGTGCCAGGCTCAGTGTGGCAGCAGCCACCAGATGTTTCATACGCGTCATGACGAAGTGATTATCCTCAAATGTTATGGCGGAAGCTGTCCGTATAGCTCCCGGTAATGACCAGGTACGATAGCACATTATATTAAACGGCATCGCCGTGAAAACCCAACGTTAACGAAGAAGCTGTATATGGCACAACAAGTTCAACTCACCGCAACGGTATCCGAATCACAACTCGGACAACGCTTAGATCAGACTTTGGCGGAATTGTTCCCTGATTATTCACGTTCTCGCATAAAAGAGTGGATCCTCGATCGTCGCGTTACTGTAAACGGCGTCATGGTCGATACACCCAAAGAAAAAGTGCTGGGCGGCGAGCTGGTCGCGATTGACGCTGAGATCGAGGAGGCGCAGCGCTGGGAACCGCAGAATCTGCCACTCGACATCGTTTATGAAGATGAAGACATTATTGTCATCAACAAACCACGCGACTTCGTGGTTCACCCTGGCGCCGGTAATCCGGATGGCACGGTGTTAAACGCCTTACTTCATCACTATCCGGCGATTATGGATGTGCCGCGCGCGGGCATCGTACACCGCCTGGATAAAGACACCACCGGTTTAATGGTGGTCGCGAAAACCGTTCCGGCTCAGACGCATCTGGTGGACTCGCTGCAGCGTCGCGAAATCACCCGCGAATATGAAGCGGTTGCGATTGGCAATATGACTGCGGGCGGCACCGTTGAGCAGCCTATCAGCCGTCACTCAACCAAACGCACCCACATGGCGGTACACCCAATGGGTAAACCGGCGGTCACGCATTACCGCATCATGGAGCACTTCCGGGCCCATACCCGTCTGCGCCTGCGTCTGGAAACCGGTCGTACTCACCAGATCCGTGTGCATATGTCTCACATCAGCCATCCGCTGGTGGGCGATCCGCTTTACGGTGGCCGTCCGCGTCCGCCAAAAGGCGCGTCTGAAGCATTGATTACTACGCTGCGCGGTTTCGATCGTCAGGCACTGCACGCCACGATGTTGCGCCTCTATCACCCCATTAGCGGTATTGAAATGGAATTCCATGCTGCGCTTCCGCAGGACATGGTTGATCTCATCGCGGCGTTAAAAGCAGACACTGAAGAATTTAAAGACCAGTTGAATTGGTGATGAATCTGATTACTCCTCAATGGCCCGCTCCGTCACGCGTTCGGGCCTGCTCGACGCAGCGACAGGGCGGCATCAGCATATCGCCCTGGGATGCACTGAATCTCGGGGGGCATGTGGGGGATAATCCGGATGCGGTGGCGCGTAACCGGCAGTTGCTGTTGGAAGAGGCGGGTTTGCCTGCCATGCCGCAGTGGCTGGATCAGGTTCATGGCACTGAGGTTGTGCGTCTGACTGCAGGGGAAAGTACGCCATTACGTGCTGATGCCTGTATTACCGATCAGCCCGGTGTCGTCTGCGCCATCATGACCGCTGACTGTCTTCCGGTCCTGTTCTGTTCGCAGGATGGCACGGAAGTGGCGGCGGCACATGCAGGCTGGCGCGGACTTTGTGCGGGTATACTGGAAAATACGCTGGCGCAGTTTCGTTCGCCGCCTGATCAGATTCATGCCTGGCTTGGACCGGCAATCGGACCTGATGCGTTTGAGGTCGGCGCCGAAGTCCGTCAGGCCTTTATGGCTCAGGATCCCCGGGCTGTGCAGGCTTTCCGTCCATCAGGTGACCGCTTTTACGCCGACATCGGCCTGCTGGCGCAGATGCGACTACAGGCAGCGGGCGTGAATTCAGTCAGCGCCAGCAGCCGTTGTACCTTTACGCAGCGCGACGATTTCTTCTCTTTCCGCCGCGATGGGATCACCGGGCGTATGGCAACTTTGATCTGGCTGTTATAACCTTACGCCATAAGACGGTCCAGTTAGCGTATTTTTTACTCAAATCTCAGGTCATTAACCTTGAAATTTTGAGGGATGACCTCATTTAATCTCCAGTAGCATTTTGACCTGTAATGGGAGGAATTATGCGTCTGGATCGTCTTACTAATAAATTTCAGCTGGCTCTCGCCGACGCGCAGTCCCTCGCTCTGGGACACGACAATCAATTCATCGAACCTCTGCATCTGATGAGCGCATTGCTCAAACAGGAAGGCGGATCGGTTTCACCTTTACTGACTTCGGCCGGTGTCGACGTTACGCCATTTCGCGCTCAGGTTGAGCAGGCTATTGATCGCCTGCCACAAGTTGAAGGCAGCGAAGGCGATGTACAACCCTCATCTGACCTCGTCCGGGTATTAAACCTGTGCGACAAGCTGGCACAGAAGCGCAACGATAACTTTATTTCATCCGAATTATTTGTTCTGGCCGCGCTGGAATCGCGGGGCTCACTGGCCGATCTGCTCAAAGCAGCGGGCGCAACGCGCGAAAAAATCACCAGTGCGATTGAACAGATGCGGGGAGGAGACAACGTGAACGATCAGGGGGCTGAAGATCAGCGCCAGGCTTTAAAAAAATACACTATCGACCTGACCGAGCGGGCAGAGAAGGGCAAACTCGACCCGGTCATCGGTCGTGACGAAGAGATTCGCCGCACCATCCAGGTTCTGCAGCGCCGTACCAAAAACAACCCGGTACTGATTGGTGAACCTGGCGTGGGTAAAACCGCGATTGTCGAAGGGCTGGCGCAGCGCATCATCAATGGTGAAGTGCCTGAGGGTCTGAAAGGACGTCGGGTACTGGCACTGGATATGGGTGCGCTGGTGGCCGGGGCGAAATATCGCGGTGAATTCGAAGAGCGTCTGAAAGGCGTACTGAGTGACCTGTCGAAACAGGAAGGCAACGTCATTCTGTTTATCGACGAGCTGCACACCATGGTGGGAGCCGGTAAAGCGGACGGTGCGATGGACGCCGGCAATATGCTTAAACCTGCGCTGGCGCGTGGTGAACTGCACTGTGTGGGTGCCACTACGCTTGATGAGTATCGCCAGTACATTGAAAAAGATGCCGCGCTGGAGCGTCGTTTCCAGAAAGTCTTTGTGGCTGAGCCGAGTGTGGAAGATACCATCGCCATTCTGCGTGGTCTGAAAGAGCGTTATGAACTGCATCACCATGTGCAAATCACTGACCCGGCGATTGTCGCGGCGGCGACCCTGTCTCATCGTTATATTGCTGACCGGCAGCTGCCGGATAAAGCGATTGACCTGATCGATGAGGCAGCTTCCAGCATTCGTATGCAGATGGACTCGAAGCCGGAGTCACTGGATCGCCTTGAGCGCCGGATCATTCAGCTGAAGCTGGAGCAGCAGGCGCTGAAGAAAGAGGCGGACGATGCCAGTATCAAGCGTCTTGAAATGCTGGAAACCGAGCTCAACCAGAAAGAGCGCGAATACGCCGAGCTGGAAGATGAGTGGAAGACAGAGAAAGCCTCGCTGTCCGGCACGCAGAACATTAAAGCGGAACTTGAGCAGGCGCGTCTGAATTTAGAGCAGGCACGTCGCCAGGGTGACCTCGCTCAGATGTCAGAGCTGCAGTACGGTAAAATTCCGGCACTGGAAAAACAGTTAGCCGCAGCGACTCAGGCGGAAGGCAAGACCATGAAGTTACTGCGTAACCGGGTAACCGATGTGGAGATTGCCGATGTTCTGGCACGCTGGACCGGTATTCCGGTCGCACGAATGATGGAAGGTGAGCGCGATAAGTTACTGCGCATGGAGCAGGACTTACATGGCCGGGTCATCGGACAGGATGAAGCGGTTGAGGCGGTATCAAATGCTATTCGCCGTAGTCGCGCAGGCCTTTCTGATCCAAACCGGCCTATCGGTTCCTTCCTGTTCCTGGGGCCAACCGGGGTCGGTAAGACGGAGTTGTGTAAAGCGCTGGCTAACTTCCTGTTCGACAGTGACGATGCGATGGTTCGTATCGACATGTCTGAATTTATGGAAAAACACTCAGTATCACGGCTGGTGGGTGCACCTCCGGGTTATGTCGGCTATGAAGAGGGCGGTTATCTGACCGAAGCTGTGCGCCGTCGGCCTTATTCGGTCATCCTGCTGGATGAAGTAGAGAAAGCGCATCCTGATGTCTTTAACATTCTGCTGCAGGTGCTGGATGATGGGCGTCTGACGGATGGGCAGGGCCGCACGGTCGATTTCCGTAACAGCGTGGTGATTATGACCTCTAACCTGGGATCAGATTTAATCCAGGAGCGGTTCGGCAATCTCAGCTACCCGGAAATGAAAGATATCGTGATGGGTGTGGTCGGACAGCATTTCCGTCCTGAGTTCGTCAACCGTATTGATGAGGTGGTGGTGTTCCATCCGCTGGCTGAGAAACATATTGCGTCCATTGCGCAGATTCAGCTGCAGCGGCTGTACAAACGTCTGGATGAACGGGGTTATCAGCTGCACATCTCTGATGATGCGATCAAACTGCTGGCGGAGAACGGATATGATCCAGTCTACGGTGCACGTCCGCTGAAACGTGCGATACAGCAGCAGATCGAGAACCCGCTGGCTCAGCAGATCCTTGCCGGTTCGCTGGTGCCAGGCAAAACCATCGAAATGGATGTGGAGAACAACATCATTACTGCACATCAGTAAGGGTGTGGAATGAAAAACGGGCCTCTGGCCCGTTTTTTTTGCCCTTTTGAGGGATTTTTGCTTATTTAATACTCCTTTTGAGTGCAAAATGAACGGTCAGTAAAAAAGTCTCAATTTGCACTTGCGCTATCTGAGCCGTTCCCTATAATGCGCCTCCACTGACACGGCAAACCGGCAACGGAAAACGGGTCAGGAGGCACAGGAGACTGCGCCGCCGGAGAAAAACTTCTGAAATAGAGGTTGACTCTGCAGGAGGAAAGCGTAATATACGCCACCTCGCGACAGGACGCTAACGCACTGTTCGCACTGCTC
>NZ_JAALFW010000014.1:0-102894 GCF_011800485.1 Pantoea sp. EKM20T | reverse complement strand
ACGGGCGAGGAACGGCGAAGCGTACCCTTGCGGGCGATCGGATGACGGTGCTACGACCAGCCCTCCGCGGGGAACCATCCGGAACATGAAGCACCGGGGATGAGATGAGCACGAACACACCCGGCACGGCGGAACGGCGTGACGTCCTCAGCGGCCCCGTTTTCGGGGCCAGTGAACGCACCGGCGGCAGCCGGTTGCAGCCCTTGACCTCAGCCATCAGGCCCTATGTCCGAAACCCGAAGGGGTTCGGCGGAGCTTACCGGCAAAGCCGGTTAGCGCAGTAGGACTGACGACCCGGCAACGCCGGGGAGCCGAAGGTGGCCATGTCCCGGTCCCGGAAGTTGATGTTTAGTCAGTAAAGGCAGTAATTGCATCTGAGGCTGCATAACCGGTAACACCATCCGGACAGCAGTGAGACACCCGGCATGACTGGCAGACGACAGAGAACGCGGAGGGAGAGAGCCGGTGCGTCAGCACCGGGTTTTGCCTGGCCGTAAAGGCCTGCAGGCATTGCGCCCTGTACAGCACGGATTCAGGTGCGTGAGGTTGCCGAGCAAATCGGTTAGCGCAGGCAGGTGCTCTGGCTGCCTGATGCTCAGTGCATTTCAGGCAGTTCCTGTGATGCGAAGGTTTAAAACTCCAGATTTTCCAGAAGTTCTGTTTCATCAAGACGTTTTGACGGATGCCGGTACTCTCTCAAGGCTTTAGCCACTTCCGGATCGTTCAGCCATACAGCATGAACGGCGTTCAGGTCGAGCAGGTCGGCCTCGCGGCGTAACCTGCGGGCAGTCTCATAGTTATCCCAGCCTGCCTCGTATGCAGCCTGGCTCATTAGTGACGCTTTCTGTGCAGCAATGCGTTCAAGTACCGCTGGATCGGTTTCCGGTACAGTCCATTCCAGCTTGCTGGCATTGCCGCGCAGCACAACGCGATGCGCCCGATCAGTGATCCTGACGACCTGCGGTTGAAAGCTCAGTGCCTCGTAGTCGCTCAGGTGCCACTCATCGTTCAGCTCAGCCTGAACCAGCAACTCCATTGCCTCCGTGACGGAATCAGCACGACCCAGGCAAACTGCCCCGTCCCGCCAGTACGTGCCGAGATTTCTGTCATCTTCGTGGAACTCCATGGGTCCGTATACGATGACGCCAAAGGGACGGGCGCTCTCAATATACGACTGACGCTCAGCCTCACGGCATCCGGGAGCATCGGCCTGCAGCCATTCAAGTTCCGGCAGGTCAGGACCATCCACGGCTTCCCACGCTTCAGGATACAGTTCGATAGCCAGAGACCGCACGGACGACGCCAGCTCATACCCGGACGGTGTGACGATGTCACCCTTGTTAATCATCGTGCTGATGCAGGAAGCTGCCATCTGCAGGTCATCGAAAAGGTCTTCAGTATTGACACCCAGCGTCTCCATTGCGCGGTGCTTCATCAGATCGCCTTCCAGCTTTGCCAGGCTGAACCGGCGATTTGTGCGCGTAACCAGGTGCACGTCGAAGTTTTGTTTTACCCATGTTTCGGTAGATTCAGAAGCGGCGATTTTGACGTTGTGGGTGTTCATGCTGGTTCTCCTTTGTCGGTTGCTGTTAACCATGTTTCGGTGAGTTCATCGCGGCGAAGGGCAAAGGAGCAACGGCAGACGGGCGAACGCGGGGGCGTCACCGGAGGCCGCAGCGCAAGCGAGCCATCCTTATGGCGAGTGCGAACGGGCGAGGAACGGCGAAGCGTACCCTTGCGGGCGATCGGATGACGGTGCTACGACCAGCCCTCCGCGGGGAACCACCGGAACAGAACAGCCGCACCGAAATGAAGTGAGCATGAACACCTCCGGCACGGCGGAACGGCGTGACGCCCTCAGCGGCCCCGTTTCGGGGCCAGTGAACGCACCGGCGACAGCCGGTTGCAGCCTTTGACCTCAGCCATCAGGCCCTATGTCCGAAACCCGAAGGGGTTCGGCGGAGCTTAGCGGCTTGCCGCTTAGCGCAGTAGGACTGACGACCCGGCAACGCCGGGGAGCCGAAGGGGGCCATGTCCCGGCAGTGGCAGTGGCAGTGGCAGTGGCAGTGGCAGTGGCAGTGGCAGTGTAAGCGGGAAGATTACAGATGAAATGCGGTTAACAAACTATCCGGACTTATAACCGGGAAGGCTGGCAGGCAAAAGGTAAGGGCCGGTGCGGCAGCACCGCCCCTTACCTGCCCGAAGGGCTGCTTTTCGCTTTCAGACGCGCGCATATTCTCAGGCATCGCGCATCTTAGAATGCTGTTTAACTGAAAAACAGCGTAGCCGTGTTCACGCCGCACGCCCGCGCATACCGGGACAGGTTTTCGACACTGGCAGATGTGATATTTTTTTCCATGCGTGAAAGCGTTGACGGTGCAATACCCATTCGAGCGGCTACATCTGCGCTGTTTAATCCGGCATGGCTGCGCCACTCGGCCAGCAGCTCCTGGAGACGCTCTTTCCGGGCTTCCGCCTCATAGGCTGCCCGAAATTCATCACCCTGCATCAGCTTTGCTTTCATCTCCGCGAGAGTTTTATGTGCCATTGATCATGTCCTCCAGTCTGCGCCACGCCAGATCGATTTCGGCAGGTGGCGTTTTAGGTGTTTTTTTTATGAAGATACGTAACACAAAAATATTCTGGCCTGTCTGATATACCCATAAACCGCGAGCAATATCGCCACCCATTGTGCGAACTTCAAACAGACCATTACCGAGAGGCTTACAGTGCGGCTCTCTCAGGGAGCGGGGATTTTTTTCCAGCTTCTCCAGCAGTCGCACCATTTTGGCGGCTATTTCTGCGGGAAGAGCTTCCAGTTCATCACCGGCATTGTCGTGCAATTTTACGTTAAACAATTTATCTCCTCCGTGACAGAAATAATAGCAATAATGCTAACTTAGCTCAAGAGCTAAGTTAGCATATAAGCTAATTAATTATTTACATCCTTCTCCGACACTCCTCTGATAAAAGCCATCATCGCCTTGATCCGGCGCTGGCTTTTCAGCCGTTCTTCAAAATCATTGAGATAGTAAACCGGTGTATAGCGAACCCGGTTAAATTCAAGCGTCAGCGTGTTGCCGGTGACAACCTCCGCAGCTATGCCCAGCAGGGAAAGCTGTATAAACGCCATATCCGCCGCGACAGGATCAATATCAATGCAACTGACGAACATCTGAGCGGATGGATTCAGCCCGGCTTCAATCAGGCACTCAGCATAAGCGATCACCATTCCCCCGGCTCCGCAGGTCGGCTCTGACAGGGTAAACATCCCTTCCCGGCGGATGGTATCAATCACGCCAGGCATCAGCAGGCGGGCCATCATCGACTGGACACTGTAAGGCGTAAAATACTGCCCCCTGCGATCGTCGCCCAGCTCCAGCTCCATAAAAATAGCGCCCAGAAAATCATGAAACTGAGCCTGAAGCGCACATACCATCAGCGCGAACAGTTCATGCATATTCTGTATATCGGCGGTGCTGTACCGTTCGCAGATTTTCCGGCAGCGTTCAATGCTCTCCGGCGTTCTGATCCGGGCGATATCCAGCTCACTGGCCGCCAGGATAATGAAATCGCTGAACACCTCCCAGCGGCGCAGGTTATACCCTGTTTTTCGAAAGACGCTGATAAACTCTTTTCTCGCCGCTGCCAGGCTTAACGCGGGTGCGGAAACCGCAGGCAGATTTACCGGCAGCGCGGGTAAAGGATGCTGAACAACCGGTGCCGCGTCCTGTGCCTGGTCAAAAAATTCCGCAAAACTTATCTGTGACATGAATAGATTCCTTTTACAGCCGCCCCGATCAGGGGCGGCTTTTCACATCACGCCATGCTGAGGCCGGCATGAACCAGTTTCATAAACTTCGGCCAGTTTTTCAGCTTCATCGCAGGAACGCGGGCGCTCTTTCCTTCGCGAAGCGCATTTACAAATACTCTCGCCTGTGACACGATTTGCGGGTCGAATTGCATGGGTTTATCTCCGTTAAGTTTGACAGCGCCGGAACGGTCGTTGGTAGCGTGGTTCCGGCGGTGAATGAGCAGGCTTATGCCTGCTTTTTTCATTTCTGGTTCAGCTCAAATGCCTCCTTGACGCTCGTTATGATCCGGGCGTGAGTCATGTGGTTGTAATTACGCAGGCGGAAGTAACGCACCCCGATACGGGCGTAAATGTCCGTTACTTCGCCGCAGTACATTTCTGCAAACATGAACGTTTCACAGTTCCCGCCCTCACTGCATGCCCAGTTCAGCGGATAGAGTGTCCCCAGCGCATCGTGAAAGCGGTGTACGTCGATCTCCACGGGCGCTTTTACCGCCGCCGCCTCACGATTCAGCCAGTAACTCCGCGCTTCTTCGGCATAACCCTCTGCGCCGGAAAAACAATCTGCCAGGTGCGGATGTAAGCCGTTGATGTTTTGCCCTTCAGCCCAGGTTTCGGTGGTTTTGGTTGCGGCGGTTTTGACGTTCTGTGTGTTCATGCTGGTTCTCCTCTGATGGTTACTAAAACCCTGTTTCGGTTGGTATGGAGCGGCGAAGGGCAAAGGAGCAACGGCAGACGGGCGAACGCAGGGGCGTCACCGCAGGCCGCAGCGCAAGCGAGCCGTCTTTGTGGCGAGTGCGAACGGGCGAGGAACGGCGAAGCGTACCCTTGCGGGCGAATGGATGACGGTGCTACGACCAGCCCTCCGCTCCGTACCAGCCGGAAAAGGGTGACAGCACAGGGATGAGCATGAACACAGTCGTCACGACGGAACGGCGTGACGCCGTTGAAGGGCGCAGCGCGCCCGGTTGAAGCACCGGCGACAGCCGGTTGCAGCCTTTGACCTCAGCCATCAGGCCCTATGTCCGAAACCCGAAGGGGTTCGGCGGAGCTTACCGGCAAAGCCGGTTAGCGCAGTAGGACTGACGACCCGGCAACGCCGGGGAGCCGAAGGTGGCCATGTCCGGCAGTCGGTTGTCTGAAAAACTGCCACAGAAACTCTGCCGGGATCACGCTGAGCGCTTTACTAACACGGGTGTCTGCCTGTTACGTCTGAAGACAGCCTCAGCCCTCGTCACCTCCACCGCCCCGCCACCAGGCAATGTCATCATCCAGACGCCTGATCTGCTCACTGACGGCCTCAGCAAGACGCTCGGTTTCGATTTCCTGCGCCCCTGAAAGCCCCTCCCACTCACCCGACATCACGCAGAGTTTTTCATGCATGGTTATCAGCTTCCGGCGCTGACTTCGCGCCGTTTTCAGCTCAGTAACGTAATCGCCCCGGCTCATACCGCCACCGCACTGAACATCAGCTTGTTGGGTACCATCCAGCGCTCCAGCGCCTGCGTCATCGCGCTCGATTCCTCTGACAGGAACCTGGCTTCAATTCCCAGCCTCCATAACGGCTGGCCTGCCATTTCCCAGCGTTCCAGAGATTTCAGGGAGGGGAACCTCTCACTCCACCGATAAAACATGGTCTCCAGCTCGGTATGGTGCAGTTGCGAGTCAGACCAGCGGGAAATCCAGCTGCTGACACTGGCTGGCGTATGAAATGCCAGGTCAATCTCAGCCTGCCCTTTTATCGCCTGATGAGTCCGCGTTTTATCCTCTCTCTCACGGCGGAACTGGCGGGAGTACTTCTCACTGAGCAGCTCCGTTTTTCGCCGCTGCCGCTCTGTGCCCTGAAACCGCCATCCCGGGAACAGCTCGTCAACATCATAACTGTTCAGTGGATGCGGGCAGTGCTCACCGGCACTGGCAATCATTCGATCAATCGCTGCCAGCCATGACTGTCTGTTACCCCTGAATTCAGACTCAGGCATCGAGGGACGGAAAAAGCGGATTTCTTTCAGCGTCACCCGCCTGCTGCCCCTGAGAAGGCGGAAAAAGGCGTGTGCATACGGATAGTCGGCACAGTACACGTTACGTTCATGCCTGCTTTCAACGAACGCAATGGCCTGCATCGCGGCACGGCGTGCAGACGAGAGCGGAACCAGTGAACGGCTGATCGGGATCATGCAAATTCTCCTTCCGCCAGATATTCCGCCATACCGGCTGCGCAGTGTTCCAGCAGGGAGGCCTGAGCTGCTGCGTCGATCAGGTCGCTGATGCGCTGCGGGTCGAACGGCGTCAGCCTGAGCACCTCGCGCACGCAATTTCCGTCAGCTGACATGAGGACAATCAGCCACTCACCGGACACGTCTCCCGGACTGCATACGCAGAGACTGAATGCCTCTCCGGGCGGCGTGTAGCGCAACTGAACCGGAAAGAATCCGCCAAATTCTCCACGGTATTCCCCGTTGACCTTCCAGCCCGCAGGCACGTGCAGCAGCTGCGCGACGGCGCTGGTCAGAATGTGGCGATCGTTCTCGCCTCTTTCACGCCACTCCTCAAATTCGCAGGGGTGCATTTCAGTCAGCATGGTCAGATTCAGAGCATTGTTATTTTTCATGTTTGTCTCCATGCCGCCCCGAAGGGCGGCGCTCCTTATCAGGCCGCGTGAGCGGGAACGTTGTTGTCAGTGTCGCTGCCAGCCTCAGCAGACCCGGCCACGCCAGTCGTTTCAGGCTCCGGCCCTTTCATCCAGGCTGGCACCCAGCGCGTATCCCGCATTTTTCCCTCAGCCAGTTCAGCGGCATCGCCCTTCTTCATTTTCGCCGCGTCAGCAGCCGCGCCTGTAAACCCGGCCTCAGTCAGCGAATCGATAATCTGTGTATGCTTCAGGTCAGCGAAGAAGTTCGCCTTTGTGGGTTGCCACCAGTCACGCATGTGGAAGCCAATCGCATTTTCCAGTGTGTCCAGCCGGCTGTCAGTGGTGCGCTGATATTCACGCGTCTGCACCCCGTCAACCGAACAGGCAACGCAGAACGCCATCAGTGACATAAGCGTTTCACCGCTCAGATCGAAGAATGTGGTGAAGTCTTTATTCCATCCCTGCGGCAGCAGGGATTCCAGACGGGCCTTTTCCTGCATCAGGACGGTAAAGCCCGGGCCTTTGTCACCGGACGGGGCATCCTGCGTCAGGCTGTAGTGTGGTACGGTCACGCGGATGCTGAACGGGTTGCCATACTGTGAGCCGGAGCTGAATACGTTGTTGCAAAGCTGCCAGACCAGCAGGGAAACAGCCTTTTTCTGTTGCTGCATCAGCGCAGCCTGCACGGCAAGGGTGCGCTCAGACGACATTTTGGTGAGAAGCGGCAGACTGATCCCCTCAGCCGCATCCGGCTTTTTAGCCATGCTGATTGGGCTGTTCTGAGGTACGGCAGACTGTGCGTCCTGCTCTGTTTCGCTGCTTTCATCAGCCTGCAGATCGGCAACCCGCACAACGCCGCGCTGCACACAGAGTTCATCGTATTTATCGAACCCGACCACCACGCCCGACATGGCGCGAACTTCCGGGGTCCAGGCACGAACCAGTGCTGCTTTCTCGATGATTTCAATTTCATCGCTGGCTGCGCTGTAGCCATCATCGTCAGCGCTTTGTGCACATTCATCAGCCACCTGGTACAGATCATCAATGCGGCTTTCTTCGTCACCGATGTAGACAGGTTCCGGCTCGTCGGTCAGCTGATACGTCAGCGCATCCCGGTGCGGATAAAGCGAACTCAGCTGGCCCATGCTCCATTTCCAGCCTTCACTTTCCTGAATGGCCTGCGCCATTGCGGTCAGCTTCTGCAGGGTCAGGGTTTCCAGCAGAACCGCGTCAGCCGTTCCCTCACCTTCCTGCTGACTGAACAGGTCTTCGCGCACGACACCGCCTGCTGCCTCGTACGTCTCACGACCCACGAAGAGAAAGCGCTTATCTGTGATGGAGATTTCTTTATCGGTAATGAGTTTTCGTAACATGGTGACGGGCAGGTTATGCCAGGAGGCTTTGACCTCTTCATAAACACGCACCTGACGGGCCTGATCGTCTTCAAGGCAGAGCGCCTGGCACTGCTCAACCGTCAGCTGATCCTCTGCCAGCAGCTTAAGCAGCGACGGCGCAAGGTTTGCGAGTTTCAGCATGCGCTGAACGTGACGGGTGCTGTAGCCCAGCTCGGCACCAATCTGTTCGGGAGTTTTACCCTGATAAGCCAGGGTACCGAAGCTGGCAATCTGCTCCGCCGCATGCATATCGCTGCGCTGCGCATTCTCGATGTAGGAAACCAGCGCGGCCATTTCCGGTGAGACGCGCTTGAAAGGCACCGGGTAATCAGGGGTCAGAAACTGCTGTGAGAGCAGCAGATTCAGGGCGGTAAGGCGTCTGCCACCTGCGGCCACCGCCAGTTCGCCGTCCGGCAGTGCGTGGGCGACCAGATTCTGCAACAGGCCGACCGACCTGATGGTTGCCGCCATGCTCTCAACGCTTTCAGTGGAATACGGGATGGTACGGGCATTCAGCAGTGACATGACGAACACTGACAGGGGCGCATACTCAACCGGCGCGGCCTCAAGCGCCGCTTTTACCGCCGCCTGTTCGGCACCGGTCACTTTTTTAACGCTGGTTCTTTTAGGGGCTTTTGCTTTAACATCGGTTACTGACATCGTTAATACCTCGTTAGATTATTGACTGTCCCGCCCTGCGGAGTGGCTGCTCCGCAGGGCACCTTTTAACGGCTTACTGCGCTTTGCGAATACCGTAATCACCGATATAACGGTTCAGCCAGTAACCCGCCTCTGATTCAAAATCCCATGCTCTCCAGACCAGACCGCCGTCCTTACGCACGACCAGGCGAAAGTGCGTACCCTGATCGTCTTCGATAGTCACATTGGAATACTGCGCAGCGACTTCCATCGCCTGCTCACGCGTGAAGGTGTCATCCGGTAAGCGCACAACTGCTGGCTGTTCCACTTAAATCTCCTGTCTGTCTGCCCTTAAAACCATCACCCGTTGAGTTGCCGGGGCCGCGGTCTTGACGTTTTGCGGGGAACTGCTGCTTTCTCCCCTGGTTGTAACCTTCACCCGTTTGAGAGCCGTTCGCCGCAAAGGGCGCAACGAGCACGGGCCGGCGCAGATGTCCGGGAGCGAGCGGAAAAATTTTTGGCCACATAAAAAATTTTCCGGCGAGAGGCTTCAGCCGTCCCTGGACAGCCAGGCGGTTTGTGCTTGTCTCAGCCCCGGCGAAAGGACTCAGACGGGCGAAACAACCCATGAGGAAAGCAGGAACCCGCCGCAACGGTGTGACGCGCGGGGGCGAAACAGCGTTGCCCCTTACATCCCGCCGTGTGTGGTGGCGGGATGCAGGGAGCGCCGTTTACGGCGGGACTGAGCGGCGCAGCCGGAACGGCTGCTGCGAGCGGAAGGTGTTGCGTCAGGATGGAAACCCGCTGCCCCGGAACGGGGCCGGGCAGAGACGGCTCGCCGGCTCTGTGCGGAGCATGACAGCCGACCGGACGCCCGGGGTAACGGACTTTTTATGAATAATCGGCGATACACCGAAGAAATGATTTCAGAAGCCTTCAAACTAATGAATGCTTATGCTATTAAACAGCATAAATAAACAACCACAGAGAGCTGAACATGTCAGTAATACGTCCGGTCGCCGCTCAGTTTGAGGCTTACAATAAACACGATATAAATGCTTTTATTGATTGCTTTTCTGAGGATTTCAGGGGCTATCGCATGCCCGCCGAAACCCCCTCTACGATCGGAAAATCAGCGCTGCGTGAGTTTTACATAAGTAATCGTTTTAACAATCCGGAACTCAGGGCAGAACTCATTTCCAGGACGGTGCTGGGTAACAAAGTGTTTAATCACGAATTCATTCATGGCCTGTCACCCGATCCCCTCGAAAGCATTGCTGTTTTCGAAATTTCAAATGACCTTATCTCAACGGCGTGGTTCTACTTTCCATGATATCAATCTCGCGGCTCTGACAGGCAAAAAGACAGGAGTCGCGCCGTCAGGCGCGCCTCTTTCCTTTCTGCTGCCGCAGGCGCGTTTTTCGCGGGCTAAAAGGCGGCCGGAACCGCCTGACTGTGCTGATTACCCTTTCCCGCCCTGCTGAATAAAGTGGCCACCGATGTAAACGGCACTCTGACAGGTCATAAAATGACAGATTTCATCCATGATCTCCTCCGCTCTAAACTCTCTCAGGCCGTTGGTTCGGCGCTGCGCGTTCACAGCAGCTTTATACTGACGCAGGATTTCGCGGGTTTGTGGTGACAGTTCCATTTTTTCTCCTTTGCGGCAGGGCTTCCCCTGCCGGCGACATCAGTTGCTGAATACAAAGCCGTCGTGCAACACATAGCTGCTGCTGAACAGGTCGCGGGCATAGGCTTCATAGTCGAAATAAGAGCGCAGCGGCTCCGGCACGTCATTCAGCAGGCCGTTGTCTTCAACCAGCTCATACGCGTAATCTTCCTCCGTTTCTGCCTTCCCCCTGTACGCATCATCAAACGCGTCAAAATCACACCCGCCCGAATAATCCGCCCACGCAATAAAGGCGTCTTCCCTGCCCTCTTCTTTCGCCTGCTTCCAGGCCGCGATGAAATCCCAGTCGATAGAGGATTCAGATACGAATTTAGACGGAATGCCCTCCCAGTCCTGAAACATAAATTCAGGATCTTCTTCAGAGGCGTGGAGTTCGCGACACGCGTCGTGAAACTCGTCCTTTTCCTCAAATTCAGTGAGATCAAACCATTTCCCGAAAATGCTGCCGCAGTTGTATTTATGGTAAGTCCCGACGTATACCGCTGGTCCGCTAAATGTCATAAGAAATCCTCCGCAGTCAAAGTAATCACCGTTCCGGCCTGTGCCGTGACTGAATGACAGCCCGGCGGAAAGCGGAGTGTTCAGGAGCGACACCACAGGCCGCAGCGCAAGCGAGCGGGAGACGGGATTACGCACGGCGCTGGCGCGAATTTCTGAGCGGCGGCGCGACGGAAGTAAGCGCGGCGGAGCGAGTGCGAACGGGCGAGGATGGCGAGCGAAGCGATCTCTTGAACACGCAGCGGCCGGGCTAAAGTGAAGTCACGGCACCGGCCGCAGCACGCACGGACCGGTTTTTCTGCCCTGTCCCGCCGCATGGCGGAATATAGCGGCGCGCAGCAACATCCTTATTATTTTCTTTCGCCCGCAGTCCGAGTTTATCGCGGCCCGACTAAGCTGACGGCGCGGCACTTTCCCTATGCCGGTTTCCGGCCGCAGAACGGGAAGCGGCAAAAGAAACGGTTCAATCGAACATCACTACGATTTAGAGCTTGATTTACTTGGGCCTTTTGGAACCGTTGATTCGTTATATCTATCTTTAAAAAACTTTAGTCGGGCCAATATTTCTTCTTTAGTAGCAACCTTATGTTGTAACTTTTCAGCATCAGAGCTTTTTTTAATATTACTTACCGCAGATGTTGCATCTGAAGGAGGATTAGGTGTCGGATCAGACGGTGGATGAGAGTTATTTGAATTATTATTTTTTGGCCTAGGGTTTGCAAAAAATGAAAGCGGAAGGATTATTGCTTCATTATTCTTTCCTAACGCTAAAACATTTGCTCCCATATGAATTTCGCTAGTGTTACCATCACTACTATCATCTGAATCGCTATCGATTTTATAAAACGTAAGTTCTTGAGAATATTCAATAAATTGATCATAACTCATACCGCTTACAAAGAGATCTTTAGAATCGACCTTCTTTGTTATGTCAAAATATCTCATACAGCATAAATCTAGTGACTTCCCATTTTCTCCAAGCTTACCGGCGATAACATAGTGAGAATTTGAGTTTTCGTTGTCTTTTAACATAAATTTTGCAAATTCATACCCAGTCTTTCCCGATTTGTATTTATCATATTCATCTTTGAAGTCAGATGGCCTTCTCTTGAACTCAATAATGAAATAAGCATTATCCTTTCTAGTAATTGTGTCGCCTATTGCTTCTGGATAACCTGACAAAGGACTCAGTAAGTCTATCCCAAACTCTTCTGATGCATTTAAAACAAATCTATACTCAACAGTTTTTTCCCACCATAAATTTCCTACTAATTGTTTTTTTTCAGCAGTAGTTTCTATAGATTCGCTGGTCATCTTCTTTCTCCATGAGGTATAAAATATCTACAGAATGCCTAACTTACCCAACCTTGCAAAGATGTAATTAATATCCCTTAGCTTTTTATTTAAACGGACTGCTAGGGTAAGTGCGCATAAAAACCTAATCTTATGTGGCTCCCTCCAGCCCACAGTTTTGCCGGCTCGTCAAACCCCGCTACCTGATGAGCAAGCAGGCCAGTCCCTCTCACGATTTTATTTTTGGAATATCTTTTAATCTCGTTGTGTAGCGAGGTGACAGCATTTCACGCTTCATCTGCCATGCACTGTCACTCTCTCCCTGGCCCGCGAAAAAAACTTTTCCTCTCCCTGAACGATTAATACCGTCCAGTGCTGCCATTAACGCGTCTGCGTTCGCACGCGGCTGCTGCTCACTAAACATGTCAAACTGCGCAACACCTGACTGGTAAAAATCACCCAGCATGACGCCGGCTTTCGCATACCTGTAACCCTCCTTCCAGATAGTGCTAAGCCCACGAAGTGCTGATTCGATAATGTCCCGCGAGTCATTCGTCGGATAATCGCATATGCGTGAGGACGTATTTGAATACTGCGGTTCATCACCGTGACGACCGGTGGCAATCGAGACGCTTATATGGCGGCAGCGTGAATTCTGCTCCCTTAGCTTTTCCGCCGCACGCGTGGCATACAGTACGATTGCCTGCTGCATATCTTCCAGCTGTGTTATGCGCTGGCCAAAAGAGCGAGAGTTCACTATCTGCTGCTTAGGCGGAGGTGCGTCTTCTAGTGCCAGGCAGGATTCTCCATTAAGTTCCCGTGTCGTACGTTCGACGATGACGTCAAAGTTTTTCCGTATCATGCTGATATTGCTGTCTGCGAGCTGCAGGGCCGTGGTGATGCCCAGCTGGTTCAGCCGCTTACTGATGCGATGACCAATACCCCAGATATCACTGACGTCAGTCAGATGCAGAAGTTTTCGTTGCCGGCTTTCGTCAGACAGATCCACGACACCCCGGGTCTGCGTCCATTTCTTGGCCGCGTGATTAGCCAGTTTGGCCAGCGTTTTGGTCGGTCCGAAACCCACGCCGATTATCAGTCCGGTTTCTCTCCGGATGCGCTCACGCATCTGCTGGCCAAATGTCTCAAGCGGGATAAGTCTGCCAATCCCGGTAACGTCCAGGAATGACTCATCGATGGAATAGACTTCCTGTCCCGCGGCCATCTCGCCCAGTATGGCCATCATGCGCGCTGACATATCACCGTACAGTTCGTAATTTGAGCTGAACACCTGCACGCCGTTCTCTCTGAAATAGCGTTCGTTCTGGAACAGGGGAGCGGCCATCTTAATCCCTAACCGCTTTGCTTCTGCCGATCGCGCGATGACGCAGCCGTCATTGTTCGATACGACGACAAGGGGTTTGCCGCGCAGGTCCGGCCTGAAGACGGTTTCGCAGGAGGCATAAAAATTGTTGGCATCGGCCAGCGCAAACATAATCATTCTCCTGCCGGTCCGCTGAATCCTACCCCGGCTACGTCCGTGAGGGCATAGGCAACCACACCCCATACGGGGAGCGGCTGGCTTATATCAAGCAAAGTAACAGTTTCATCCGCGTCCAGCGCCTGCAGGGCGGGAACCGGATTGAGCAGCAGGCGCCTCAGCGTCATCTCCCCGTCGAGCTCGGCCACGATAAGCTGACCGTGTGCCGGTTTCAGCGCCCGATCAATGGCCAGCACGGACCCTTTAACAATACCCGCATCAGCACAGTCGCTTTCGCTGCGCATGAGATAGGTAGAGTAAGGCGAAAGATGCACCAGGTCGCCCAGATTAAGGCGCGTTTCAGTGTAGTTCTGGGCCGGACTCTGAAAGGCCATGAATTGCTCCATTATTTACAGCTTTTCAGCCTTATGAGATGAACCTGATAGCGACCAGTTGTTCGTCGCGCAGGCGCAATTAATACTCCAAGTATCAGTATACGTCGCTATCCTTACATCAACAGAAGGAGGTACCCATGTGTGGAAGATTTGCGCAGTACAGCAGCCGCGATGATTATTTTGATGCACTCGGCCTGACCCCGGACGAAATCACATTCGATCCGGAACCTGTCGGGCGCTTTAACGTAGCACCAGGCACTAAAGTACTCCTTCTAAACGAACAGGAAGATTCGCTGCGTCTCGATCCGGTGTACTGGGCCTATGGACCGGAATGGTGGGATAAGCAGCCACTTATCAACGCGCGCGGTGAGACGGCTGCGAGCGGCCGCATGTTTAAGCCTCTCTGGAATCATGGCCGCGCTATCGTGCCTGCTGACGGCTGGTTCGAATGGCAGAAAGAAGGTGGTGAGAAGCAGCCATTCTTCATCTTTCACAAAAAAAAGGAGCCGCTTTTCTTCGCCGCCATCGGCAGGCAGCCGTACGGTCAGGATCACGGCAAAGAGGGGTTCGTAATTGTCACATCAGCCAGCAATCAGGGCATGGTCGATATACATGACAGACGGCCGCTGGTGATTACGCCTGATGCCGTTCGTGAATGGCTCTGCAATGAAACGTCTCCAGCGCGTGCGGAAGAAATTGCCCATGATGCTGCCGTTCCGGAAAAAGCATTTACCTGGCATCCTGTCAGTAAAAAAGTAGGCAATATTCATCACCAGGGAAGTGAGCTTATCGGGGCTTTACCCGCAGATAAAGATTAATGCCCTTACCGTTCACAAAACTCTATATGGGTATCTCTCCGCCGGGTATCGTTTCCGGATTGAGCAATCCCGAAGAGAAATAAGGCTGCATATTTCTTTCCCTGAACGTGCAATCGTAACGCTCGCCGCAGGCCCGGCTGAGGCGTACCGCAGCGCAGCGAGGAACGAACAGCCGTGGCGAGGAAGCGTCATTTCACCGATGCCGTCATGGACTGCTTACGCCCGATACATACATTCCGCATTCTCATTAAATCAGCCTGGCACTGAAAGTCGGGCTGTCCGTCATAAAATTTCCCATCCTGTCAGACACATGGCTTCGCTTTTGTTCATGGCCGCTTCGCTCCCTCTTGCCAGATTAATTCACCTCAATAATACTGTACAAATAAACAGTAAAATGAGAGGAGGAATTTTATGCGCTATTTCAACAGAGTTTCTGCAGTGACACGACAGCATAACCGGAGCATCTGGTCATGAATCCGGGTAACTATGCAGCAGGCCTGACATTGCTCTGGCCACCCCTGTTTACGCCCCGCGTCCGTGTGCCACTGTATGCCGATCCGTGCGCCGCCGGCTTCCCCTCCCCCGCTCAGGATTACGTTGAGAAAGAACTCGATCTGAATGAGCTCTGCATCCGCCGGCGCGCCTCGACCTTCTTCGTGCGCGCCAGTGGAAACAGTATGCGGGACCTCGGTCTCTGCGATGGTGACGTCATGGTTGTTGATCGGGCAGAGAATGCGACTCACGGCGACATCGTGATCGCGGAGGTCAACGGCGAGTTCACCGTCAAGCGTCTGCAGCTACAGCCCACGCTGGCACTGCTCCCGATGAATCCGGCCTATCCGGTAATATATCCGGAGGAACTGCAGCTGCTCGGTGTTGTTACCTGGTTCTTTAACAGTACCCGGGCCCGTCGGAGGTGACCATGTCCATGTTTGGCCTCGCCGACGTCAACTCGTTTTACGCCAGCTGCGAGGCATTGTTTCGGCCAGATCTCCGCGGTAAACCCGTTGTTGTGCTGTCGAACAACGACGGCTGCGTCATCGCGCGCAGCACGGGCGCAAAAAAACTGGGTATCAAAATGGGTGCACCGTGGTTCCAGATTAAAAATCAGAATTTTAGCGAGCGCGTTCATGTATTCAGTTCGAACTACGCGCTCTAGTAAGTTAAGTGGAATGCAACATTGATTGAGTAAAATTTGAGCAGCAATACTGCTGCCAGAGGTGAGCACAATGATGATTTCACCGGATGAACATATCCTGTTGCTGGCAGAGCGCTGGCTGAAACTTCTGTTCGACCTGGGACGGGCGCCGTCAACACTCAACGCCTACCGCAATGCCCTCCACCATTATTTTGCGTTCTGCAGCCAGCACAGGCTTGACCCTGAAAAGGCTAGGTTTGAAGATCTGGCCGCCTACATCAGCCCTCAGTTACCCGGCATGCCTTTCTCCGCGGCCAGCGCCACACTCCAGCTGCGACTGTCAGCAATTCGTCTGTGGTATGACTTTCTGATGTATCTGGATCTCTGTACGGTCAATCCGCTGCCCCGCTCCGGCACACCTGGCATGCTGTTTTCCGGCCGGGGATTGGTTCCCCGCATCGTAAAGCTGCCGCGTATTCCTGACGATACGCAGTGGCAAACTTTTCTTTTCCACGCTGCCGCTTCCCCGCTTCGTGACCGCCTGATGCTGGCCTTAACCTATTACGGTGCGCTACGGCGCTCCGAGATTACTTCACTGAGTATCAACGACTTCGACTTTGCACACCGGCTTATCCGCATTCGCGCAGAAACCACCAAAAGCCGGCGTGAACGCGTTGTCAGTTATAGTCCGGCCGTTGCACCAGTGCTGGCAGCCCACCTTATGCAGATGAAACGGAACGGAATCGTCAGAGGTGCCCTCTTCCGTTCTGAGTCCGACCGCAATCAGGGTGCGCCGCTTTCATACTGGACCTGGAGCAAAACGGTACGGAAATGGTCACTGGATTCAGCGCTGACGGACATCTCAACACATACCTTCCGGCACCTGCGGCTGACACATCTGGCCCGTGCAGGCTGGAAGCTGCACGAACTCGCCACCTATGCGGGACACCGCGACCCGGCTACCACACAGATCTATATCCATCTTTCGGGCAGGGAGCTTGCCACAAGGATGGCAGGAGCGATAGAAACGGCAGATATCAGGTTGGCTAACCTTATTTTCAGCCCGGAGAAATAATATGAGAACAACCACACCGATCGTAAGCAGCTGGCGTCCCTTCAACATTGCTGAATACCGGCTTGAAACGTCACTGACTTCCGCTGAACAGACAGGGCTGGCCAGCTCTCACAGCCGAGCCGGTATGCTCCGGATGAAACCTGCGCCTGACCTCATCAGGCCGCTGACAGATATTGCCACCGAAAGCGGATGCAGCAGCAAAATCGCCGGGCTGGTTATAGCTGGGTTGCTGCGTGAAATGCATTTATCCGGCACACCCTGCTGGCGCTGGTCGCAGGAATGCTGGCAGACGCTCTGCCGGGATGCCAGAGAAGGTCGGCCGTTAATGACCGCCTTTGCCTGGCATCTCGGGGATTTTCATGACCCGCTCAGCCTCCCCGATATTCGGAAACCCGCCCTCTATGCCTCAGCCATCTTCGGCCAGACCGTTTATCATCATGAACTGCACCGGCTGACCGATACTCTGACGTCACTGGGTTATGCCCCGAAAAGCCAGAAGAATCACATCTCAGGCATCCTGGCAACACTGATGATAATAAACGGTGATCCCCGGCTTGAAACGTTTACGCCTGAACTGCTCTGGCAGGCGCAGAACAGCATAGATAAAGCGACATCCCGTTACGTTGGCCGGGTTTCTCACGGACTCGCCACACTGGGAATTCTCAGCGCCCCGATGAGGATGCGAAACTATACGAAGTGGTACGAGAAACCGGTGGAAGGAATTGATCCGGCCTGGGTGCACTGGTGCCGCCGCTGGCGCGAAACGTCTGTACTCAGACCACGCACCCGTGAAAGCCAGTACAGCTTTATTCTGCGTTGCGGCCTCTGGCTGGCCAGGGTGCATCCGGAGGTGCGGGAACCGGCAGACTGGACCATGGAAACCTGTGCCAGCTTCATCGCTGCGGTAGGCCGGATGAACGTGGATGAACTTCAGCTGGGCACGGAAAGGGGGACCAGAAAATCGGTGCGATCCGGTGAGCCCATGATGCCGCATTCAAGGGCGCATTTTATCTATTCATTGCGCCGTTTCATGATCGATTATGAAAACTGGGGCTGGGGTCGCCTGCGTTTCAGCTCTGCCCGTCATCTTTCCACACCAGACACTACCCTGTTCCGCCGCGGGGTCAACCCGCGTGTTATTGACGATCCGGTCTGGCTGAAGCTGATATGGGCCAGCCTGAATCTGCGTCAGGAAGATTTGCTGACTGAAATACATTACCCTCTTGCCATGCTGCAGGCGATGGCCGTCATCTGGACCCATGCGGGGCTGAGGAAGAGCGAGCTGCTCCGCCTGACCACTGGGTGTGCCATACCACAGGCAGAGGATATTGTGAAAGAGGACGGAGGCATCATTCCTGCAGGAACTCTGTGCTACCTGCATATTCCCGCCGGAAAGACCTCAAAAGCCTTTGTGAAACCGGTGGCTGCCGTGGTGAAAAAATATGTCGACATCTGGCTGGACGAGCGCCCGCCAGAACAGGCCATGCTCGCCGACGAGCGGACCGGCGAAAAGGTCCGATTCTTGTTTCAGTACCGGGGCAAACCTGCCGGCGGAGCAATCCTCAACCGCACACTAATACCGATGCTATGTGCAAGAGCTGGCGTCCCTTCAGAAGACAGTGGAGGTACGATAACCAGCCACCGGGGGCGGGCCTCGGCTGTGACCGCGCTGGCCAGCGTACCACAGGGCATGTCACTGTATGAGCTCATGCAGTGGACGGGGCATTCAACGCCTCAGTCCACCATGCATTATCTCCGCATTCGTCCGACGCAGCTGGCCGCTTCCTTCGTAAAAGCAGACAGAGTAGCTCACATGGTCAGCGTGCTTATAGACCACGATCCAGAGGCAGCCAGTCTGACCGGACCCGCGACGTACTATGATTTGGGCGACTCCTACTGCACAAATCCCTTCTGGAGTAGCTGTCAGCACCGAATGGCCTGCATTGGCTGCGATTTTAACCTGCTGAAAGACAGCGCACACGGGCTGATACTGGAAAGTAAAGCTTCTATAAAACGTTATCTTGAAGAAGTTCCGCTCACACCCGATGAGAGAGCCATCGTAGAGCAGGATGCTGAAAAGGTAGATCAGGCTCTTACACGGTTAACTACTAAATCTGGAGGATGAAATGGTTCGCTTTGTGCTGTGAGTTCAACGGGTCGACGCAACGCTATCCTTAAAGATGGGGGGGCATCGCCATGAAACAAAGATTGCGCATTTACGACACGCCAGAACAGAAAGCGATTATCTGGGATCAATACAAGCAATGTGACTTCCTGCATGATATCGCCAGATGTTCGACAGATATCATTCTTCTATTATGCCCACTATTCACCAGACTGGTAGGTATCGCTCACCTCTCAGATATCCACGGTCAGCACCGTCCCGCCGGTGGGGCAGAGCAGCTGCAGGTGCTTCAGCCATACGTCCTCCTGACCATATTGCCAGTCGCAGCCGTCACTTTGCGTTATCATGCCGGGCCACCAGGGTTGGCTATGCGTCCGCAGCCCGCATCAGACAGGTGCTCATCGACGGCCTTCGGAAGAAAGAGCTTATCAAAGCACTGCTCCCGCAACTTCGCCTGAAACGATGCGAGGCAGGTTTACATGAATTTTCCTCGCGGCGGGCAAGTTCCGTGTCGGCGCAATCGCACAGGAACCACGAAAAACAGGCGTGAAAGGATTGTCTGCTACAGACTGAATCATTTATCTGATATGTGAAGCTCTGTCTCCAGAGCCTCACCGGGTAACTGAGTTATAAACCAATCATCCTGATGGCCACTATTTCTTCAGCCAGCCTTCCATATGCTCAATTTCAGTCTTTTGCGCTTTGATAATATCTTCAGCCATTTTCCTCATTTCCGGATCTTTACCGTATTTGAGTTCTGTTTCTGCCATCGATATGGCCCCTTTATGGTGCTCTATCATGCCTTTGGCAAAAGCCTTATCAGCATCCGGGTCTTTAATGGCTGCCATCATGCTTTTGTGCATATTGCTCATGCCAGACATGTAGGCCTGAGAAGAGGATGACATGCCGGTCTGGCTTTGCATATCCATGGCAGGCTTTTGCGCCATAACGGTAACGGGTAAAACTGCAAGCAGGCCAGCCAAAACAATGTTCTTTGCTCTCATTGCGAAACTCCTTCTAAGGTTATACACATAACAAGTATAGAATCACGCCAGGGATTCCCTTCCCGGCTGGCGTCGATCAGCCTGCGTGACCGTTCATGGGAATATCTGACATCATGGCTCTGTGCTTTTCTGCCTGTGACTGATGGGCCCATGCGCTGCCGTTACTCATATTTTCATGAGCAACAGCGGCCTTTTCATGTTCACCATAATCAGCAAAGTTGTTACTGGCAGTCCTGTTATCAGTTTTACCTTTGTGACCCATCATCATTATATGCATGTCAGCCATGGAATGATGGCTGACAGCATCGGCGTTACCGGAGGCCATATGTGCCATCACGTCATGCGGGTGCCCTGTCATTTCACTGTGCGCTTCGGGCTGAAAAGATACCGGTGCCCCGGCAGCATAACTGAAACCGGCGAAGCCGGATAAAAGGGCAGCAGCAATAATTTTCATCTTCATAAGTATTTTCCCGTATTGTTATTTGATATAAATCAAAAAAAGTCAACCTGCTAAAAACAAAATAAACCCTCCCCTAAGGGCAAGGTCAAAAACATATTATTCAGGAATCGTAAATATATTTACCCACCACATTCCGATAGTGTTAATAACCAACAGCATACAAGTTAGCAGGCTGTTAAAATAAACATGCCGATAAAGTTCTTTTAGAAAATACACAGTAAGCGTATATTTAGCTTCCCGTTTTAAAAGGCAGCCATGATGGCTTTTTATAAAAGCATTTTCAGAAAAATGATGCAGCGAAAAAGCCGCCTACGGACGGTTTTTGCTGTTTCATGCTGGGCGCTTTTGAATGCTCAGCTGGCTGTAGCGGCCTATAACTGTGACAGGATCATAGTTCCGCTTCCTGAAGAGGTTCAGGCTGTATCCATGCCAGGCATGAACGCTGGTGACATGCCTGTTAAAAGTCTTCTCTGCGATAAGCACTGCACACCGGATAATGCCCAAAAAACCGGTCAGTTTCATCTTGCAGATGCTCTTATGCAGGGTCCGGCCATACGTCTGGTTGCCGCTGAAATTTCTTCGTCCTTTTCTGCTTCTTACTGGCTCACCCCACCCGTTACGGGGCCTCCTGCTGAAATAAGGTTTTGTCGCTTCAGAGAATAAATTTTCCGGTTAATACAGCCACTGTAACCCGCCGGGTTACTCCCTGTTATTTTCCGGAGATTAATCAATGCGTATCTTGTTATTTATTTTTGCTGCTATAACCGCGGTTTTTTCAGTCGTGCCCTCAACTCTGGCAACACCTGTTCCTGTCGTTACCTCTGACGCAGTACCCCTTCACGCTGAAATCATGGACTGACAAAGACGTCACCATTGCCCATGGCCCCGTTGCTTCTCTTGGCTGGCCAGCTATGACCATGCAGTTTTCACTGGATGAATACCATGGCGACCGGTTCAGCCCCGGACAGGCGGTCAACTTCACGTTCCGGAATTCCGGTAGCACCTTCAGCCTGACCACAGTCAGCACCCGATAACTGCCGGAGGCATCATGTTAAACCGATTTTCATTTATGACGATCGCAGGATCGCCATTCCTTCTCCTTACGGCAGCACTCAGCGCTTACGGAACCACCCTGAATGAGAGCCTGCGGCTCGCCGAGCTGTGGTCTGCGGAGCTGTCAGCTAATAAACAGGAAGTGAGTGCTTATAACAGTCAGGCAGAATCCGCCCTCCAGCTTCCCGATCCGAAGCTACGGTTTGGCATTGAGAACGTCCCTGTCGCCGGTGCTAACGCGCATCGTCTGACGAGGGAAGGCATGACAATGCAGCGTGTCGGCATCATGCAGGATTACGTCAGCTCAGCCAAACGTGAAGCCAGCTCGCAGACATTTCGTGCAGAAGGCCATAGGGCTGAGGCAAATAAAGACGTTATCCGCACCACTTTGCAGCAGAATACGGCGCTGGCCTGGTTTGACCTGGCTTATGCCGAAAAAAATCTGGCGGCCATTGAAAGAACGCTTGATGAAACCCGCAGACAGCTGCGCGTGCAATATGCTGGCGTGTCAGGCGGCAGCGCGACATCCGAAAGCGTAATTGACCTGCGGCTTGCTCTGAGCGAACTGGCTAATCAAAAGGAGAGCATCAGACGAGACATCAATATTGCCCGTGCCCGCATGAAAGAGCTGACCGGACAGGATATTAATCAGGCAACAGGAACCGGGCCGGATATATTCAGGCTGCCTGCAGATGAAACGTTGCTGACAGAGGAGATCCGTCAGCACCCGGAAATTATACGCGCTTCGCGCGAGGCGGATGTGGCACAAGCCAGAACCCATCAGTCAGCAACGGCGTCCATTCCGGATGTGGGCGTTGAGGTCTATTATGCCCGCCGCGCTGAAGGTTTCGATGATATGGCCGGCATTATGTTCACCGTGGATCTCCCGGTGCTGCAGTCACACAGGCAGGACAAAGAGCACGCTGCAGACGTTTCCCGGGCTTATGAAGCGAATGACAGGCTATCTCTCCTGGTCCGGGCACATCAGGCAACTCTCGAAACCCTTATCTCCGGCTACAACACAGCCCTGGCCGTCTATAACAGGCAGATAAACGAAATTATCCCGCTGAAAAAGTCCCGGGTCCGTCTCGCCGAAGCAGGCTACCGTACCGGCAACGTGTCGCTTACGGATGTTCTGTCCGCCCGCCGGGCAGTTCTGGACAGTGAAACGGATAAAAACAATGCCGAAAAAGCACTGGCCAGCGCGTGGGCTGCCATTCGTTATCTCATTCCGCAGGGAGACAGACCATGAGGACAAAACCGCTCTTCTTTTTTATCCCGGCTTTTGTTCTTGTTGCTTTTGCCGCCGGCTACTTTCTGGGGGAGGTCAATACCGATCGGAGGGCACGCGTTCCGGATGATGCCCACAGCAGTGCGGAACGTAAAGTGTTGTACTGGTACGACCCGATGATGCCCGCACAGCGCTTCGATAAACCCGGTAAATCGCCCTTTATGGATATGGAACTGCTTCCGCGGTATGCAGACGACAAGGCAGAGAAAGACGGCGTTGAAATCAGCGCACGCCAACAGCAGAGTCTCGGCATCAGAACGGCAAAAGTAACACGGGAGGTCCTGGACGAGCAGCTTGAGGCTTTCGGAACGATTGCGACCAACGAACGTGGCATGACCATCATTTCTGTCCAGGCTGAGGGGGTAATTCAGAAGCTTTATGTTAATGCTCCAGGCGCGTTCATCAGGAAAGGTGACCCGCTGGTTTCTGTCTGGATACCTCAGTGGACGGCTTCTCAGCAGGAATATCTGGCTATCCGAAGATTTGGTGATCCTGCACTGACTTCTGCAGCACGCCAGAGACTAAACCTCCAGTTTATGCCTGAAAGTATTATCCGGACAATTGAGCGGACCGGTAAGCCCAGCACGCAACTTATGGTCAGGGCTGAATATGACGGCTATGTCAGTAAACTATCCGTTCGCGAAGGACAACAGGTTACGTCGGCACAGGCCCTCTTTGAAATGGCGCGTCCGGATCCGGTATGGCTAATCATTGATTATCCAGCCGCTCAGGCGGGCCTGCTTACCACCGGAAGTAAGCTCCGTGCTGAGACGGGCAGCTGGCCGGGGCAATCCTTTTCAGGCGAGGTGACGGAACTGTTACCCGAGCTGGACCCGCTCACCCGCACGCTCAAAGCCCGTGTGGCCGTCAGTAACCCAGAAAGGCTGCTTAAGCCGGGCATGTTTGTTCATGCCATACTTGCCAGCAGCCAGCCCTCTGAACCGGTGCTCGTCATACCTGAAGAAGCGCTGATTATGACCGGGACGGATAACCGGGTGCTGATCACTGAAGGCGATGGCTGGTTCAGGCCCGTCAGTGTCAGCACGGGCCGGACACACAACGGGCTGACAGAAATCAGGCAGGGGCTCCAGGAAGGACAGCAGGTAGTGACTTCCGGACAGTTTCTTATTGATTCCGAGGCCAGCCTCAGAAGTGCGCTTCCTTCTACTCCGCAGCTATCTCCTGATGTGGCTGAAAAGCACTACCTGACACGGGGCGAGGTGTTATCAGTCACGTCTGATTCGGTCACGGTTTCTCATGAAGCCGTCAAGGACCTTAACTGGCCGCCAATGACCATGACGTTTTCACTCCCCGCTCCGCTCCAGGGAAAAATGAAACCCGGCGATCATATCTCGTTTACCTTCGAAATGAACGATGCCGGTGCCACGCTCGTTTCTTTTACTGATGACTCAGCGCACACGTCCCAGTCAGTTGAAGGAGGTCATAAATGACATCGGCCATTATTCGCTGGTCCCTGCAGAACCGGCTGCTGGTCATACTCGCCGCCATCATGATGAGTGTCTGGGGCATATGGTCCGTGCAGAAAACTCCGCTGGATGCCCTGCCGGATTTGTCGGATGTGCAGGTTATCATCCGTATCAGTTATCCCGGCAAGGCTCCTCAGGTGATCGAGGATCAGGTGACTTATCCTGTTACGACGACCATGTTGTCGGTACCCGGGGCAAAAACGGTTCGGGGTTTCTCAATGTTCGGAGATTCCTATGTATACGTTCTGTTTGAGGATGGAACCGATCCCTACTGGGCCCGTTCACGGGTACTTGAGTATTTAAGCCAGGTACAGACCGCATTGCCTGCAGGCGCACGGGCTTCACTCGGACCTGATGCAACGGGTGTTGGATGGGTTTTTGAGTACGTACTGACCGATAAAAGCGGTAAGCACAGCCTTGGCGATCTGAGGGCCATTCAGGACTGGATGCTCCGTTTTGAACTCAAAACTCTTCCCGGCGTGTCAGAAGTGGCTTCAGTCGGAGGAATGGTCAGGCAGTACCAGATAATTCTGGATCCGGACCGCATGCGTGCACTGAATGTTTCACATGCCCGGATAACGTCTGCGGTACAGAGTGCCAACCAGGAGGGCGGCGGTTCGGTAATCGAAATGGGCGAAGCGGAATATATGGTGCGCACATCAGGCTATCTGAAAACGGCTGACGATTTTCGCCATATTGTTATTGAAAATCGTGGCGGCGTGCCCGTAATGCTTTCAGACGTCGCCACGCTCCGGATGGGGCCGGAATTCCGCCGTGGCGTGGCGGAGCTGAACGGAGAGGGAGAAGTGGCAGGCGGCATCATCGTGATGCGCTCAGGTAAAAATGCCCTGGAAACCATATCAGCAGTAAAGAAAAAGCTCGCTGTCATTAAAAAAAGCCTGCCTGCCGGGGTGGAGATCGTGCCGGTGTATGACCGTTCCAGACTTATCCAGAGCGCAGTCGCAACCCTGACACATAAACTCGTTGAGGAATTTATCGTTGTTGCGGTGATCTGTACCCTTTTCCTGTTTCATTTCCGGTCTGCGCTGGTTGCGATTATTTCACTGCCGCTGGGGATCCTGGGAGCGTTTATCGTTATGCGCTATCAGGGGGTAAATGCCAACATCATGTCTCTGGGTGGAATAGCCATTGCTATCGGAGCCATGGTCGATGCAGCCATCGTGATGATTGAGAATATGCATAAGGTGCTTGAGCGCTGGCGTCATGCGCACCCTGGCCAGCATCCGGCAGCAGCGGATTACTGGCGCATCACGGAAAAAGCGGCCACGGAAGTGGGACCAGCGCTGTTCTGCAGCCTGCTTATCATCACGCTGTCTTTCATCCCTGTCTTTTCTCTTGAGGCTCAGGAGGGAAAGATGTTTTCACCCCTGGCGTTTACCAAAACGTATTCAATGGCGGTCGCCGCCGGCCTTGCCGTCACGCTTGTTCCGGTGCTGATGGGATTTTTTATTCGGGGGAAAATACCCGATGAAAGAGCCAATCCCTTAAACCGCTGGCTGATAAAAGCCTATGAGCCCGTGCTTAATGCCGTACTGCGCTGGCCCAGGGTAACCCTGACCGTTGCGGCTGTTCTCCTGCTTGCAACAATTTATCCGCTTACCCGTCTTGGCAGTGAATTCATGCCCGCCCTTGATGAAGGCGATCTGCTGTATATGCCCTCAACGCTGCCAGGCATTTCCGTTCGTGAAGCTGGCAGGCTCCTTCAGCAGACTGACCGGCTGATAAAAACCTTACCGGAAGTTGAAACCGTTTTTGGAAAAGCGGGCCGGGCTGATACTGCCACCGATCCTGCACCATTGACCATGCTTGAGACCACTATCCGCTTCAGGCCCCGCGATCAGTGGCGTCCCGGCATGACGATGGAAAGACTCGTAAAAGAGCTGGATGAAGTGGTGAAAGTGCCGGGCATAGCCAATGTCTGGGTTCCTCCCATACGCAATCGTCTGGATATGCTGGCTACCGGCATCAAAAGCCCTGTTGGTATAAAAGTGAATGGAAATAATATTGTCCAGATAGAAAAAGTGGCCCGTGATATTGAGCAGGTGGTCCGTCAGGTGCCGGGCGTTACCTCGGCGCTTGCCGAAAGGCTCACGGGCGGACGATATATTGATATTGATATCGACAGGGAGAAAGCTGCCCGTTACGGCGTCTCGGTGCAGGAGCTTCAGTCGCTTGTCTCTGCTGTGGTAGGTGGCGATAACGTCAGCGAGACGATTGAAGGGCGGGAGCGGTATCCCATCAGCATCCGGTATCCACGTGAAATTCGCGACTCGCTGCAGAAGCTGCGCGATCTTCCGGTGATAACAGCTGAAGGCAGCCAGGTCAGCCTGTCGCAACTGGCACGCATCACCGTTGCAGACGGTCCGCCAATGCTCAAGAGTGAAAATGCCCGACTTTCTGACTGGATCTATGTGGACATCCGGGGCCGGGACCTGAAATCAGTTGTCCGGGACATGCAGAACGTTGTTGACCAGCAGGTCAGCCTGCCCGAGGGCGTTTCTCTGAGCTGGTCAGGGCAATTTGAATACCTTGAACGGGCAACTGACCGGCTGCTGGTTGTTCTGCCTCTGACGCTGATGATTATTTTTGTACTGCTGTATGTCACCTTCAGTCGCATCACCGATGCGTTACTGATTATGGGAACGCTGCCTTTTTCACTTATTGGCGGGGTATGGCTTCTCTACCTGCTGGGCTACAACCTCTCCGTTGCGGCGGCGGTGGGGTTTATCGCACTGGCAGGTGTGGCGGCAGAGTTCGGTGTCATTATGGTGCTTTATCTCAATCAGGCGCTAAAAAAACATGCCGATCAGGAGGGCTCGCTTTCCTGCTCAGGCCTTCATGCAGCAATTCATGAAGGTGCCGTTCTGCGTGTGCGACCAAAGGTTATGACCGTCGCAACCATTATGGCCGGGCTGATCCCCATCATGTGGGGAGGAGGTACAGGTTCTGAAATCATGCAGCGGATCGCTGCGCCAATGATTGGTGGAATGATCACCGCGCCCCTGTTATCCATGCTGGTGATCCCGGCCCTTTATCTGATTATTCATCGCAAAAACTAATCCCTGACAGACGTTCCGGGCGTTCGCGTCCGGGACAGGAGACTGATATGAAAAAGACACTTCTTATGGCTTCTATGCTGCTGGTATCCGGCGTCTCCTCTGCGGTCATGCAGACGATTCAACTCTACAAAACCCCGCAATGCGGCTGCTGCACAGCATGGGCCAGTAAAATGGAACAGGCGGGCTTTAAGGTGCAGACTCACGTCATGACGGAGAAAAAAAGTGACGGCCTTAAAGCGCAATGGCATGTTCCCGCCGGGCTGCGTTCCTGCCATACCGCACTGATGAATGGCATGGTGCTGGAAGGTCATGTGCCCGCTGAGGATATCCGTGCTGCACAGGCTGTCGAGAGTGACGTTTACGGACTGGCTACGCCTGGCATGCCGGTCGGGAGCCCGGGCATGGAGCAGGACGGAAAACACGAGGCTTACAGCGTAATGCGTTTTGACAAGTCAGGTCAGACAGGCGTGTTCAGTCGCCATGAATAGCGAATGACATAATCCGACAGGCTGGCAGGAAAACGGGCAGGCTTTCTGTCAGCCACAGGTGAGGCGACAAAAGCGCCACGGGAAAAGAGAGGATTGATGCAGATGAAAAATGCGGCTTTCACTGTTGCACAGCACAGAAATATTCCTGTGCTGCGTTTTACAGGATGATGAATTATGCATGGGCACTGAGGCTCTGATCTGTCACCCCGTCTAGTGAAACGGGCAGAATGACCGTAAAGGTGATGATGTTGCCAGACTGGTCAACATTCAGTTCCCCCTGGTGCGCAAGGATAATGGAGCGGGTAATTGAAAGCCCCAGTCCGGCGCCATCTGAAGTATGTTTCCTTGAGGCATCACCCCGGTAAAAGCGATCGAAGAGACGACCAAGTTTTTCCTGCGTCATGTCCCGTGTTGGATTGGACAGGCTGACAGATGCCTGTCCGGCCTCTTCCCGTATAGTTACCTGAACGGTGACGTTGTCAGGTGAATATTTGATGGCGTTGGTCAGCAGGTTGCTGAATGCCCGGCGCAACATCAGACTGTCACCGGATACGGTTGCCTGCCCGGCAATCAGAAAGGTTTTTCCGCTTTCGCCCGCAAGAGGCTCGTAAAACTCGATTAACTCGTCCAGCTCGGTCCTCAGTGCTACATCCTGTTTTTCCAGCGTCATCAGGCCATTTTCTGATTTCGCCAGGAAAAGCATATCGCTGCTCATTCTGGCAAGCCGGCCCAGTTCCTCAAGGTTCGAGAAAAGAACCTCCCGGTAGCTTTCAGCATCACGCTCACGGGACAGCGCAACCTGCGTCTGCATCATCAGGTTGCTGACCGGGGTACGCAGTTCATGCGCGATATCGGATGAAAACTCCGAGAGCCGTCTGAATGAGTTCTCCAGCCTTTCGAGCATATTATTGAACTCCGACACGGTGGTCAGAAGCTCAGACGGCAGGTGGCGGGAAGGCAGGCGTTCGCTGAGATTGTTAACAGTAATGGCAGAAGTCAGCCGGTTAATCTCATTCAGCGGCTTCAGCCCGATTTTAGTGGCAAGCCAGCCAAGAAAGACTGAAATGAAAATCAGCGCCCCGTTGAACCACATCAGCCACCTTTTAAGCTGGCTGAGAAACTCATCGTGAAGGCCGGTATCATAAGCAGTGGTTATCAGCACATCATGCCGTCTGCCGGCTTTTTCTGCGCTGATTTTTCTTACCATAACGTTATAGCGAAAACCTTCTTCTTCGACTGTCTGCAGCGCATCAGGACTGTGGATTTTGTTTGTAAACAGTTCGCCCGGTACCGGAAACCCCGGAGATAAATACTCGGCAAGAATGTTGCCCTCTGATGTTGTAACCGACAGATAAAGCCCGTTATGCCCCACCATGGCGTCGCCCAGTTTGCGGGATAATGCCTCCGGATTAAGCTTGCCGGCATGAATTTCACTTTCCAGCAGTTCGCTGGCCAACTCCAGCTTACCGGTCAGGAGGACCTGGTCCTGATTACGGAAATAACTCCCCAGGGCCGCGACCAGCAGCACGCTTGAAAGCAGCCAGACGGACATCATCACGCCGGCAAAAATAAGGCTCAGTCTTGTGGTCAGAGACCAGTTGCGTTTCACTCTTCGCGTATCTCCAGTACGTAGCCGATACCCCGTACGGTGTGAATCAGCTTCGGACTGAAATCATCATCTACTTTGCTGCGAAGCCGCCTGACGGCAACGTCGATAACGTTGGTATCGCTTTCAAAATTGATATTCCAGACCAGTGAAGAGATCAGGTTTCTTGGCAGGACTTCACCGGTACGCTGCAGCAACAGTTCAAGCAGGACGAACTCTTTTGATGAAAGGTGAATTTTCCTGCCTGAGCGGGCTACGCTGCGCCGGGCGATATCCATCACCAGATCGGCAATTTCATGCGTGCCGGAGGTAAGCGAACGGTTCCGCCTGAGCAGGGTCCGGATACGGGCCAGCAGTTCCGCAAAATCAAAGGGTTTGAGCAGATAATCATCTGCACCAAGGTCGAGTCCTTTAATTTTTTCGCTGACGTTATCCTTGGCCGTAAGAAACAGAACGGGTTCTTCATGACGGGCCATTCTCATCTGCTGCAGGATATCCCAGCCGTCCATAGACGGCAGCATCACGTCCAGAATAATCAGGTCATAGCGCTGCTGCAGAATATGTTCGAGCCCCTGGCGGCCATCATCGACCAGAGTCACGTCATATCCTGCCTCCTGTAGCCCCTGCTTCAGGTAGCTTCCTGTTTTCACTTCATCCTCAACGATCAGAATGGTGGTCATGTGTGATGATCCTGGAGGCTGCGATTTAGGACTATTCCATACCGGTTCCAGGCGACAGCGTGCCAAGCCAGGCGACGGTGGCCAGAATCAGTACAGAAACGGTAAATTCCGTAACGATGCTTTTGCGCATCATGACAATGCCTGTCTTATAGTGGCCCTGGCTGAGCGCAATTTCCAGCCTTGGTGCAAGCCGGAAGCGATTTGCTGCAGCCAGCAGCAGCATCATAAAAAATAATGCGGTCTTAATCAGGAGCAGCTGCCCGTAGTCAGTGCCTGCCAGCGCACGCAGCGGCACCTCAACAATGAAGACAAAATTAATGATGGCGGTGACGACGATACTTAACACGATGATGGTACCGGCACGTGCGAATCCTGACAGCGCATCAGCCAGCTGCCTGGCATGACCGGCTTTTTCCGCTTTTTTTACACACAGCAGGATCGTAAAGGCAGCCAGTGCTCCTATCCAGGCACCGGCAGCTGAAAGATGAACAACATCACTCACCAGGTGCAGGTAATATTTATACCCGTCATTCATGGCGGCGTGCCCGCCCCATGCCAGGGTCGCCAGTGCCGTGCCGCCGGACAGTGCCAGCACGTAACGGGAGAGCCTGACATGCTTAAGCCGCAAACCCAGACCAACAAAAGCGACAACAAGCGCGGCAAGCCTGACCATCCAGCTGACGCCGACGGCAGTTTCACCAATGACCATTTCGATAATGTGCAGCGTGAGCTCGCCGAGTTCACTGACCCCGCTCATGGCTTTTGCGACCAGCAACATGTTAGCCAGCGACAGCATAATGCCGCCGGATATCAGGATAAAAAAGAACGACCAGACGCTGAATAAAGACACCGATTTTTTTAACGTTCCCTTCACACCATACAGCTCAAATAAAGGCAGCCCGAAAAGAACCATAAGATCGAGATAAAGAAGAAACCTGATGACAATAAAAGTCTGATCGTTCATAGCATTATTTCACGCTGAAACTGTAGTTTCCGGTACGGGGATGCGTATCAGACGATACCGCACGCCACTCCACCTTGTAGGCTCCAGCCGGTAAAGGCTTTGCCGGAGTGATAATCATGGTTTTTGGATCGCTACCCCCGGAGATTTTCGCCGCCACAGGCATTGGCGAATGTGCAGACATACCCGGCATGCCGGTCATGATAAGACGTGCGCCCGAGAACTTGGTGACCAGATTTTCGGTAAAGTGCAGCTCCACTTTTGACGGCGCGATAACCTGCGCCTTGTCTGCGGGTACAGAAGAAGCCAGTTCCGGATGCGCCTGCGCGGCAAAAGCAGCAGCGGAGGCGGCAACAGCGATGAGGTAGCCAGCATAAATACGTTTCATAATAATACCTGTCTTGTTTGTTTGAATTAACTGCATCAGAACCACACGCGTGCCCCGAGAAGAAAGAGCACTTCATTATTTTTTTCGCCCTCGCGGGCAGCCATATCCGCGGTATTACCGTAGAGCTGGCTCCAGGAAACACCCACATAAGGGGCAAATTCCCGTTTCACTTCATAACGAAGGCGTAATGACAGTTCAGTACTGGAAAGTCCCTTACCTGTTTCACGCGCTTCGTCGTCTTTCCCATAAATGTTGGCTTCAAAAGAGGGCTGCAGGATCAGGCGATTGGTCAGCAGCACATCGTAATCTGCTTCCAGCCTGAGTGCGGTACGTCCCTGCTCACCTGCAAAGGCGGTCAGCTCGGACTCAAAGTTGTACAGCGCCATACCCTGCAGGCCGGCGGCAAGCCAGGTCTGCGGCTTACCAGGTTTAAAGTCCTGACGGGCACCGGCAACCACATCCCACCAGGGCGTGATGGCGTGTCCCCAAAGAGCCTGGATTTCCGCCGACTCGGTTTTTCCATCGCTGGTCTCCCCTTCACTGCGTAGCCAGAGGCGGTCAGTGTCTCCGCCAGCCCAACCAGTGACGTCCCAGCTGAGGCCGCTGTTATCGTTGTTTTTCTGCCATTCCAGCTGATCGGCAAGCAGAAAATAATTCACGCTGCTGTCATGAACCTTGTGCCCATTTACATCGGGGAAGGCAGCCTTGCGATCGGCATCTGTGAGAGGCGGAATGGGCGTTCTGCTTTCAGTGGACGCCGCCGGCTGCATGGATCCCATACCATCCATATCCGACGCTGGCTCCATACTCCCCATGGCAGAATGGTCCATTCCGGCCATGTCATGGCCCTGCATGCTATGAGCCGCATCTGTCTGCGCTGCATAAGCGGACGTCAGCGTGCTGCCTGTCAGCGCCGAGAAAATCAGAAAGCTGGCCACAGAACGGGAAAAGTTCTTTTTCATATCATCACGCCTTGAAACTGACATCGGGAATACCTCATTCAACAACCCGGACTTCACGGAACATGCCGGTTTCCATATGGAAAAGCAGGTGGCAGTGGTAGGCCCAGCGGCCCAGCGCATCGGCCGTTACGCGATAACTGCGGCGGGTCCCCGGAGGCATATCAATGGTATGTTTACGCACCAGGAAGTTGCCTTCTTCATCTTCAAGGTCGCTCCACATACCGTGAAGGTGAATGGGGTGCGTCATCATGGTGTCGTTGACCAGCACAATGCGCACGCGCTCGCCGTATCGCAGCGTGACCGGTTCAGCGTCAGAAAACTTGATGCCGTTAAATGACCATGCGAATTTTTCCATATGACCGGTGAGGTGCAGCTCGATAGTGCGCGAAGGATCACGGCCGTCCGGGTCTTCAAAGGTGCTTTTAAGGTCGGAATAGGTGAGAACTTTTCTGCCATTATTGCGCAGGCCAATACCCGGGTCGTTGAGTTTTGCCGCTGGCATCATGGCCTGCATATCGACCAGCGGATTCGCGGTTTCAGACGCAGGATGCTTCTGCATATCACCCATGCCAGCCATACTTCCATGGTCCATACCGGCCATATTGCCGTGGTCCATACCAGCCATGCTTTCCGCAGATTCGCCCTGTACGGCTGCGCCATCCATGCTCTGCAGCTCTCCGCTGTCCATGGTCTTCATGGCATTGCTGTCCATACCCTGCATCTGGCTGTGGTCCATACCCCCCATGCCGCCATGATCCATGCCACCCATGCCCATGTCGTCCATGGTCAGCCAGGGGCGCGGATCCGGTGAAGGAACCGGTGCGGATAGCCCTGCCCGGGTAGCAAGCGTGCCCCGCGCATAACCACTTCTGTCCATGGACTGTGCAAAAATGGTATACGCATCCTGGTCCGGCTCCACGATGACATCGTAGGTTTCAGCAACCGCGATACGGAATTCGTCCACGGGTACGGGATTAACATACTGTCCATCAGCGGCCACTACGGTCATTTTCAGGCCAGGAATACGCACATCAAAATAGGTCATGGCGGAGCCGTTGATGAAACGTAAGCGGACTTTTTCGCCTTTGCGAAACAGGCCGGTCCAGTTTTTTCCGGGGCCCTGGCCGTTCATAAGATAGGTGTAAGTCGCACCGCTGACGTCCGCGAGGTCCGTCGGGTTCATTTTCATTTCTGCCCACATTTTGCGGTCGGCAAAAGTCGTTCCGAGACCTTTTTCCCGGGCATCACGGAAGAAGTCGCTGACTGTAGGCTTACCATAGTTGTAATAGTCAGACTGCTTTTTCAGCTTCGCGAGAATGGTGGAGGCTTTTTCTTCGGACCAGTCGGTCAGCATCACCACATGCTCGCTGTCATAGACGAACGGCTCAGGTTCAGCGGCGTCAATAATGATGGGGCCGTAAACGCCTTCCTGTTCCTGCAGGCCTGAGTGGCTGTGATACCAGTAAGTACCGTTCTGCTTGACCCGGAAGGAATACACATAGGTGTCATCCGGCTCAATACCATGAAAGCTGAGACCGGGTACGCCGTCCATGTTTGCCGGGAGAATAATGCCATGCCAGTGAATGGACGTCGGCTCCGACAGGCGGTTTTTTACACGCAGGGTAACGGTATCGCCTTCCTTCCAGCGCAACAGTGGGCCCGGCAGTCCTGCGTTGATGGTTTTCGCATAGCGGGTTATACCGGTAATGTTGAGCGGCGCTTCGGCAATGAACAGATCAAAATCAGTCCCGGACAGCGTGCGGGCCTGCGACAGGCTTACCGCAGAGAATGCATCAAACGATTTCAGTCCGAAACCGCCCACAACTCCGGCGGCCGTGAGTCCTTTTATAAAATTGCGTCGTGAACTTTTTAACTGCATGACTGAGCTCCGGCATAATCAGTACATTCCCGGGCTGTTTCGCCATACCGGCTAGCAGACAGTGCTGACCGGTCAGGAATCTTATTTTTGTTAACGGCAAACTATCACAGCCAAAAAAACAACTTGATTACATTTCTGTCATGTTTGAAACGCCTGTTTTTAAATTACATTTCTGTCATTTTCGACCATGGCTTATTTTTTCGTTTAGGATGCAGTTCATCGAAGCCGGGAATATTCCGGCCCGTCAGTAAAAGTTTACTTATTAATTTAACCGTAAGGATTAACCCAATGAAAAAGTCAGTTTTTATTCCCCTCCTGGCAATGCTTTCTGTTTCCTCTGTGTGGGCTCAACAGGAATATCCGGCACCGTCAGTCAACCCGGCCGGTAACGAATCTGTCACCACGAAGAATGAGCACGAGCTGGCTATCCTGGCGCACCAGAGTATGAACAATGCCAGCTCGGCCGCACATCAGAGCATCATCGATATGCACCGTAAAATGATGCAGCAGGAACAGTAACAGCCCGTTCTGGCCTGTAATTCCGTGTGATACCGCAGTCCCGGACGGATAAGATCCCCCGCTTATCTGTCCGTCTTTGCCACTGCTCCGGGGGGGTTGTGTATTACCCTCATTATTGCCGGCACGTTTATCCGGTAACAAAAACTTTTTTGGCTGATATCAGCCCGCCCGCCTGTCTGTCTGTGGCGGGCTTTTTTTTATCCTGTTTTTTCCTTTTTACTTCTCTTTCCCTGCTTGACTGAAAATTCAAAATATTTCTTTGCGGCAATGATTCTTTTGTTCCAGGCTTATAACTTTAGGCAAAACAATCTGAATAAGCCAGGAGGAAATATGTCAGAGCAACATCGAAGCTGTATTGAAGCCTGTTATTTATGCGCAGCGGCCTGTGACAATTGTGCTGCGTCATGTCTTAAAGAGCAGAATCTTGAAATGATGCGGGAGTGCATCCGTCTGGATATGCAGTGCGCCAGCATCTGCCGTCTGGCGGCGCAGTTTATGACGCTGGGAAGTGAATTTGCAGGAGAGCTGTGCAGGCTCTGTGCTGAAGTCTGTCAGAAATGCGGTGATGAATGTGCAAAGCACGATCACGACCATTGTCAGAAATGCGCACAATCCTGCCACCGCTGCGCTGAAGAGTGCAGGAAAATGGCGGTCTGATGCTGCAGCGGCATCAGAGTTGTAACGCATTCATCATAAACAGCTACGTGTAAAAGCAGACTGAGCCGGAAGACAGCAGGGTTTACTTCCCCTTTTCCGGCCCGGTCGTAAGGATTACGAGTCGGCCCGGAAGGGCACGCTCAATAGCTTTACGGTGACAGGGAAAAAGCTTACGCCACTCCCGGGTTTCATTCAGGATGCGTCCGCATCCCTGACACCATCAAATAAGTCAGGGTACGTCTGAAAGGGAGCTGAATAAGAAATTAAACTCTGATGACCTGTTCTCTGAGCGGTCTGGATTGCTTGTTTATTAGCCGGAATAAATTTGATTTAGTGGTTATAAAAGAGTTTAGACACAAAGGCATTTAAAACATTTTGAATTCTGCTTAACGATTTACTCCCCTTTTAACGCGCGTCCCGTTTGGCTTCTCTTGCCAAAAAACACCCTCTCATTAATACTGTACATATAAACAGTACAACCAGGGGGGATTTTTATGCGCTACACATTCACAGTACTGATCCATTCGCTGAAGCACACAGGGACTGATGCATTATGAAAACAGCGAACTACGCACCGGGCCTGACATTCTTGTGGCCCCCCGTGTTCACGCCCCCGGCACGGGTACCACTTTTTGCAGAACTCTGTGCTGCCGGCTTACCCTCCCCAGGCCAGGACTATGTCGAGAAAGAGCTGGATTTAAACGAACTTTGTATCCGCCGGAAAGCCTCCACTTCCTTTGTGCGCGCCAGCGGCAACAGCATGCAGGAGTCTGGCCTTTTTGACGGCGATATCATGGTGGTCGATCGCGCAGAGGAGGCTATGCACGGCGACATCGTCATCGCCGAAGTTGGCGGACATTTCACGGTAAAACGCCTGCAACTACACCCTCAACTTGCTCTGCTGCCTATGAATTCCTCCTATACCGTAATCTATCCGGAAGACCTGCAACTGCCCGGCGTCGTCAGCTTGTTTTTCAATAGTACGCGCAAGCGCCGGGGGTAATCATGACTATGTTCGGACTCGCCGACGTCAATTCATTTTATGCGAGCTGCGAGGCGCTGTTCCGCCCGGATCTGCGTGGTAAGCCTGTGGTGGTACTCAGCAACAACGACGGTTGCGTTATTGCACGCTCCGCTGGCGCGAAGGGGCTGGGTATCAAAATGGGCACGCCTTGGTTTCAGCTAAAGAACCAGCCCTATCCCGAAAAGGTCTTTATTTTCAGTTCGAACTACGGGCTTTACCATAACCTCAGCCAGCGAGTAATGACGGCTCTGGAAGAGCTGACTCCACGCGTCGAGCAATACAGTATTGATGAAATGTTTCTGGACCTGACGGGTATCGACGGCTGTGAAGACTTTGAACATTTTGGACGCCGCCTGAGGATTCACGTGCTGAACACCACCGGACTTACCGTTGGTGTCGGCATGGGGCCGACAAAAACGCTGGCAAAATCCGCGCAATGGGCAAGTAAGGAATGGAAACAGTTTCGTGGCGTGCTGGCGCTCACGCCGGGTAATCCGAAGCGCACCGCTTCCCTTCTGGAAAATCAGCCCGTGGAAGAAATCTGGGGTGTAGGCCGCCGTATCGGCAAGCGCCTGAACCTGATGGGTATCCACAATGCCCTTCAATTAGCACGCGCCCACCCTGCTCTTATTCGAAAGAACTTCAACGTTGTGCTGGAGCGAACCGTTCGGGAACTGAACGGCGAATCCTGTATCCCAATTGAAGAGTTACCTCCTGCAAAGCAGCAGATTTGCTGTTCCAGGTCGTTTGGTGTGCGCATTACGTCAAAAGTGGCCATGCAACAGGCGCTATGCCAGTACGCGACACGCGCCGCAGAAAAGCTCAGGGAAGAACAGCAATTCTGCAGGCGTATCAGCGTGTTTATCCGAACTTCACCGCATGCAGTCAACGAGGTGTTTTACGGCAACAGCTCCGGCGAAAAGCTCAGCCTGCCCACACAGGATACGCGGGACATTATCGAAGTGACCATGCGGTCACTTGACCGCATATGGCTGGAAGGTCGTCGGTACATGAAAGCGGGCATCATGCTCGATGATTTTACGCCAAATGGTGTCAGCCAGCTTAGCCTCTTTGATGATGCGCAGCCGCGTAAAAACAGCGCGCAGCTGATGAAAGTGCTCGACGGCATTAATCAGTCCGGGCTGGGGAACGTGTGGTTTGCCGGCCAAGGGATTAATATGGAGTGGAAAATGAAGCGAGAGATGCTCAGCCCGGCGTGGACGACAAGCTGGTCGGATATCCCTGTTGCGCGCGTTCTCTAATCAAAATGAGGGAGCAGAATGATCTTTAACTGCGATTGTTTTTCCATTCCACATAAACCACAGCATGTCTCAGCGCGTCATGACAGCGCTGGAAGAGATAACACCCCGCGTTGAGCAGTATTCCATTGATGAGATGTTCCTGGACCTGACCGGCATTGATTTCTGCGAAGACTTTGAACATTTTGGCCGTCGCCTGCGCGTACACGTGCTGGCTACGACCGGCCTGACTGTCGGCGTCGGTATGGGGCCGACAAAAACTCTGGCCAAATCAGCTCAGTGGGCCAGCAAAGAGTGGCCGCAGTTCCGCGGTGTACTGGCGCTGACGCCGGGTAATCCTAAGCGTACCGCGACCCTGTTGGCGAGTCAGCCCGTGGAAGAAATCTGGGGTGTCGGCCGGCGCATCGGTAAGCGACTCAATCTGATGGGTATTGAAAATGCCCTGCAGCTGTCGCGCGCCCACCCTGCCCTTATCCGTAAAAACTTCAGCGTCGTGCTGGAGCGTACTGTCCGGGAACTTAATGGAGAATCCTGTATTCCCCTTGAAGAGTTTGTGCCTGCGAAACAGCAGATTGTCTGCAGTCGGTCCTTTGGTGAGAGAATTACGTCTAAGGTGCTGATGCAGGAGGCGCTGTGTCAATACGCAACCCGGGCGGCGGAGAAGCTCAGAAAGGAGCGGCAGTTCTGCCGGCGCATCAGCGTCTTTATCCGCACCTCACCGCATGCGCAGGGTGAGAAATTTTATGGCAATAGCGCCGGCGAGAGTCTCACGATTCCTACACAGGACACACGTGACGTGATTGAAGTTGCCATGCGATCGCTCGACCGCATATGGCTTGAAGGGAGACGTTACATTAAGGCCGGGATAATGCTCGATGACTTTACGCCGAATGGTGTCAGTCAGCTGAGCCTGTTTGATGAAGATAAGCCACGTGCAAACAGTGCGCAGCTGATGAAGGTACTTGACGGTATCAATCAGTCCGGGCGGGGTAGTGTGTGGTTTGCCGGTCAGGGCGTGAATGCGGAATGGAAAATGAAGCGGGACATGCTTTCACCGGCGTGGACCACGCGCTGGAGTGACATTCCTGTGGCGCGCGTGATGTAACATCTACCGCAGGGCACAGCAGGCAAAAGCATATATGTTGCCCTGCCTTCTCATGAAAACTGCTGCCAGAACTAATCCACACTGATCAGAGGCTTGCCCGGGCGCTTTCCGCGAAAGTATCGTCAGCGCGGGCCCCTATCCTTACCCGAAAGCCGATGTAGCTATTCATCAAAGGCCGGGCGGCGCATGCGGACGGGCCCCTCAAACTTATCGGCTGACTGGGTGCGTGTTGTGAGCATCATCCCGTGTCCACGCATCTGCGTCAGCATGCAAGTCAGTTGTTCCTGTCTTTTCATGGATTCCACTGCGTTGAGAATTCATTCATCCTGAATTTTTCTTCTTCCAGCCGCCGTTGGCCAGAAATGCAGCGCGCGAAACGCAGGCGCCCCACAACAGTTGCATACCGATTTTGATCAGTTCACTGGCATCATGCATGAAGAAAAGCGGCATAATAAACAGCGTGCTCAGCAGGAACCCCCATTCAGCAGCGCTCTTTCTATCTCTATCGCTCAATGAAGTCATCGACTTAAAGCCCAGAAACCCAGAAAGCATTATTTTTAATCTGTTCATATATCAGCCCGCATGAACCCAGAAAGCAACGGATAATCACATAATCACATAATCACATAATCACATAATCACATAATTACATAATTACATAATCGCATAATCTAAAGATTATTGATGTCTTGCCATCCATTCATTAATGAGCTCGATTGTAACATCTGTCATGTCCCTGTCCTGCTTCAAACAAGCCAACTTAAAAGACTTGTGCAGATCTTCAGGAATGTTCATCTGGAGTTTTTTCGTCGGTAATCCCGGCTTGTGGATAGCGTCAACCGCATGCATTGTACTTTTGCTTGCACCGAGTTTCATTTTCATTGGCATAATTCCAGAATGTCGTTTGTTAGTACGTCGATTTCACCTTTCGCATTAGAATCGTCCGTGTCAAAAACAGTGCCGCCATCCATCATTGTTTTGATGTAACTCTGCCTTTGAGTCGTTCCTGTCCGTAGCGCGGGAATGCCAGTATCTTCAATCGATGCCTTAAGAACGCTTAGCATTTTGGCTGTATTGACCTTTTTGGTTATTACAAATCTAGCCTTAATTGGTTGCAGTTCCTGCCGCGCTTCAATCACAGCAATGATGGCGCCACAGGCAGCAAAATCCAGCGGTGAAGGTGTAACAGGGATTAAAACTACGTCGGAAACCATGACTGCAGCAGCTGAAATAGCAGATATCGCAGCTGCACCATCTATAATTATATAATCATATGATTTCAAAGTTTTCCTTACCGAGTAGACTTCTTTTTCTGATCCGGCATCGGCTACGTCAAACAGGCATTTATCCTCGTTATACCAGTTTCCGATACTACTTTGAGGATCAGTATCAACCACTATTACTTTGGAACCTCTTTTTGCGATTGCTGTAGCTACATTTATCGAAGTAGTCGTTTTACCTACCCCGCCCTTACCGTTTAAAAATGAAATGACTTTAGCCATACACATACCTTAGAAAGTAAAATAGCGCCCTAACCCTGTAACCCTGTAACCCTGTAACCCTGTAATCCTGTAATCCTGTAATCCTGTAATCCTGTAATCCTGTAATCCTGTAATCCTGTAATCCTGTAATCCTGTAACTATACGTGCGTAAATTGAAAACGCAATTAAAAAGATTATTTGATTACAAAATCATGTAATTCAATAATCATGTGATTACATAATTGTTTGACTATAGTTTCAATTTTTTATTAAGGATGGATTTAAGTTACTGAAAAATATTAATTGTTTTTAAATGGCACGTTCCATGTGAAATACATCAGGTCTTACTTTTGAGCATCGCAACAGCTTCAGTTCCAGGCATATGGAACTGCACCCGGTGCCTCGCCGCCACGTCCAGCGCAAACACCTTCGTGTAAACCTCGGTAGACTTCATGCTTTTGTGCCCCATCAGGCTCTGCAACGCCTTCAGCGGAATGCCTGCATAAAGCATGTGCATGGCGTAGCTGTGGCGGAAAGTATGTGGGGTGACCGGCACGGAAAATGTGACTCCGTCACCGGCAGCTGCCGCAACGGCCTCATTCAGCCAGGTCCGCACTGTCCTGTCGGTCACCGTCCAGAGCCTGACTTTTTCGGTCCGGCCAGTATCCGGGTTGCGTCGCTCCAGCGGAATTTTCAGCGTGGCGACCATCATCTCCAGCTGGGCCACGTACTGCGGATCGGACAGCGGAACCAGCCGGTGAGGGACCGCGCCTGACGGCGCACGTCCGGGGCCGCGGGCAGCTTTTTCCCCGCGCTGCTTCAGCGTGGCCAGCTGTACGTAGGGGTAGGGCGGTGCCAGGCTGAAATCCCCCCTTGTCAGTGCCAGCGCTTCGTTAATGCGCGCGCCCGTATTCCAGAGAGTGGTGAACAGCATCTTGCGGTGCAGATCCGGCACGTAATGAAGCAGGGCGCTGGCCTCGGGCGCCAGCAGGTATTGGGGGTATTCGTCGTGCTGTGCGGCCATCTGACGCAGCGCCAGCGCTGCCGGATAGTCGATGGCCACGGGCAGCTGGGATGGCGGATGTGAATATGAAACGAGATCGGTCATGATTCAGCTCCTGACAGCCGCTGATGTTCGTCACTCCTGACGTCAGCTTCCGGGTCGTCTTCAGCATTTAAAATTCTCTCAAATTCGGCATTCCGGATAGCATCTGCGGCTCTGCGCTTACGCTCCAGGCGCCATACCTTCCACATGGAAGGCTCCGCCGACCACTGCGTGGCATCGAGGCGGGTGTCCGGAAGGTGGGCAGATTTGCGCAGACGTCTGGCCTGGATAATGGCTTTCAGGCCCAGCCTGGCATACTGATACTGCCGCTCATGAAAATAATATCTGTAATCGGGAAAGGAATCGTATTCACCGACGCCGGCGATCATGCGCCTGGCCTCATCCTGCAGTACGGGAAGCTCCCGTATCCGGAACATCAGCAGCGCAGACAAAGCACGCCAGTCACCCTCAACGCCGGTAAACGCCAGTACCGGATATTCTGTGGTTGTCTGACGCTCGCCATGGGGGTCATCCTCACCGTCGTCAGTGGCTACCCGGGCGCATCCCTCCGCAAACCGTTCCAGCAGAAAGACCAGTTCGGTGGCGATGAAATACCGCTCCCGCGACTGCTTGTCCTCTTCTTTCTGTTGTTCATTCCGCAGGCGTTCAGCGGCAGCCGTTTCTTCACGTTCTCGCGCATAGCGGTGATTAAGCCTGCTCACCAGAAGCGCTACGCCGCCGGCCAGCACCCCGCCGGCCAGAGTAGATATCACAGGCACCCATCCCGAAATACCGGCAGCTGCAGCCTTTGCGGCCTGAGCCGTAGAAATAACATCTGCCAAGTTGTCGCTCCTTTGAGTTATAAGGCTTCACTGGTAGTGAAAATCCAGCCGAGGAGATTAATGAATGCTCAACGCAAGGTTAAACGCATCACCTTCATCGTGTATAAATACGTCTCCGGTTTCATTCCCGTACTCTTCCCAGTCCTCCGCGAAATCCTTATCGGTCCGCTCCCGCCAGTGTCCTTTTTCTGTACTCCAGATGGCGATAACTTTACCGCCGACGGAAATAAGTTCACGGCGACCGGATGAGTGCTGCTTGAACCACATTTTCGTATCCGAACCAGGTACATGGGTAAGGTACTCATAGATACAAAGAAGGGAGCCGAAGCGGTTAATTGCTTCTCCGCACCCGCCTTCGCAAATGTTGCATTTCCATGCGGTATTATTATTATTCATATAATTTCCTTATAAATATTCACGTCCGTGTTTGTATTTAACCTGATAATCTTATCCGAAATAGTCACGCTCACATCAAGTGAAACATATAAACTACAAGCCTGATAAATGTCACTTAAGCAATTACCTGAACAGTAACCACATAAGATCCGATTTATTCCTTTATAGGGTATTTAGCGGAAGTCATAAAGCAGAAAAAGGCATGATGATCGACAGGTAAGTTACGAACCTGGCGTGTAAATGAGTTTGTAACTTATTGTATATTATAGCACAAAATTTGATTCTGTTTCAAAAATAACCGATTTATCTTTAAGATCCGGTTCTGCCTTTTTCCGGATCTACGAAAGTAGGGCGAACAAAAAACAGGCGCAATGTATATCTTTTTTGAAAATAACTACATTGCAGTATTTTGATTATTAAATTCCAGGATATGATGATTGTTACAACCTGATGTTAATTTTCTCCAGAGGTCAGCAGTATGAACTTTCACAACCTGTCTGAAAAAAATATCGATGAAGGCAGCGCAACGTACACGCTGCGATCCATTTCACCGGTCACGGACGCAAACGTGACGGAGGAGGCCCGGGCAGCCGGGAAGCCGAAGGGCACTTACGCCAGAGAGTTCATTGAAGAGCAGCTTGGCGACCCCGTCACCAGCTGGATCCGTTCGAACGGGCTGGTCGCTTCGATGGACGAGGACCTGGCGCAGAGCTGCAGTGCGCTGCTTAGCAAGGAAAGTTTTGAAATCTGCTTCAGCGTGCAGGAGGCGCAGCAGTACCGCGCCCTGCTGGACATAAATTCTAACGCGGATCTGAAACGCATACTGTTCGATAACGCCGCGTACCTGCACTTTCAGGCCGCAAAAGAGCTGATGCTCAGGAAGACTGTGCTGCGCGGAATCTCCATGAGGCTGGCCCTGTTCTGCGAGCTAGCGGGTCGGGAGAAGCATGTCGTGGACGAGGCGTGGCAGCGAATCTTCTTCACTCCCCGGCCCGACGCATACGAAAAGTATCTGGACGACATTGATGCGATCAGGGAGCTGAAAAAGCTGCCGCCATTCGTAGGGAGCATTGTTCACCATGGGCAGGGAGCAACGGTGAAAATCAGGCAGACTTACGGGCCTGACAACGGCATCTGGCGGGTGAAAATCAGCCTCAATGACGCCAACCCGGGGCTGAACGGCCTTCTTCCCCTGCATCCCCTTTCGCATCTCCTGCTGATTGCCGATCCCGGCTATAACGGGATCGTCAAGATGAAAGATGGCAGTCCACTGCCGGCAATGCGCTTCATCAGTGGCCGCTGTGAGCTTCATCTCTACACCAGTAGCATCTCAGAAGAAGAGAATCCAGTTTCCGCATCCGCCGCCGCCGAACTCATCTGCGAAGGCGTTGAATCGCATATGCTCTGACCCACTGGGACCATTCCGGGAGAAAGATGAATGAAAGAAAGAAACAGCCGTTACCTGATGACAGAGGAGTCCTTCTCTGCGATCGCGCGCCGTCCGTCCGGTAGCGTAATCGCGCTGCAGCTTAATATGAAGGAAGAAGATGCACGTCAGGAAGTGTCGAAGTCGCTCAAAGCCGCGTTCTCACGGGCAAAGCGGAAGTGCTGTATAAAATCTGGTGACGGTGACGCAGCCTTTATGACACGCAGGGCCGGCGCAGCCACGCACCTCTGGGTTACCGTACTGTAAACATTGGGGAGTAAAGGGTCAGCTACTGGAAAATCGCATTTGCCTGATTACCCTCTTGCAGGGGAAAATAGATATCAGAGAAGGTGATAGCACTTTATGCTAATGACTAGGATGTGACTTTCGAGTTATTCTAACGAAAGACATACATCTATAAATTGCATAAGTAATTTATCCATGATAAATTATGACCTGATGCATCTCTTCATCAAATAAATCCCTGAGTAAGCGCCTAAAAACGACGTGCAGAATTTTTTCTGCAGGCCGGCTTTCTGCTGCCCATTTTCAGGATCGACAAGCTTAAAATAGAAATAACGCAACAGGAGGACTCACTATGAACAGCAGCTGATAACCACAGGAATCACGACGAAGACAGAAGGCGGACTATGCGGCCCACGACGGGAACGCAGGGTGTCCCATACATGCACGAAATCAATTCAGGAGGTTGCAATGCGCAACTTAACCGGAAAGAACACTTCACTCTATGGAGATTCGAATGAATCAATTTTTAAACGCACTGGAAGGGCTGAACCTTCCATTCCAGGAGGAGACGTCAATGTTACTGACTGTCACTTCCTCACCGGTCCGTAAAATTTTTGCTGAAGCCTGGAAAAGCTATCAGTCTAAAAAATACTGGACGTCATGCCTATGCTTATTCGCGGGTACCGCGTACGTGACTGGCATTGCGGTACTTGTCTGGTGGCTTTTCCCTGCGCTTAAAGCCATGTTGGTGGCGAAATTAGCACTTTCACCACCTGTAGCTCATGCAATCTGCTGGGGAATCAAACGCGCTTTGCGCTGGGGATTCGGCAAAATAGTTGACGCTATCAGCCGAAAGGGTGCTTCAAATACCGGATGCAAACCCTAACCTAAAACAGGACAAATGACAAGCGATTTGTCCTTTCTAAACGCCTGCTGCTGCACTGGCCGCAGGCGGCATTATTACGGCCTGCGCATGGTTGAATTGACACAATGCCACACACATTACGGCCGGTTTAATCCCGGCACTCGATGCTTAAGGCGCCTGGCTTCGTCTGGTGCAAAAATATCACGGGCCTTGGCCAACTCCTCCACTGATGGCTCAGGCAGTGTTTCCATAAATGCCTGAAACTGCTGGCTGACTGAGTTTAGCGAAAGGCTTGATGTAAGTGCTGTATTGCGGTTTGTGTACACGAGGCGTAGCAGAGGCTTTGTCAGATCTTTGCCCTCCATAAGCCGCTTGTAAACCCACAGGTACACGTCAACCAGCTCCAGTCCGGCGCTCCGGGTACCTGACTGAAACACGAGCGGTTGTGCCGGCATATTTCTCATATCCATAACTGGCAGGCCGGGGCCAATAGCGAAGGGCTGCTCGCGGATCTGCCTGTAGAATTCACTCAGCTCGCGCTGCGTGGTATTAAACTGCGACTGCTGGTCAACGATGATTTCGGCGCGCCGGTTGGGGGCTCCCAGCCGCGTGCAGATGCCGTGCAGAACCGACTGAAACCCAACCATGTTCGGCATGATCCGCAGCCTGTCTTTGTTAGTTTTGCAGTTATAGCCTAACTCCGTAAAGTTGTTAGCCGCCCAGTTAAGGGCGTCACTTATAAGCTCCCGAGTACGCGCGTCGTGCAGCCGTACACACCGCTTCAGCAGAGTATGACTAACCTCCCGGAACAGTAGCTCTGAACGACCATCGTGCTGCTCAAGCCTGGCGCGCCACGCTTTCTCTGCCAGCTCCTTATCAAACAAGTTTGCCAGACTCAGCAGCAGAGGATAGCGCAACGGGGTCCAGTAGGCCGTCCAGCCCACCGCCGGATTCATCCCCTGGTCGAATACCTGGTCAAAGAAAGAGATGATGGCGTGGTCTCGCTTCACCACCTGATAGATATCAAAGCGTATGCGGAGCTTTTTCTGCAAGACCAGCAGGGTATCGACAACCTCTCCCAGCCGGTGTATGCCCATCTCGGCGGCATGAAGCCGCGGCACTCGCAGGTCCTTTCTCAGCGCGGCCAGCTCTTTCTCAGCTTCTTTGTCGAGATCATGAGGCGAGGATAATACGCCATAGGACAAAACGGGCTGCGTCTGGTCAAACAGGTTCGGGCCGGTATGACCGGTTTCATCCACATAAAAGTACATCTGAAAATCCTTTATCGGTGGCTTCAAGACTAACGCGGGAGGGACTTCACTCAGACACATTTGCATACTGCTCCCTCTTTAGACTACCAGGCAACTTTAGCTTCAGTTAACCTACTGATAAAAAACCGGATATTTTACTCATCGTCCTCAGAGTATTTTCTGCTGCAGGTGACGAAATACTTGCCCTCACTTCTGGCTGACCATGAGGTAATGAAGCCGCTACCCTGCAGTGCACCGAGTAAGGCTTCGGCCTTGGAACTGCTTTTCAGGGTGAGGGTCGCCGTTTTCTGGGAAAATACTTTTCTGTACTCCTTTTCACTGAGTACGTTCACAAGGGCAGACATGTCGTTTCTGGTGGGGTTACCTGTTTTTAACAGTCTCAGGATCAGGCTTATTTTCAGATCGTCATTGTCTGCGTTGCGAATCATATTTTTAATGACTTCAGCGGATAATCCTAAATTTTCCAGCACGTCCTCGCTGTAATTTTCATAGCCATTTAAGACAAGGGCGGCCTTCTCCGCTGCGGTGAACTCAGCAGAACGACAAATTGAGGCCAGCATACATTCATGGTAAGTCTGATCATTATCAGAATTCAGGTAGTATTCTGAATCAGTCAGAAATTCCTCCCTGAACTGCGTAAACCAGAACAGTAAAGTCTTGCACACGGCGCCGTTAGTGAGTGTGCCCAACCGCTCTGTGACTTTTGAAAAAGACCCTGTCCCCAGAGTGAGTTTATTGTTGAATATCATACGGCGGACATTTCCGGAGCTCAGATTCTGGTCCCATAAATCGGTATTTACAGGCAGGACAGGAAGTACAGCCTTATACGCTGCATCGCTCAGACCGTCATCGCAGATGATTCGTTCGTATAACAGTTTTTCATCCCCGTCGCCGGTCAGAGCCACCTGCTGCATGCCGAGAGCTTCAGCGTGCCTCTCAATGTAGCCGCTCAGTACCGCCTGGTCACACTCCTGCTGAAGATACTCAAGCAGTGACGTCCAGTGTGGCTCCACGTGGTCGTGCAGGAAAAACAGATCCCGCCAGGACAGCCCCTCATCCGTATTTAAAAAGTCATCGCCGAACGGTTTCAGGTCAGGCACGGTGAACTGCATCTGTTCCAGAATCTCCGTTTTTGCCTCATCAGACAGGGGGTCATGAAGGAGCATGTTGACAATCACTGAGCTGTTCTCGTCTGAACCAATAAGCATATCTCTGACGAAAACATCACTGTTCGAATCAATACGGGATTTCACCTGCGATAAGTCATTGTCCGTTACGAGAGAGAGCGGACGGGCATCCACATCCTCACAGGTTACGTTATCCTTTGCGAGCAGACCCGCGACCACGGTCCTGAAGTTGGCTTTATCGAAGAGGTACATACGGTGTTCAACGATATAATTCAAAGCCCGTGCCTCAGTATCGCTCCCCGGCAGTTCAACGTCGCTGTAAATTACGCCGAGTTCTCTGATGTTATCCATAAAGGGCTGAAGCGTATTTTCATCAAGGCGGGATATCAGACCATATCCCTGCTCTTCAACAAACTTTCTGTAATTTACCTTATTATCGGAAGTGACCGGCTTCACAAACGCAATCATGTTTATGATGATTTTTATCAGTACTGGTGCAGGCTCACTGGACTGAAGAAAGGACAGCATTTTGTCCAGATACCCGTTTTTTTCGAGAGCACAAATAATGAAGTCCTTAAAGGATTCACCGTGGATAAACTTGGATGCCAGAACCTCGAACACGGAAAGAACTTCATGCGCTTTATTTTCAAATAATTTAGAGATCATATCTGACAGATAACATGAATTTATCGTAGTGGGCACCTTCATCAGGTAAGTCACGATCTGATGATGCAGGGCACCTTCACGGTAAATATAATGCTGCTCTGCCAGTTCGTAAATGACCTCTTTTTCACTGTCCAGAGAAAAGCTGTCATTTACCTCTTTACACCCGGTAAAGCGTCCCACTGCTTTGATATAGTCGTTATCGTTAACTGAAATGGTCCCTTCCTGAAAGATTGACCTGAACATCATGTAATCCTGCATGATGTAGCCGTTGGTCAGCAGGTAATACAGAACTTCAAAGCCCCCCCGGAGGAAGCCCGTTCGCAGGGTTTCAAGCTGTTTCACGTCAAGAATATCCGGACTGATGCATTTTTCTATGTAGCTTTCGGCTATATCAGTGAATTTTTTTTCACCAATGAACAAGGTTAATTCGGCGAGTGTGATGGAATTCCGTATACGTACTTTTTCATTAACATCGTTCAGATGAGAAACGGTTTTCTGGTATTCCTGCCTTCTGTCTGAAGAAACCAGCTTTGTTCTTTTTTTGTATTCTTCTACAACATCACTTATATCTATCTGAAAAGCACGGAAGCCATTTGAACTCCGCTCATCATATCCGATAAAACAAGCATTGCCTCTGCCAAAAAAAGTCAGGAAATCTTCTTCACTCTTATATAACTGCTCGGGTATAAAATAAACACTGTTATTATAACGCGGGTGTTGAGAAGTGGAAAAATAAATCCCTGACCACATCGCTTCCGATATATATCTGCAGATAATTTCCTTTCTGACATCGGCAGCTGATGATGCGGTTTCTTTTTTTAGTCGTTCAACTTTCTTCTCGAGTTCTTCTTTTTCCTCATCCAGAGATTTAAAATAGTGATCATGGAGTGTTCTTAACCTGTAATCATTTATATAGGAGAACAGAACCCCTGACTTCTTGTCGGTCAGGTTATAGTCCTGCGCGTAAACATTTTTGTAGAAAATGACGGAAAAAATTTTCGCTTCATTTTTATTTTCATCAACCACCTTCCTGAAAACGTTGTACTCGTTGGCGATGTTTTTCAGAGAGCGCATGTCGGAAATATATAAAGAAGTCTGCTTGAGAAGGACATTGTCTCTGACAGGGAAGTCTTTCAGTTTGTTTCTGAGGTGGGTGTACGCATTCCGGCTGTCGAGCACGGGAACGACGGGCAGAATGAAGTCAAAAAACTTGGTCCGGACATCAGAACCAAGAAAAATATCATCACGGCATGCATAGATAAACCTGACTGGCTCATTTCTGATGTTATTGTTTATTATCTGATTTATTTCCCTTAGCTTCACAAAAATGTCAGAATTCCCCAGTCTGTCGAGGTCCTCAAACACGACCACTTTGCTTCTGGAACGGGAAAAAAAATAGACGATTTCGTCCAGGCAGTTGTTCAGCAGTGAGGAGGATTCCTGCGCGGATACGTCAGCACTTGCCTGGAGAAAGGCTATTTTGCTCAGCTTCAGCTTTTTGTCAAAAAAGCCCGCTTTTGAGGCCACCCTGACAGTAAAAAAAAGGGAAATTAACGCCAGTATCATACTTATCCCTAACCGTTCCGGAAACGCATTCTCGACATAAGCAAGCGTCTTCACATCTGCACCGAAATAAGACAGTATTTTTTTGGGCATGACTGACAGGCTGAATAGAAACAGCGGCATCACAATGAAGAATGAGGAAAAAAAGATGCTTAAAATGTGTTTTATGTCTCTTTTCTGAATCCTGTCGATACGTGAGTCGGGAAGGGTCGACTTGTCTTCTTTGTAAAGAATTTGCTGAAGGATGCTCAGCTCAATTTCTGCATTCTTTGGCGGTTCCAGGTCCTTTCCTGAAAGGGAAAAATCGGCCAGGGACACACTGATAAAATCGTTTTTTTTCCGTTCATCAAGATAAGAAAAAATCACCGTACTTTTGCCCGCCCCGTAGGGGCCGGTAACCGCTATGTTTCTTACCTGATTTTGTGAGAAGGCGTAATTCAGGGCGGTAAAGTACTCTTCGGTACGGGCATCTTTCATTATCACCGGGGTCAGTGCATCGTAGACCTGCTCAGTGCTGTCGTCAGTTACAGCTTTATTTTTTCTGCCAGAGGTCATTTCGCTGTATTTCATTTTTAAATCCGTTAAGAATTTCATTTTTAACCTTCATCGGAAAAGTAACTGCTGACGTGTATTAAATTGTTAGCCTGCAGGAATATAATCGGCTATTTTCGTGCTTTAGTAATCTATCAGGCAACTCTGGCGTTAGAATGGATGAATTTCTAGGTTAATCGACTAGCTACCAGGGCCTTTTGTTGTCAAAAATAAATAGACTCTATTTGAGAAATTCAACTTTTATAACGTGCTCTGATGGAACGGATAATCCGTTACAATCAATGCCTGACGTGGTCCCGTGCCCGGGAGGAAGTCTTCTCACAGAGGTATATGCATAGCTTAACGCCGTCTCAAGAGTATTTTCTTTATTGTCTATTTTTGCCAGGAACCAGACCAGGCAGGGATGCAACACCCGCAAATAATGTTCTGTCAGATCGCATTGATATTCCTCGTTGTAAGCGTTGAGCACGTCCTCAACCAGCTCCGGCAATCTGACATAGTCTCCTAATCCCAGTTCATTAGCATGAAAATGAACTTCCCTTATAAGATGGCCGTATGGGCCCCAGTGTGTCCTGTCAGCTGTGCGTTGCTGAAACATAGAATCCGGCACACCCATTTTTTTGTTCCAAGCCTGCATTTTTCCACTGATATTTTGATCGGGGGCCAGTTTGATCAGCATATCCATTACAACTGATTCTGATTTGTCGAGTGAAAGTAACCCGCCTGGGAAGGTATTACCTGAAAAAGTGCGGGTACCGTGAAACCAGTACGCAGAAGTAAACGGTCGTGGCTCGCCAAGCATCCCGCAAACGTATTCCCTGAGATAATAATTTGAGTCAACATTTATGGCAGGGTCTGATTCATAAATTTGTTCAAGATCTAACGATAACAGAACCGCTTCAAGTTCATGAACTTTAAAGGAAAAACCTGCAGAAAGTGTCAGCAGAGTCTGAGTCCTTGATGAGCAGTCAAGTGTGAGCATTAAGGATGTCCTTGAGGATTACCGGAAGTAAGGGGTGGACTCTCTGCACCTCAGTCGTAACACCAATAACCTGTACGCGCTGCCTCTACCAGCATCCCGATAGTAAGAGGGATGGCCTCACGCGGGTTTTTTGGATAGTAGAGACTGAAAGTCACCTGGTCAGAATCCATTGCAAACGCATCGAAGACGTTCTGAAGGCATTCCGCAGCGTCCTCCGGGTCGAGCTTCATGTCCAGATTGAGCGACATTTCTGGCGTGAGTGTTTTTCTCCGGAACGTAAGCAGGGAGCGGCCGTTCCACGGCTCAATGAGTGCCATTACGCGTGCCTGGGTGTCATCTACCATATCTTATCCTCCCCGCGGGCGATGGCATTGTACAGTCTGACCGAATTGAAACTGATATCGGCAACGTCTCTGGCCAGAACCACCCAGCCCACAACGGGTATCGCCCGTCCGACAAAGGTGCTGAGCTTATGCGTAAAGAGAATACGCGCGGTCCGGGGCGGGTATCCCCCTACGATGGTGGGGAGCTTGATGCCAAAGGGAAATTTGGCATCAGGGAACGCTCTGCGCGCTGCCCGTGAGGCATAGGAGGTTCCCTTGAGAGCATCGCGCGGTTTGGTGCGGGTAGTCAGGACATTACGTCCGGACAGGATGGCCACGATCGCGCCGAAGTCATCGATGCCCAGCTGTTCGGCGACTTCTTCGCAGAAAATCATGAAAAAGAGCTCACCAGCGGTGAGGTTCGGTCTGCCCGCGTAGAAATAGGTGTTATTGAGTTCTTCAGTCGTGTCCACTGCCAGCTCCTGCATGTTCAGCTTCGTTTATCGTCCTGACGCTTCTTAAACAATACCCTCCGCGTTCAGGCCTGACAACCTGTCAGGCACAGGGTAAACAGATACGGTACTTCAGCCCTATCTCCCTGCAGTTAAAAGACACCAGTGTCAGACGCAGGGAAATGCAGGCATGTCTGACTTCGCAGCAGCATCCCAGTACCACCACCGCCCGGGCCCATATTCCGCCTCATAGTGAGAGGTTTTTACCTGCCTGCGCTGCAGGTATTCTGGCGTGTTCATGCCGAACACTTCCATCGGCAGTGCATCCACACTAGGAACATCTTTAAGCACAAAATCCGGAAAGACATCTTCCTCACCGTCGTAGCGCAGAGGCTTGATAAAAGAGCGCTTTTCCTGCCACAGTTTTTCTTCCACAGTTCCCTCATAGCCGGAATCAAGCGGAATAAAGCGTGGGCTGACCGTCATCAGCGCCATGTCGACGACGGTGCTGCAGCTGGACGGTCGGTTGCGTCCGTCAAAGTGCCTGAACGTCGTTTCGGGCGGATCCGTTTCCGCAATGACTACTACCTTCATTCCCCGGCGCCAGTCGCCCAGCTCGCGGCTAAAACTCCTCCCCAGGCGCAGGCGCACGTCCTCCGGCAGAACCAGGTCAGGAAAACCAGAAAACAGCCCCAGTGGCACCATAGTTTTCAGTCGTGCTTCACCGGACTCACTCCAGCCAGCCAGCACAGAAATGACAATCAGTCGTCTTTTGTTCTTTTCGGCCGCTCTCAGGTGTTCCCGGTTAGCGATAACCTGCTGAGTGCCCTTCGTGGCCATGAGCAACAGGGATTCATCCAGTGGCACGCGGCCAATACGGATACGGGCAGCCGTCTGCTGCAGGCGCCAGCTCACCCAGCCAGGGCTGCGTTTCTTTTTATCGAAAGCGGGGTGCCAGACATTGATACCGGACTGCTCCCACAGCAGGTGCAGAAGCCCCAGCAGGCTCATCGCGGGCCGCCGTCTGCGTTTCACCGGTTCGTCATCTGAGACGGTTTCAGCCGGTTTTCCCTCGGAAGGTGCCTTTTTCTGGAGGCCCGTGGGCAGTCTCACTACAATGGTGCCATCTGCTGCAGCACGGACCGCGTCCCCCATATAAATCTCTGCCTGGCGTTCATCAGACCACACTGAATAAAACCGGCAGTCAGGTTTATGCTCATTACCCGTGAAAGCATATGAAGATAGCCAGCAGCGTTCGGTATCACGGGAGTAATGAACCTTCAGCCGTCTTCTGATCGGATCGCTTTCTGCCGGCAGACACCTGCAGGTCACTACTGTAGTTTTTTTATTGTCCCGGGAATGCTTAAGCCAGCGCTGCCAGGTGGATGTTTCATTCTGCTGGAAAGCTTCAGAGGCCTCCTGCTGGCCCCGCTGACCAGTAAAGTGAACCGGATAAACTTTTTTCTTTGTCATATACAGTCCGCTAAGCAGATTATATTGCCCATGTCGTTCATGAATAATTGCACTGTACCGGCGATGACTCAACCCAGAGGCGGTTAAATTCATTCTGATATCGCTGAGCCAGATTTGGATTGTCTCTTATAACCAGCGCATTCTCGGCATTACGTTTCTCTGCAGATGAGGTGTAATTAAATGATCCCGTCTGCACGCCATTGTTACCTGTCACAATAAACTTGTTATGCATAATGCTGTACTGTGCATCTGTTCTTACCTGAATACCTGAACAGGCCAGTTTGTTCACCAGTGACCAGCGGTCATGGCTTTTCTTTTCATCTGCAACAATTCTTACACGTACTCCACTCTGGGCCAACTTACTGAGCGCTTCTGCAACGGGTGCGCTGGTGAAGTCGTACGCCGCCACATCGGCAGAATCGGCAGCTGAGTGAATGAAGTTGAGGATCAAAGCCTGGGCTGTTCCCCCGGGTGAAAACCCAGCACTGATTTCTGAATCAGCCTGTGAAAAAAAAGGTAAAATAAAAAGAAACAGACAGCATTTTTTCAAAGTTTATAACCTTATATAGACAGACTATGTTTTATATGGATTATAATAACTATATCTTACTAAGGTTGCTAATTTTTGCTTCACTTAAAAAAGTAAATAATTTATCAATTCGACAGCGATAAATGTGGAAATCATTGATTCACATAATTCAACAATAAAATGGAAAAATATGACGAGAACAGACTGGTTAATGAAATTCAGGCGTTGCCATACGCTTGAAACCCTTGAGACTGTTTATGAGAATCTAAGCTATAAAATTCCCGACGATGAAGGATTTGCCATGACACAGGCTTATGATCATCGAAAAGCTGAATTTGCAGCAGGTAAACTTTTTGATCGTGTACCTGGGTATGTATGGAGGTTCGTTAAGTAGGTATGTGCTTTGGATTAGCGTGTTGAATCTTCACTTGAGGATTAGGCATAAGTTCTTACCATCCGATTTATCCACTGGATAGTCTAAATAAAAGGATCATTAGAGGATCAATGGTAGATCAATAAGGAATAAGATCGCTCTGAGACCTTTGATAGCAACGATTTCAGCCTGATTCAATACACTGCACCGGGTAAGTATATCCACTGTGAAGGGTGTGATATCCACTATACAGGGTTCAAACTACACTATAGCGGGTAGATTTGATCCACTGCACCGGGTAATATACTGTTCTTATGCACTCACTTTGATATTTGGAATTGTTAATGGAAAACAATAAGTTATCGCTCATTATCGAGGAAACATCCAAAGAATCAGGTGAAGTTATTCACCTTCTGCCCACTCTGCGCCAGACAATACAACCTAAAGTTTTGCTGCGACTGGGCGTCTTTGTACCCACGCTGAAATCAACGGATAAGGGCGGCAGGAAAAGTCACAGTATTGATGCAACAGAGTCACTGTCACGACTGTCCATTGTAGAGGGCGAGGGTTACAACCAGATTCAGATTTACGGTCCACGACTCGACATGGATACCGATTTCAAAGTCTGGGTAGGTATTATCTATGCGTTATCGAATAAAAAGCTCGATAACGACGATCAGCTGGAGCTCAACTTTGCTGATTTCGCAAAGTACTGCGGTTTCGAAACAAAACGCATCGACAGGCAGCTGAAGGACAGGTTTGATGCGTCTCTTACCCGAATAGCCCGGACCAATATAAGTTTCGTGAAGAGCGTACCCGGTACAGATGATCGTATCACCATCAACATGCACCTTGTGGAATCGACTTACTACGACAGCCATACCGGCAAAATCATCATCAAGCCAAACTCTAAGCTCAATACACTGTACCGGGTAGATGGTAAAACTAGGTTGTATCTTAAAGCACTCCAGAAGCTTTCCCGAAAAGAGTCTGCACAGGCACTCTATCTCTACCTGGCTGAGTTACCGCCAACCTTTTATCGGATTGGGTTTGACCGGCTGCGTGAGCGGCTTCAGCTTACATCACACCTGGGTAACCAGAATGCCACTGTTAAGAAGGCTCTCCAGCAGCTGAAGGATATCGGTTTTCTCGAATACTCCGTAGATAAAGAGGGGAGCGACTATGTGCTCAATATCCTCAAACGGAACAATAAACTCTGAATCCCCCTGTATAGTGGATAGTCTTGAAACGCAGAGCGGTCACCCTTCATAGTGTATTTTCGGCGCTACTCTTTGGCTTCCTTCTGATAGACAGCATCAGTGCCTTTAGGCAGTAGCTGTGATTGCTGCCGGTAATGAACAACTCTTTCACGGAAATATTCACGCAGCGCCGCTGGCTGCTGCAGTTCAACCTCATGCGGGATCACCGGCATATTAAGCCGTTCTTTGTAGGCTACTCCGGCAGCTGCAAGGTCAACGCTGACTCTATCTCTTTCACTCTTTTCTTTACTGGACAGATTGTAAGACATTTAGATAACTCCTGAACTTAGCATAGCGTTTATACCTCCTTGTGGGATGGCGGTGGCTGATGATGTCAGAAGCAGGTTACAGTAGTCAGGTGGCGCCCTACGTCCGATAAAACAAATTAGTAAACTAAATTTTTCAACTAACCCAATAGTTTTGAGGAAATTTTTGAAATGAGTGACCTAAGCCCAATTCTTGCCTTTCGGACTAAAAACGGTACCTTTTCTGGTCCATTTTTAAATGAAGCTCAGCTTACTGGGTTATTACGCCTCTACAGAGAGCAGGTATCTCCTGCTGGTGTGACGTTTCCGGATTTGTCGCCGGTAATCTACAGCCTGCATAGACTCATTTCTGACAGGGTCGCAGATCAGGCCAGACATCTACAATGGTTTATTAATCAGCAACAGGATTTAGAGCGGGCACGTCAACTTGCTAAAAGTTATGAACTTCTCTTTGATCAGTGGAACTATGCAAGTTCCATTGTTGATCAAAAGAAAAAGGCAGATCAGTGGGACAAGGTGGTAGATAAAGCCTGCGACATTCTTTATGATTTGCGTGAAGCTATGCCAATTGAAAAATCAATAAATCGCTGGGGCGAAGCTTTAACATATAAGGTTCAGCACATTGGGCGTATGTACACTGAAGCCTTGTTATTTATCATCTATGGCAGGGCATCGTACGAGCCTCTCTCGCTTGTTAATGATCCCCGGCTACGGAAATATATTCATGAAATTAAAACAATAATTAGATCTTATCTTGATGGTCAAAACAAAATAAACCTCCTGTTAAGTGCAGCCTTGCATGAGAAAAAATACTACGAGAAGGTAGCCATTCTTACAGGTTTTAATTCTCAAACTGAAGCAGATGCTTTCTTATTCAATTACATCAAAACTATCAATCCTGAGCCCATATACGATCCGAACTCAATTCTACTTCCTCGCATGTCGGATGTGCAGGAAGCGTACAACCAAACTATCAGATCTGAACGTTATACACATAGGCAGTGGATGGTGCTTTGTGCTTTGTGGGAGCTTCACAGCCAAGTTAGCCAGCTTGAATCTCTTCTTGATGCATTGGAAGAACAAGATGGAGAGCCGGATAGCAAAGCCTCTAGTGAAACCTATGAAATTATCACAGCAGTACTTGAGAACAGGTTTACTTTGCTTGATCGCTAGCCATCTCAAAAGTTGATAGCTTGGGATGGCAATCTTATGCTCAATGCTCTAACAACCAGCTAAGATTTAATGAACTAGTTGTAATAATGTTCGCCATTGGCACAAAGCGGACATTCAGCCCGTTTATTTCCTGCCTTCATGCAGCGAACGAAGTTGGTGAGCAACTAACAGACAGTTCCTCAATGCCGCTTTAGCGGCATGGAGGCGCCAGACGATGTCAGAACAGGGTACAGTGGTCAGACGGCGCCGTACGCCCGGCGCAGCCGGTTACGGGCTGATATATTGCGCTACCCAACCCCCTTCCTGCTAAGCCAGACGGCCTCAAAGCGACGATAACGTTTACCTAATCCCGAAGCCCCGGTGAGCGGGCAGGACGGCGCAGAGCGACGTACAGGGCGTGATTTCCGGGGTCTTGGTTTTACTGTTCACTGTGAACAGTAAAACTTAGAGGATTAGTTACACCATCCATTACAGCCACTCCTGTTCCGGCCCAATGGGCCGGGGCGGGGGCGGCCTGTCAATGGGCACTCGGAGCTTCAGGTCTGCTCCGGTTCGGGCTGAGAGGGGCTGGAGAGTTCAGGTCTGCTCAGTGTGGTTTTATATCGTCAATATGAGTGTTGTAACTAATGGTTTTACCCTGCCCGCCACCGGCGGGAGCTACTTCAGATTCTGAGCGGCGCGGACGCCTGCGGCCGCTGCAAGCGAAGGCCTTATTAATCCACAGCATGGCCGGACTGAAAACCTTATTTTCTTTTTGATTATTTCTTTACTGACCAAAGGTCAGGAATGTCTTGCGGGTAACGTCAGACTCGTTTGCAGCTAAGCTTAACTTTCCGATTGCGGGTAAATGTGCATAAAAAAAATCAGCACCTAAAAGTACTGAGTTCACGCAGGTCAGAGTGCCGGAAGTTCATGCCCGCAGGCGCAAAACCGGGGTGTTCTGCAGACGACGCAAACGACTTTACCGCCAGTCAAGGCGGTTAAAATCAGACGGAGAGACGTCAGTGAACGACGTCGGGAGGCGCAGGCTCGTAGCCGAGTCCCAGCTCCAGCTGGTTAAGATGCTGCCACACAAGGCGATCAAAACTGTCGGCATCGAGATTAATCAGTTCGTGATTCGGCCGCGAGCGGATGAGCCAGCTGGCCATCGCGCTGCGCCGTTCGTCGAGAGGGAGTCTGCCCAGCTTATTACGACGCTTCTCCCGCACTGCTTTCTCACGCCGGCTGAGCAATGTCGCTATGCGGGCTTTTTCATACCAGCGCCGGCGGGCAGCACGAACGGAATCACGCGTGCCGGGTTCGAGAATGCCTTCTTCTTCAGCTTCGATGCGCAGGTTTCGCTGCAGCAGCAGCTTATCCATATTGACACCGCACAGCTGCCAGAAACGCTCGGTAAGAATAATATGCCGGGGCATCCAGTACTGTTCGACCGGGTCCCATTCCAGGTCGGGCATTTCAATCAGGCCAAATCGTGCCAGCTCCGGGAACAGACGCGACAGCCGGCAGGGTTCAACCCGGGTTTCGGGGATGACATGGCCATCACTGTCTTTCGGGCTGAGTTCACCGGCAAGTCGGCTGACATTAACAGTCACAACCCAGGTGGCCATGTCGGCACGCTGAACAAGCAGAGGGAATATTGCATCGATAAGCGCACGCCGTTCCGGCCGGAAGTGCCGATCACGACCCGCAGCTTTACGGTACTGGGTGAAGTAAGGATGGAGTGACGGCCGGAAACGCAGCTTCCACTTACCGCTGGCCTTCTCTTTGACGACCAGACGACGCATGGCATGGCCAAATTCACCCGGAAGCGGGCGATAGCCGTCAGGTGCGAACCACTGCGGATCAGGACATTTGCAGGTGACATCATGATCGCCGCGGCGACGTCTGTCATTTTCTGAAGTCGGGCGGTTTAACCCGATTAAAATCTGGTCATTCACCCTGTCCCGTACTTATGGCGGACAGGGGTTGTCTTATGAATAGCATGCGTTATAATCCTTCACAGGCGCTGCGCCTGCTTTTGGACCCCCTGATTTCTGCCGTCTTCCGCCAAGTTGAGACAGATTTCAGGGGGTTTTTGCATTCAGAGCCCGATGAAACGCGGACTCCATACCCTGGACGTTTTTGCGGATACGTCCTATCCGGTTAGTTCATTCCCGCGCCGCGCATGATCGGCCACAGGTTTACTGCAAACCCTCATCGTCAACCACCACAGTATTCGATAAGGATCTAAAAAGGATCGCCGCCCGGCGAATTCTGAAAAGAATACCCATCTCACCCGCTTAAATCCAGCACAGTTTGCGCATAGCACGAATCGTATGGATAAAAAAAATGCACTGATAAACTTTATTTTGACTGTTCTTACGTCCGTGATCTGACTTAATCCAAATCATGGTTCAGGCTGGATGGTGCAACCCGGAGGGTTCTCTGAAGGATTTATTTCCTGATATTCTGCAGTAGGTTGAACTGCGATCGCAGATGACCGCCTCAACAATACGACAGGCAGGGCGATCAGGCTGAGGCGTACCGCAGCATCGCGAGGAACGAACAGTCTGAGCGGCGTGGCCGTCATGGGGTAAAGATTCTGGCGGAATAGCTGATACCCCGGACAATGCCCACTGGTTGGCGCTAACGGGCAGACTGACAGGCTTCATCGTCCCGGCCCCGTGCCGGGATTTTTTATGGTCACATGCGGTAAAGGTTTTTACAGGCTGGCCGCTACTCACTCATACCGTCGGTAGTATTGCGATTGCCACAGGCGGCCTTGTTCCTTTATGGGATGATATCCCCAGCCCTGGTCCCTTGGAGCCGTTTTTTTTTAGCTCTTTTCTGCACGCGCTATGGCCTGCTGCATGACCTGTTCGCTGACTACACCCGGAATAACCGTTGTGTTGTCTGCCGTGGCGTTCTCAGCCGGCATAACGATAATGCCCGGTGTTCCCGTCAGCCCAAGCATCTCAGCCAGAGCTGCATTGTTCTCCGTAACGTGGTCAGACGCAGCTTTATCCTCGTCTGAAGCGGCACCTGCACCCGCGGCAGCGGCAACCTTCTCAATGTCTTCGGCCGTCAGTTTTCCTTCGTTATGCCCGGTCCGGTAAATGCCGTTGTGAAATGCCATATACGCATCCGCCCCCTGCTTCCGGTAAACACCCAGTCCGCGGTGCGATGCCTGCGCTGACTCCGGATAGCGGGCGGCAAAGATGGTCCAGTCCCGGAACACAAAGCGCACGCCGGCGTTTGCAGCCATCACCTTTTCCATCACCGGCGCCATCATGCTGCAGGCAATGCATTCGTAGTCGAAAAACTCGGTTACGATGACTTTTGAGTCCGCCGGTCCTTTGACAGGCACGCCATCCAGTTGCATCAGCAGCCGGTGTGTTTTCAGCGCTGACTGCACGTAAGCCTGCTGCTGCATAGCCTGCTGCCGCGCCTGCAGTTTTTTGCTCACCTCAATGAGCACGTCCGGGTGCGCGACCATATAGTCCGCCGCAATCTCGCCGATGCGGGCCTGCTGCTCCGGGGTAAACGCTTCAGCGCCGGCGGCACCGGCCTGTACTGTAAACAAAGCAGCGCTCATGGCCAGAGCAATACTGGCCATCTTAAGGGTCTTTTTCATGATTTATCTCATATGCCTGCGGAGGCAGGACGAAGGTGACGCAGCCGCACTGAGGACGGCCGCACAGGGTATTAACGTTCTTTCTGTATATGACGGGTGATTTCCGGACCAGGTAACTCCCTCTCAGGCTCGCGACCCCGCGCTTCAGGGGGCAGGCTGACCTGCGCCTGCCGGTCGAGTTCGCGCGCGGCACTGGCCAGCGCCGCTGCTGGAATTTCTGGCTGAGCCGTTTTAACTGCAGACCGCGAACGGTTAAGTTCTTCCTGAACCTGGCGGACCACGACAGCCGGGGCCACGCCGTCGCTGCCTGCTGTAGCAGCCTGCCTGACGCTGTCCGGTATACCGCTCACTGACAGCGCACCGAGCACGGCGCGCACGGCTGCATCAGCAGAGGCATCTGGCGTATCAGCCAGCGTCCGGGCAGCCTGCCGGACGAGCGCGCTGTAGTCCGGCTGCGACTCGCCCGGAAGGCGGGGCAGCTTCTGTGCCATAATTTCTGCCACACGAGCAGCAAGCTGCACGGCCAGCGTAACCTTATCCATTTCGTCCTGACCGGGTGGCACTGCCGGCAGGCTGGTTTTTTCCATCAGGTTGCCGTTGCTGACTGATTTTATTGCACTATGCAGCGTAGCCTGCTCATCCTGCTCTCTCTCCGTTCGCGGCAGAACGGCGAGTATCTCCTGCAGCTCATCTTTCACCTGACTCAGAAGCGTGGCGTCCGGACGACGCAGCTCTTCCAGGTTGCCACCCGCCACCTTCAGAAGCTGTGCAGATGGAATCTGACGTCCGTGCATTATCAATACTCCCGCCTCCGGCTTTTCACGCGCTGCGGCCAGTCCCTGCGTGAGATCGCTGACGAGCACGACCTCGCCGCTACGACTTTTCTGCAGCATGGCGGCCTGTGCACCCTCTGTGACCAGCTGGCGGGTCTGCCCGGCGAGCAGTGCGCCCTTATCGTGAAGCAGCGGCATCATCGTCAGGCCCGCCGCTTTTCCGTTACCGTCATACACCGGCAGGGCCAGATGTGGCTCCGGGAACTTCCGTGTCGGCGGGATGATGCGTGCCGTAACCGGGCTGCCGCGCAGGCCATTTGACCGCAGAAACGCGCGGCCCATTGCCGTTTTAGACGCGGGCTGACCCATCGCCCAGATCCGCCTGGCCCGGTCGCGCTCCGGCTCGGGCGTGAGCGCATCATGCGCCGTGGCCGGCCCTTCTTTTCCGGTCCTGAGCGTCTTTGTCCAGCCTGCTTTATCATCGGTAACAATCTGGACGTGGTCCTTCGCACGCGAGACGTTGATATAAAACGCCCGCGCGCCGCTCATCAGCTCACGTGCGCCCTCAACACCTTCCAGCGCCAGTGAGTACCTGGCGCTGGCGCCCTGTGCGCCATAGCCGGTGACCGCCCAGCTGTAGTCCACATGCCGGTCCGCGAGCGTGGCTGCCGGATCGATAACCTTCACCCCGCCGGCGTTGCGCAGGACAATCTCACCGTTATCGCGCAGCTCTTCCACGCGATACTGTTCGTGTGCAGCGTGACCGGCCTGCTTCTGGGTTTTACTCAGACGGACGCTATCACCCGTGCGCAGCTCAATTGAGCGGGTCTCAAAAACCTCAATTTCCGTGGCGTTGAGTTCCTGCGGCGACCAGAACTGCGTGCGCCCCGCTTCATCCTTCAGGGTGACATTGCCGTTAGCAGGGTCAACGCCGGTGACGTGCAGGTACCGCTGATTGGCCATCACCACCTGCCCGGTTTCCCAGTCGTCGATACGGTTGAAGTCGTGCCGGCCGCCGTTGATGCGGTCCAGGACAGGGACGGTGCGGTACGCCTCGCCCAGCTCTTTTGATTCAACCATCGCGTTATGAATACCCTCATTGATGGCTCTGCGGTCTGCGTGCAGCTGAACCATGATCATGGTCTGCGCCCGTGCCCCATCGGTGCGGCTCATAAAGTCAGCCACGATTGTGGATACAGGATCTGCTGACTCGACAATTGATCCGGTGGGCAGCACCGTGCCTGCGCGCCGCGGAACGACATCCGGCGACACCTTTTCAATGTTTCTCAGCGCCGCCGCGAAATCATTGCTGATGATGCTGTACACCGCAGACTTCAGGTCCGGGTCGCGCTGGCGCACGATTTCCTTCATGACCGCCACGTCAATCGGGCTCCGCTCCTGCATCAGCTGGAATGGCGCACCGCTCTCGGGCGACTGCAGCTGCGCTACGTCCCCTACCGGCACGGCGCGGCCGTTACCGGCGGCGATCGCACGGTACGCCGCCGCGGTATCCTGGTTACCAATCATGGATGACTCATCGATAAGGAACAGCATGTTGTCATAGCGGACGTCCTCGCCGGCCGCGCTGCGCATCTGCCAGTCCAGCACAAACGACTTCAGCGTCTGCGCATCGATGCCGGTACCCGCCATCTCCTTAACCGCCCGGTGAGTCGGCCCCAGTCCCACAATGACCGGACGCACGTCAGCCGGCAGGGTATCAATGGCCGCCTTTACCGCATTGAACTGGGTGGTTTTACCGACACCTGCATACCCCTGCACGGCCGTAAACCGGTCCGGACTCTGCAGAATCAGCGAGGTGGCCTCTTTCTGGCCCTGAGTCAGGCCGGACAGGAGAGCCGGATCGACCTGTGCCATCAGCGGCACCTGCGTGTTTTTACCCCGCTCAATTTCGCCCACGATGGCTTTTTCCATCTCCCACGTGGAGCGCGCAACGAAGTGAGGCCCGGCGCTGGTCTGCACCTCAATGAGGTCACCCTCCTTAACCTGCCGGGCAACTTCACTCTCGATAAGCTTCAGGTCACCGCTGAACGTCAGCGCCTCATCCAGCAGTTTCGCCCACGGGAAAGCGACGTCCCGCATCTGCGCCACGCCGCGCGTTACGGCTTTCTGTGCATCAGAGAGCAGCTGTTTACTGAGCGTGTCCACGGCCTCACTGGCATCCTCCTTTCCGCTGGCCTGCCGGACCAGCGACAGCGGCGAGCGCGTTGAGCGCAGGCGTCCCAGCTTCTCTTCCGCCCGGCTCAGGGCTTCGCCGGTAAAAATCTCCGCCTCATGGCCGGACTGCGCCAGCGCGTTGATCATATTCACCGACAGATCCTGTGCGCCCAGGCTGGCCAGTACCGTGCCGCGGTCGTTGTCACGGCTGCCGGGCGCGCTGACGTATCCGTAAGTCACGTAAAGCGGCCGGGACGCATCCAGCCGCAGCGGCTTTTGCTGCCCTTCTCGCTGAACGATGAGCGTGCCGTTTTCAATAGCCGTGACCGTGAGGCGATCGCGCGCCTTCAGGCCCGCATGCTTATCGCCGGCAAGCGCAAACAGGCGTTCCCCGGCGGCAACTTCAACATCATTCTGAGTGAACAGCCGCCAGTCGCCGGAGAGTGCGCTGAGTTTTACCCGTGACAGCACCCCGTCCCCGTCAATCAGCGAGAGCATGCGGGTCTCATCATGCACGCGGTCAATGACGTAGTGCCGCGTTTCGTTTTTCTCTGACCGGTCCTCAAGCACCATACCGGCGCGGTAGGTCTGGGGGAGACGGCGCTCTTTAGCCGTCATAAACACCGGCGTACGCGCCACGATGCTGACCGACTCCTGCCCCAGCCTGCCGGCATCCTGCAGCGCACTCCTGATAACACCGGTCAGATGGCTCTGCTCGCGCGGGCCTGTCACAACGGCCGTAACGGGCCCCTCCGTAGGGTCCATTCCGGCATAGCGATCTGCCAGCGCCTGATAGCGGTCGCGCTTGTCCTGAATACTAGTCACGCGCACCTCGATTCCGTCAGACGGTGCGTTCAGGCTCTGACGCTTTACGCCCGCTGCCGTCAGCACGGACAGGGCATTCGCATTTGACTGTCGTCCGGCGCTGTCCAGAAACAGCAGCTGCGCATTCTGCTGCTGCGCCTCACCGGTGAGCACCAGCATTTCTTTCAGGCTGAGTTTTTCCGCGCTCTCCACGATGACCGTACTCTGCGGCATCAGGCTGAAATTGCCATCAAGCATCCGGCTGCGGTGGAGCAAACGGTCCCGGAGCTCAGGTGATCTGGCAAAGCTGAGTGCGCGCTCGGCAGAACTGGTCAGCACGCTGACCTCGCGTCCCTGCTCACGTGACATTGTCACCAGCGCCTCCGTAACCTCACGCAGCAGCCCGACTGATGCAGGTGCACTGATGATGACGGCGGGCTCCCGGGCAATGTGTTCAGGGTGCCCGGGGGACAAACCGCCGTCGGGGCTAAAATTAATTACCCGGTTCTCTTTCAGGATATCCGTTGCCAGCGACTGCACCGACAGCTCATCCAGCAGGTGGATGTGCGAGGTAAACACGCCTTTATCACCGTCGAGAGGCACAAGCAGATTGTCATTAATCGCCTGGTCAAGCGCCCTGCGCAGGTCCGGAATGGTGTTCTGCAGTTCACCGGCGTTATGAGCGGTAAGCAGAAGATCCCCGTAGGTAAACCGCGTTTTACTGTCGCTCAGTACGGAAATGGCGGTGCGGACCGCCTCCATAGCCGGCACAGGAGCGTCCTGCACCTCACCGGCTTCAGCACGGGACATTTCACGTTCGCGCGCTTCATTCATCACGCCCTGAATGTCAAAGCCGGTGTCTTCCATCTGGCGCTGCCAGCGCGCCTGAAGCCGGGCACGGCCATCGGCGGTCTCGGGCTTGGCGATCGGCTCATCCTTAATCTGTGCTGACGGAGCTGATATGTCCTTACCTGCTGTTACAGCGGCTTTTTCTGCCGCTGACACCGCGCTCTCAGGACCAGACTCTGCCGGCATCTCTTTTTCCTGTGCTGACGGTGTTAAAGGCTCTTTATTCGCCGTTTCAGGGATTTTCTCTGCGGCTGACACCCCATGCGCCGGTTCAGGCTCTGCCGGCACATCTTTATCCTCTGCTGACGGGGCTAACGTTTCTTTATCAGCTGTTGCAGGGATTTTCTCTGTTACTGCCGCAGCACGCTCAGCCTGCACGGGTATGGAGGAAGATTCGGGCCAGGTGCGCTCCGGTGCCCCCTCGTCCTCACCATAGCGGCTGATATCCTGCTTGCGCTGGCGAGTATCAAGTGCGGCCACATCACGGCTTTTCAGTGAAGCATCCTCGCCGGCGCGTGCGTGGATTTCCCGGTGGCGCGAGGAAAACTCATCCAGCACCGCTTCCGTAAAGCCCTTTATCTCCCACAAATCATGACGGCCGCCGGTCGGCACGGTTTCATAGCCGATAGCCTCAGCCTTGCCTTTAAGGACATTGCGGTAGATTTTGCCGTACGTTATCTGGTTGCGGTATGCCGTTTCGATAAAGCCGGCGCCGTGAATGGTGTCGGTGGCCAGCGCCTTCCACTTGCCGTCCAGCTCCGTGACGTTGGCCATCACCGCGTGCGTGTGGATCTGCGGATCGAGGTTGCGGGAGGTGTCGTGCGTGAACAGGGCGGCGACCATTTTTCCGCTGGTCACGATGCGCGTGACGCCTTCCTTCGTGTCCCGGGCGCTTACCGTCTGTTCCATGATGGCCAGCGTCTCTTTTACTGCATCATGGTGTGCCTCCAGCAGGCGTTTATCGCCGCCGGCAAGGATAAGCATCGAGACGCTTTTGGGTGCCGAAAAGGTAAAGTCGTGCCCCGGTCGGTGCACGTGTGTACCCTGCACCTCCTTGCCCAGCACCACGCCGTTGGGCAGATTGCCGTGCAGAATGTCCGTGAACGTATCCAGGTCAACCGGTCCCTCAAGCCCGAGTTCACGCGCACCCTCACCCATCCACTGCGTGGGCATGTCATCCAGAAAGTAATAGTTATCCTTGCTGCTGTAGTAGCCGGCAGCGTCGGCGGCCGAAGCCACCGGAGCAACGGTCATCATCGTTCATACCCTCCCGGGTCCAGGCTGTCACTCATCTCCTGATACGCGTCGTAGTCGTCGCGATGTCGCAGGATGTTTTTTTCGTCATCGGCCATGCGTGCGTTGGCGTCGCTGTACTGCCGGGCATCAGCCTCTTCGCGCTTTTCCTGGTCGGTTTTTCGCGGGCTGATGTGCCGGACGATGAGGCGACCGCCGTCTTCTTTTTCCATCTGCATGTTGAGTTCAGGCGCTTCACCCTGCGCCGCGCCTTCCTGCGGCACCGACTCCTCAGCGTTGCTTTCACTGCTTTCTTCTGCTGCAGCCCGACTTTTACGGCGCGCCAGCATGTCGAGTGCGCTGAGTCCGGACGGTTTTGGTCTGATAGCGGGTCGTACCGCGGGCTGCGGAGCTTTTGGCGGCGATGCTTCTCGCCCGGTGTCTGACGGCGTGACCGGCCGGACAGGTGCCGGCGGCGTCATTTCCGTTTCAGCCGGTGCCTCTGCGGCAGCCTGCTTTGCCGGCAGCAGCTCAGCCTGAGCCGCGATGACCGGCGCGGGTACAGTACGCAGCGGGAACGGGCGCACGTTTGAGGGCGACGGCGTATTACCTGCGGCCTCTGATGCGGGTAGTGCCTGAGCCGGCGTCGCAGCAGGTAGTGACGTCACAACCTCCCGCTCAGCAGGTGAAATCGGAGGGCTCATGGGCGGCTCAGCTTTTAACGGCGCAGCAGCCGGTGAGGCAGGCACGGTCTCCGGCCCGGATGTGGCGGTGGTGCGGTCATCGTCTTCCAGTATTTCTTCGCCGGTCGGAAACGAAATGTTCGCCGCACGGGAAATGCGTTCGTTGCTCTCGATGATTTGTTCGAGCTCCGGACTCAGCCGGTCATGGAAGTCGCGCTCAATCAGCGCGGGGTGATATTTTTTCTGCTTGCGGTACTTCAGGTTCAGCTTCACCACCGGGTATTCGCCCGGGAGGCGCACATAGAACTGCAGGTTCGGCATCTTCATAATCTGGTCGTAGTCCACGATGGGCTCGTTGACCTTGTCCTTACTGATGGAGATACCGTCACGTACCTGGTCAAGGCCGTAGCTGTTCTGTTCGCGCGCCTCGCGCCGGCGCTGATGACCCAGCTCTTCCTCCACGATTTTGGCCACCTCAGCGCTCGGCGAACGGCCATAGGCGCGGGTGTTCAGCAGGTCAAAAATGGCTTTGGCCATCTCGCGGCCATAGATGTGGATCAGCTGCGGCATGTTCTGAATGCCCAGCACGAAACAGCCGCCGAACTTGCGCGCCTCGGCCAGCGTTTCGTTGAACTCCGGTATCTTCTGCAGGCTGGCAATCTCATCACCGATGAACCACACGCGCCTGTCGCTGTTCTCGCCCATGCTCTGCAGCAGCAGCGTGGCCAGCGACAGCCACATCGATATCAGGGGGCGCACAGCCTTACGGTGGCGGGCCGTGGTGGAGATAAACAGCCAGCTGCTGTCGTACTGCGCATCGGTCATCCACTCGCGGATGCTGAACTCCGGCTTACCCTCTTTATCCAGCCCCTGCAGGTAGCGCAGCGACTTGGCATAGTTGGTCAGCACCGAGCGGATAGAGATGGCGGTTTTCTCGATTTTTTCCTCAACCAGGTTGGCCGACGGGGTGTTCTTCAGAAACTCGCGCAGGCTTTTCAGGTCGATGGAGAGACAGGTCTTCAGGAACGTTTCGATGCTGCGGTCAGGACGGGACGCGAACTGCATGGCCGTGTCGCTGAAGATCGTGCGCGATGAGGACACCCAGAACGGGTCGGAGTCGCCCTCAACCGGCATCAGCGCAGCCGTCATGTTCTCGTAGTCCACCACGTCCTGCGCCTCACGCCACAGCACCCAGTTCTCACAGCGCCGGTCGTGCGCGTTCAGAATTTTGTCCAGGCGTTCGTCGTAATGGGTCTCAATAAACGTACCGCCGGAGTCGTAAACAATCGCCCGGTCGCCTCGCCGGCGGATATAGTCCAGCAGCCAGCGGATGAGCGTGGACTTACCGACGCCGATGGTGCCGTGAATGAGATAGTTCATAACCTCGGCGTTCTTAACCATGTTCAGGCCGCCAATCTGCAGATCGGACTTCTCACCGGCCTTTTTCAACAGCCGGTTGACCTCTTTAAGCTGGTCAGTAAGGGTCATGCCCGAGATAAACTCGTCCTCACTCTCCCGCTTACCGATGCGACCCACATACCAGGCGATGAGGCACCAGAGCAGGCTGGCGGTGATACCGCAGGCGCTGGCGATGAAGCGCAGGTTCGTCAGAAACTGGCGGCCCATGTCCTGCATCCACGGATTGGCCAGCAGCTGCGCCGGCGTCAGCTTTATCGTGCACAGCTGCGCACTTTCATCGCAGTGCCAGAATATGTCCCACGTGGCTTCGGCCGCACGCGGGGACAGGCCCAGCAGTGAGTGGCTGGGCCACGCTGCCCAGTACCAGAAGCCATTACGGAGCACGTCATCGGGCGTCGTCAGCCAGAACAGCGCGCCGGTGGCCGCCACGAACAGCAGCAGCATCCAGTGGAAAATCCAGTTGCTGACCTGCACAAACATGCGCAGCCGGTAGGCCGTCATCTGGCCGCCCTGCGTCAGGTATTTGGGTGTAAAACTCATGGGAAACTCCAGATAGCACGCAGGCGCAGCCCGCCCGGAAAAATCGGGCAGGCTTATGGCTTAAATAGAAGTTGCAGAGAGGGCCGCTCAGGCCCCGGAGATTATTTCAGTGTGACGGACGTGGGGGTGCGGATAAGCCCCGCGCGGCGCAGCAGCCAGATGCCGGCCATGACGGGGATAGCACAGGCGAAGATAAACAGATTCCAGCAGGCCAGCGTGAGCCCGGAAAGCACGCAGCCGGCAGTCATTACCAGCAGAACCAGCAGCAGCGTGATAACGCCCGGGGGCATCATGTCGCCCTGCACCATACGGGTGGAGAGGTCCCAGGCAAACAGATGGCTGTGTGACATAATGGTTTTTACGATATCAGGCCCGAACTGCCACAGTACGATGGCGCTCCAGGCGAAACACAGGGTTAACCAGATAACAAATGTGCGTGCCGCACCGTTGAGAGTGAGCATAGATATTTCCTTCAGAAAGTTAAGGGCGGGGATGAAGTACAGCCGTTACAACGCAGACTCTGGCGCGCTGCGGGGAAAGCACCCCGCTGAGCATGATGGATACATGTCGGTTAAATCTGAGCCACGCTTCCGCTACCCCGAACTTCAGGGAGAAACGTGGAAATATGAGGTCCCGTAAGGGAGGAGGGCAGCACCCGTGGTGTTGATGCTGCCCCGATGTCCGCTGCCCTGGGGGCGCAGACGGGGGTCGGCAGGCGCCCCGTTGTCAGGAGAGATTTTCTTATTTCCCCTTAAGGCGCATGCCGCCGGCTTTGCAACCGGTCATGACTTAATACCAGGAATTTCAGCGCCCTGCAAGCTGATATACCTTTATAACTGCCCCCCTGACAATCGCAGAAGCAGCTAAGCAGTATCTTGCATTACATGATGCCGGCAACGGATTTAGCCAGCTGCGCTTCAAGTACGGGCTTTGCCTCCTCGAACTTCAGATTCACCTTATTAGCGTTTGAGACGACGCGGGTCTGGTACTTCATACGGTTGCCTTCTTCACTGCTGGTCTGCAGCTTGAGGCCAGAGTTTCCCTGCCTCAGTGCTGCCACATTATCTGTCGTCACAGCTGCTTTGCTGCGTTCGGAAATCTGTAGATCGGTCACCATCGTAAAGTTCGTGTCCTCGACCAGAGCATCTGCTGCCATTCCCGCAAGCCCCGAGGCTAGGCCTATGCCCAGAATGGCTCCACCTGAATTACTGTTGTAAGCAGTAATACCAGCGCCCAGAGCAGCTCCCGTAGCCGCACCTTCATATCCTGTCGAAAGGAAGCTTTGAGCCTGGCGCAAATCCATCTTCTCTGCTTTCAGAACGTTAGCCTGAATCCAGTAATAAGCAGCATCAGGGCTGGAGGTCACGGTATAGCCTTTTGCACGCAGGTCCTGCGCCAGTATTGGCTCAAGGTCACTCATGTCTTTATCAGAGGTATTTCGCACCTGCAGATAAACCGTTTTCTGACTGGATGGCTCCAGCCAGACGGTCTGGCTCATCTGCGTTTTGACATCGAGATTGCGCTTTTTAATAGCTGTACTCATGGCACTACAGCCGGAAAGCATAAGACAGGCAGCAGCAGTCGCTGCCACGAAGACATTGCGGTTTTTCACAGGTGCATCCTTATTTAACAGAGAAAACGGAAATGGCGCGCCCCTGGGCACGCTGTATTAACTGGGGGGGGGTTATAAAGAAAACCCCTTCAGCCAGAATGGCGGAAGGGGTATTAGCAGGAACTGGGTGTCTTAGATCTTTTTAATAATCTTGGCGAATTTGCTCATTGCGCCAGCAATACCATAGCGTGTTAATTCTGAACTGATAATAGCCTGCATGATGAGATGACTTATCAAAAGCATGAATGGCGCTGCATAAAATAACTGCGGATTCCAGGCTGCCATTAACGCGAAAATGCCATTGCCAAAGATTGCTGCTATACAGGTGTTTTTGTATTTCCGGCTTAACTTCTGTACCAGTAGCGATTTACTTCTCACCGTCTGAGGTATAGCGGTCAGCAACAGAAACGGAGTATAAGTCATAGCCATAATCGCTAAAGATAAGATTAGTGTGAAGCCACCAAAGGCCAGCGTCAGCCCCTGATAATGCAGCGTCGGGTTAATCCACACATCGTCTGGCGGCACAAAGCTATAAATGATGTATGCGAACGATAATGCATACAACGACAAACAAGTTACCGGAAAAATAGCACTCAATTTTATTGCATCGAGTGCATTTGGAACTTCTTGTTCGCCAGATGCAAAACTATTAAGCAGATAATCTGCATCCTTCTTGATATCGCTATACATCATCCCAGCCCCCTTACTTATCCGGCTCGCCGTCTAAGCTCCGCTATTTTTTTATCAAAGTCATCGCCCAGATTATCTTTGGGTTTCTGGCCCTGCTCATTTAACTCTTTATTATGACCCGCTTTAAAATTTCCTTTAGCAGAATCATGTTCGTGCTTAAGTATATCACTGGACGTCTGAACAGTGGTTTTATTTTCAGCAATTTTACCGTCATTTTCCCTGAGAGTTTCCATAAGGCCAGATCTTTGTGCTGCGACCTGATTAGCGACATTGTTCTGAATGCCGGCGCCTGCGGCCTGCTCGCTCACACGTTTTGACCCGCTGCGGAAATCTTCCCTCATTTCCTGAGAAGGGACACCCGCCGGACCGCTGAGATTCTTCTCTCCCTGCCGCGTGCTGACTTCAGTTGCCTGCCCTTTCCTGACGACAGCATTCTGCGATGAACCTTCTGCGGGTCCATGACTGTAAGCCGACGAGCTACCCGACAGAGCCTGTCCGGAAGCCTGTGCGCCGGCCGGAAGCGTGCTTCCACTTTCGGCAGATGTCCCTGCAGCATCCAGCGATTGTGCCGGCTGCAGCGGCTCACTGTTAACCTGGTCAGTCCGTGCGCCATAGTTGCGCATGATTTCAGGTTCCAGCCGTTCATGCATAAATTCGGTGGCCGCGCCCTGCGCGCTTCTGACGTTTGTCAGGATGTTCTGGGCGTCGCTGCCGTACTTCGCGGTAGTCCAGTCCACGAACTCCTGATTATAGTTGGCGTCCAGGCTGGCACTCTGTGTCTGCGACAGCGTGGCCATGCGGCTGAATTCCTGACTACGCGTGCTGCTCTCGGTGTACTGATGGTACTGACTCTTCGCATCATTAAGCGTCGCTGCGAACTGCTGAGCGTTAGAGCTGGACTGATTATCAGTATGACTCCCTGAATCGCTCAGACGGGTCGATGTCACCATATCCATGCCCTCGCGGAAGTCACGTGCCTCCTGACTGCTCTGGTCGCGGCGACTATCACGTCCCTCTGAGTGACTGTCCTGTGTACCGTGTGAGCTGCCGGTAGTATGACGAAGGTCAGCACTGATACTGGCTTCCCCGCCAGCGCTGACGCCGGTCGCCCACATGCCGAGTTTACCTCCCAGCTGATCGCCGGTATCAAATTTAACCTGTCCCCTGACACCCGTGCCAGCACTGCCCTGATTGGTGATATCCATCAGCTGGTTGTAGGCCTGCTGTTCAGAAACATTGTGCGACTTCGCATAGTTCTCAACGGCAGACTGCATTTTACTCGCGCCTTTAGAGACATTCGTTGCCACACTGTTGTCGCTACCCTGCGTCATGCTATCGCTGTTACCGCTCTGCTGAGTCAGCTGGTTCATCTGCTGGAAGCCGCTGGTCACGCTGTGGTTATAGCCATCAAGCGAACTCTGCGCCTGCTGCTGCGCCTGCCGTGCCTGCTCGGAGAACCCGCTGCTGGCGAGAGAACTGAGCCGCATGCTGACAGGCAGGTTTGATATCGCCTGACTGGTATCCACTACGGTGTGTCCGTCAGCCGTCTGTGTCATCATCGCGTTATTACCGGTCTGGAAGCCCTGAGACCCCGAGCGGCGCAGCATGTTGGTGTCAAACTTGTTGGCACTGACATTATCCATCGACATGTTGTTAAACGACCAGTTGCCGTCCGCCGTCGTCGAAGCCTGTCCGCCGGTCGCAAACGCCGCCGAGCTCATCACTCCGCCAACGGCCTGTGAGGCCACAGACGCCGCGCCTTTGGTCAGGAAAAAGGCGAGCACCGGTATCGACATGCTCAGATAGCCCGCGATGTTGGCCGCGTCTGAGTGCTGCAGTGCGACCTGATCCTGATTGGCCAGCACCAGCGGCGTGGCCCCGGTCTTCGTCTGCAGATAGAAGTTGGCCAGCGAGTTAAGAATGGCGAACATCACCGGCCACATGGTGAAATAAACGAAACCGCCGGCGTACAGCTTCAGCGTTTTAAGCCCGAAGATGTCGTGATTCACCAGCGCAAGCGCGATGACCAGCGGGAACAGCGCAATCAGCACCAGCATCATTAGCGACTGAAACATCGGCAGCGTACGCGACGCTATCACGCCACCCGCGCCCCAGCTGATGCGCTGCTTGGTCATGCTGGACTCGGTGGCCAGATTCAGCAGGTTGGCAGTATCGGAAGAGCGCGCCGCAAAACCTTTCCAGCCGTCACGGATGGCCGCATTGGTGATGTTATTACGCATAATCTGCGCTGCGCTCAGGCCGCCTGCATAGAAGAAGTTGTAACTCTCATCCATCGCGTTACCGAGCAAAGTATCCCCGCTGACGCGGCTGCCGAACACGCGCGTGGCCAGTGCATGCCAGGTTGTGCCGCCGATGCGCACGTCCGCCCCGATCAGATTTTTGACGACCGCAGCCGCCTGCTGGCAGGTGATAAACTGCCGGCCGCTGCCCGTATCCTGATACAGACCGCGCAGCGGGCTCGGGTTATTCGTAATCAGCGTCAGCGGATCGGTGCTGTTCAACAGCTGTGACACGGTGTACTTGTTATTCAGCAGGATATCGCCCACCACGCAGTTTTCCACGTAGTCGGTAAGCATGCCGGCCAGCTGCGGATTCTGTGACCGGAAGTCCGTGGTCTGCGCCACAATCTGCGAACCGAACAGCATGCCGGACTTCGTATAGGTCAGCGAGTCCGGCCGCGAGAAGCTGTACTCATAAAGCCGCGCCACACCGAACTGTACTGACGTGGTCAGCCCGGCGATGAAGGCCAGGCCGGCCGGCACGTTATCCACCTGATAAACTGCCGCCGGATCGGTGACATCAAGTATCTGCACGCTGCGTTTCGGAACGAGCAGCACCGACGTAATAATAAAGAAAACGGCCAGCCAGCTGGCAAACACCATCGGGTTGCGCGATTTGATGAAGCTGAAGATTACGCCCAGTACGCCAAAAAGCCCGGCGATACGTTTTAACGTGTCATAGGTGTCGCTGCCGATGACGGTGACGACGCCGTTAAACACCTGACGCCACATGTCACCGCCGTAAATGGTCCAGACCTCAGTCATTGCCCGTTCCCCACTGATAGTTGCCCTGATAGGACGTCGAGATAATGGTGGATACCTGCTGCTGCAGGTACTGCATGTTGCGATCGATGCCGTCCAGCGCGTTCTGGTCGGCGGTACTCTGCAGCTTCATCTGTGCCAGCAGCGAGGTTGCAGCCAGCACGTTGTTACGCAGCTCGCCGGCTGCCTGCTCGGGGAAGTTTTTACCGGCCAGTGACTGGCTCGCCTGCTTTACGAGCTCCTGCAGGTACTGAATCATCATGTCCTGCGCGATAAAGTCGGCGACCTGTATCAGGTAGGTCGGGCTCATGCCCATGCTGCGGGAGTTGGTCAGGTATTTCAGTACCGGCACCGAGGTTGTGTTGATGAAACCCTTTTCTCTGTCCGACAGGCCGGTATCGGCCGTGAGCTTGCTGTCGATGGAAATCATCAGGTTGCGCACCTGTGTTACCAGCGCCACGTCGCTGCTGACAGTGACGCTGGCCACCGTCGGCCCGAGGCACAGGTCCTGCTCATCACAGCCGTACATCTTCGCGGTCCCGCCGCGCATCAGCACAGTAATGATGTCGCGGTTATCAACCAGCGGCGTTAGGACGGTGACCTGCCCGGCTTTATTAAAGATGATGGAGCCCACCACGCTCATCACCAGTTCCTTCAGCTGGCGGTTACCATCGAACAGGTGGTTGCGGCCCAGCGCGTCCCAGATGAGGTTTTTGTTTTTCAGCACCTGGTCCTTCATTTTATCGGACGCCCGGCCGGTGACGCTGTCACCCTGACCGCCCACGGTGCAGCCCTGCCGCGACGCCGCCCAGTCGGAGAAAATGTTGCTCTCGCCGGCAATGTCCTGACAGATTTTCTGGTTCGACACCTGAGACACTGGCCACAGGCCGCCGATGATGCCCTGCGCGGCCTGACAGGAGCTCATGTTGGCGGAGTTCACGTCCGAGGCGAGCTTCTGCAGAAAGTCTTTGGCCTGCTTAAGCTCCGGCACCATCGTCTGCAGTGCCAGGTCAAAGGCGTAGCCCGCCGCATTACTCATGATCTGCTTAACGAAGCGCTGAAGTTCGGCCCCGTTGATGTAGGAAAAAGCGCCCAGATAGGAGTCAATGCCGCCGCAGCCGGCGTTGAGTGACGGTACCTGCATCGAGATAAGCTGCACCTGTTTAACCGGGTTACGCAGATAGATGGAGCCGCCGGTAACGTAGCCTGCGGCCTGACCCTGCCATGCCTGCGCCTTTGAGACGTTGCCGTCAAAGCCGAGGCTGCCAAAGTAGCCGTTCAGGTCACCCTGCACGTCGGCCAGAGCAGGCGTGCTGATGACCAGCGCCGTCGCGGCGCTGAGAAGGAACTGCCTGAGTTTCATGTGAAGACGCTCCGAAGCAGCCAGGGATTCAGCATCAGCTGAACTGGCTGGAAGAAAATTAATGAACAGCTGACCCAAAATACGGAAACGGGTATTCCGTACCGCATTCACCTGTCAGTTATGGCTGGAGAGTTTCATTTGATCTGACAGAAGGTGACGCAGTTGCCGGCCGGCCTGCTATAACGAAACTCCGCGACCGTGTTTATTTCCCGTGTGAGCAGATGCCTGTCCGGGCTGTCCTTCAACAGCGGCTCCTGGGAAAAGATAAACAGGCTCACGCCCTTCTTTGTGAGTTCTCTCAGCTGATGACTCATTGCCTCTGCAGCGACGGCCGGGAAAAAGCCATCCAGGATGATGACCGCTTTGTCACTGGCCTGTAGCCTCGCCACAATTTCATTTAATCCCGCTTCATATTCGTCTGAAGTCAGCAGTTCATAGCTGAAATAGTCGCCGTCAAGACGCACTGCGAGCTCGCGCCCGACCACCGACTTACCGGTGCCTGTCCATCCCTGCACGTAAAGATGCCCTTTACGTGCCTGATACAACCCGGTCAGCTTTTTTACGTGTTCTTCGGCGTTTAGCCATAGCCGCTTTTCAGGCGAAAGCCCGTCGTTTGTCATATAAGTCATGTTTCGTTCCGTGGATTCAGGGTAAGTAAGGTGTGTTCCTGCGGGTATCAGAAAGCATTACGGTCGGCCATAAATCCGTGCCGGCGCAGGGTGATGCTGACCAGCACGCCGCAGCCGAAGCCACCGGCAAGGGAAAACAGGAACAGAAGCGGATAAAGCTGCAGACCGCTGAGCACCAGCGCGTCAGAACCGTAAGTCATGCCGTCCATACGGCCGGCAATTTCGCAGGCGAACCAGGCATACAGGCCGGCGGCGGCCAGCAGCGAGGCGCAGACAAGCAGCAGCGCCGTCTCCAGCCGTGAGAGCGTTAACGTTTTTTCAGTCATGGGTATTCCGTCGGCGGCACAGCCGCCCGTATTACTGCGGGGTCAGTGAGGCACTGCTCGGGACCGGACCCAGCGTGTCCGGCGGGAGGTTATCGATATCGGCTTCGATCATCTGCGCCAGTCGCTGGCTCATGGTGCCCATGTCCGTCTCCCCCTGAAACAGCGGGTAGGCCACGTTGGTGTTCACGTTGACCATAAAGGTGGTCGGCGTGGCGATGGGCAGCCCGTTGCCGAAGAAGGTCAGGATCTCACCGGCAATCGGCTCATTCGGTCCCGCCTTACGCGGGATAAGCGCCACCGGAAAGGCCGCATCTCCGTAGCCATCAAGGCTGTAGGGGTACACCTTTATCCCTTCCGAATCAGTCCAGGACTTAAGCAGCGGGTCGAACTTCGCGCTGTACTGACAGCCGCGCTGCATAAAAACCACTACCGCATAGTCGTTCAGGTTCACCTGACGTCCGTCGGTCAGGGTCATCATTCTGGGCGGCTTTGCTGGCACCGCACGCACCGAACGCGTTCCGGGCAGACCGAAATCCGGCAGCTGCGCACCGCGCTGCCCCTTCGCCTGCTCCAGCGCAGCAATGTCCGAGGCCACCGACGCCTGTGCGAATACCGGCAGCGTCAGCAGTACCGTCAGCAGCACGTTAAGCCTCATGATGGCCTCCCCGGCCGCCTCGCGACCTTCGCCAGGCAATCAGCTCCGCGATGAGGCCCAGCGCAACCAGAACCAGACAGGCTACCGAGACGCCGGCAAGCACGTCGTACGTGAAGCTGACTGACCACGCCAGCAGCTGGCGCAGGCAGTTAAAAATGATGCCTGACATGAACAGTAAGATGATAAGAGGTAAGCGGTTCATTTACGGACTCCCTGTGCGTGGCGGCGCAGGGTCCGCACCGCCACGCCGGCAATAATGGAAAACAGTACGCCGGTGAGGTAGAGGCTGCGCAGCGTACTGTCAGTCTTTGTTGCCCATGCATCACGGCTCTCTGCCGCCTTCACACACGTGGCAGGCGGGGGGGCAGGCCTGATGCTGACCGGTACGGCCTTATCCCATGATGTATCAGGAACGGACGGCCAGGACTCCACGCGCGTGGCCTGCGAGGCGCAACTCCACACCTGCCCTGCCGGAGCATCGCGTATTAGCCTTTCGGCCTCGCTCACCAGCAGATGCCCGGCACCACCGGCGCTGTGCGCGCTGAGCAGGAACAGCAGAAAAAACAGCAGCGCCGGATGAATCACCAGCGTCTGCAGCAGAAAGTTGCCTGCCCGGTTTGCGGTAAGCAACCGCCCGTGCCAGACAGGTGAGAGTGTCAGCATAATCAGGTCCTCAGAAGTTAGGCTTAAAGCCGGTGGCCACATTGAGAAAGCGCTTCGCCAGGTCGTCCTGCGTCATAAAACCGTAGGCGAGCGGACGGAAGCTTTTTGACTTGGGGTCAACCAGAAACAGTGCCGGATAGTGCGTAATTCCCATGCGCGCGCTCTGGCCGGCGTCCGGCCGGCTGTCGGGCACCTGCGGCGACACAGTGCCGTCCACGCTGACCGGTATCAGGGAGATGTGCCGCAGGCGGGCAAAGTCCGCCACCACGCCGGCCATCTGTGCATCAATCGGGTCACTGCCGCGGTAGAAGTAGAACAGCCCGTACTGGCCGGAAAGCTGACTGATGGCCTGCGTCTGCTCCTGCTGGTCCCGTGCCTGCTGCAGCGGCGCGGTGCTGTTGTAATGCGGATGGTCAAGGTTGTAGTCGAGATCCGGATGGTCAAGCTGCGCCACGGCAAAGGACTGGCTGAACATCGAGGCCCGGTCGGTCCAGAACTTCTGCCAGCGCAGGAACGTGGCGGTATGCTCTGCAGACGGGTGGAGGATGGCGTTGTTCAGTGCCTCCTTTGTGTACTCCTTAAGTACGTCCGCCTGCTCTGACGGTGACAGCCTGCTGAAGTCCGGCACCTGCGGCGCGGGCTGCGCTTTAGGTGCCGGCGGGTCCGGCTTTTTCTTCGGCTCGTTGTACCAGTGCCAGCCGGTAAACGGGTCGGCCGGCGTCACCACCGCGTCAGCAGCCGGCGCATCATCCGCCACGGCCTGTCCGGCGCACATTGCTATCATCAGGCTAATCAGCAGCCGCTTCATTATTTACCTCCTGTCTGCGCATTGACCTGCGCAGCTATACGGTCTTTTGCCTGCTTGATCATCGTCGCTGAGTCAGGGATTTTCTGATTGGCCATCAGGTCGCTGTAGAAGTCCTGGAAGTTAATCAGATCAAAGTTAATGGCCTGCAGTTCAGGAACCGTAATGCCGCGACAGTTCGGTGAGTCACCGCTGCCAAAGCTGACGTGCAGCTGATCGCGGCGCCCCTGCTCCTGGATAATGCGGGCGAGCTTGCCGCCGAACACGCAATAGGCCTGCTTCTTCTGCACGCACACCCCCAGCACGGCCCTGTTGCAGGCTTCGCCGACCAGAACGGTGACCTTTTTAGCCTTCGCTTTACCGATGGCCATTTCGTCACTGTTGCAGTTGGCCAGCCCCGAACTGTTCCCCCAGCCGGTATCAACGCAGCAGTTTGAAAAGCCGGCCATCGCCTTGCGGCAATAGAGCGCCTGTCCGGTAAAGGCCTTGATATCTATCTGATCGCCGTTCTTGACGTCATCGCCGGCAGAGGCCAGACCGGCAAGTTTGGCCACAGCGGTATCAAAGCCGCTGTCGCCGGCACCGTCGGTACCGTTGCAGTCGCCGCTCTGACAGAGGTATTCTCCGCCGCACAGCAGGCCCTGCGAGCTGTAGGTGGTCTGGCACTGGTAAGTATCCTGCTCATGGATGCACGTTCCGCCTTCCGCCTCGGTACAGCCGCGGCCGGCAATGGTGCAGTTGCGGTCAGACATCAGCTGGGCGCAGTTACCGGTGGAGTTTACCGGCACGATGTAGCTGTCCTGGTACTGCCAGCAGCCCTGCGTCTGGGTATAGGTCTGGCCGTCGGAGGTAACAGATCGTGAGCCGCCCGGGTCGGTGCAGACGCTGCCGGTACTGGCGGTGGCCTGTGATTTGTCAAAGCTGCAGCTTTCGGACCAGGTCGTGTCGGCCTTTTTGTCGGACACGGTCACGCTAAACGTCACGTCGAGGTGGAACAGCGTGGTGCCGTCATTAATGTATTTAATGAGAGTGTTAATGACGGAATCAAGTCGGGCCCCTTTAGGGGTAATCACGGCAGAGTAAACCTGACCCGCATTAACCTGCTGTCCTGCGACACCCAGGCTGTCAGCCCCCTTGCCGTACCGGAGCGTGACATTGTTGTTCAGTATCGAGGTGACATAATCTGCCCCGGAGTTATAAGACGGGGCCGGGGTATAAACCAGCTGCGTGGTGCCGCTGACGAGCGTGGCCGTTTCAGGAAACGTGAAATCGACCAGTATCTGATTGCCCGAGCGCCGTGCGTTCTTGAGCAGCATATTCATCGTCCGGGTTTCCGTGTGGCTTGAGCCCGTGACGATAACGCTGCCGGTGCGGGCACAGGTCTGGACCTGCGCCACGTCCCTGTCGCAGGTGAAGTTTTCAAATACTGACTTCGACACGACTTTCGCGGTGCACTGGCTGTTGGTTCCGTCCACGATGGAACCGCTGTTCGCCTCGGCATTCTTGCCGTTTTGGATAAAGTCGGCGTTAGGGTCAATCGTCACGGCCGGATTCTTAACGGAAGAATCGGTGACGGCCTGCCCCGCCTCATTACTTCCAATCTGAGTCTGTCCCTTATCCTTTATCCCGCCGTCCCCGCCCTGCACGCCGCCGTAATACCCCCCCTGCGGAGGACTGGCGGTGTAGCCCGGGATCACTGACGCCGGGTCGGTCCCCTTCGCCGCAGCGGTGCCCTGCCCCTTATTTGAGCCGGCATATCCCGCACCCGCGTTGTAAGCGTCACTCGTTGCATCAGCGAATGCGCCGGACGCCATCAGACATAAAGAAAGCAGCAGGGCACGCTTCATTTCGTACCCTCCGCATCCTGCAGCAGCTGCGCGGCCGTACTGCCACAGTCACCGCGCTGCTTAACCTCTTCGAGCGCCTGCTTAACCGGCAGGCTGCCGTAGATGACGTCCGACTGACTGCCACAGGTAACGACCAGCGCCGGCACGGCCCGGATGTTGTATTTCTCATACAGGGTCGGGTCGATCTGCACCCCGGCCTGCTTATCTTTTTTAGACAGTTCAAACATCGTCTCAGCGGTCTGACGGAAGTCGTTGTTCAGCAGGCCGCGCAGCGTGGCCGGTATGCCGAAGCGGCGGGCGTCCGCAAGCATCGGCAGCAGCCCCTCCTCCGGGATACCCAGGCTCACGAAATACACAGCCCGCGGTGCGGGGCGGGCGGCGCTGTTCTGATCCGCCTGCGAGGCGGCAATTTCGTTCTGCAGCTGCGAGACCCGTTCCTGCTGCGCATCCGGCAGCGTGATATTCATGCCCTTCAGCTGGCTTTTGAACAGCTCCAGGTCGCGCTGCTGCTGCTTCATGTACGCCATGTCATTACCTGACACGACCGGCTGCTCTGCGGCATTCGCCATTTCTGCGCACAGAAGCGCGGCGCCAGCAAGCAGCGCCGTAATCAGAGGTTGTTTCATGGTGAGTCCTTACAGATAAACGCAGTTACGCTTTCGCCACATGAGGTAGCCGAAGTTCTTTTTCGTCGCCGGTGAGTTGTGTACCGAGCCCCAGAGCTGGGTCGTGGTGCCGAAAGGGTGGCAGTCGCTGGGTTCGGGGTACATATTGACCATCTGATAACGCCAGCGTGATTTCGGAATGATTGGGGACGGATACTGGTAGCACACAGCCACGTCCGCCCCGACCGTCTCCATCACCAGTCCCTCCCGGTGCAGCTTGAAGGCCATGCGCTCGCTGACCAGCAGCGAGGCTTCCAGCGGTGAAAACTCATTACTGGTGAAGCCCGTAAACGGATACATCGAACCCTGTGCGCCGGCGCACCAGAACAGCGGGTCCAGCGGCACGCCCGCTGTGGAGGCAATCGAGTCCGCCGCACAGGCGCCCTGCGCCAGCAGGTTATTGAACAGTGCCACTTCCGGGTTCAGGATCATGGCCAGCGTGCTGTCGTTCCACAGCGGGTCAACCTCGGACAGATAGGCGATGTCCATGTCGCCGGTCTGCATGCAGCCCGTACTGGTGATGATGTTGAGCCAGTAAATCAGCGGATATTTGTACCAGTGAACGTGATAGAAGCTGCCGGGAGTAGGTGAGTCGCTCTGCCCGCCGCGTCCGGCACCGGTGCGGCCGAGGTTAATTTTAAAGCCGCCCATGTTCACCATGACGCCGGGTTCGCGCGTCACGTCCGTCAGCGCCAGCGGCTCCCAGAAGCCAATGGCCAGACCCAGCCGGTAGAAAATACCGTAGGGACACATCTGAATCGGCGAGGCGGGGTTCGGGGTGTCCGGATGCGCGCCTGATGCGAGCTGGATACTGCCCAGTGACATTGGGAACAGACACTTCCAGCAGACGTCGCTGATGGGGTTTACCCAGCGCCCGTCGCCGGCGTTGCTGGTCGCTGCCATGACAGGCTTCGCCATGATCCCTGCCGTGAGCAGGCACATTATGAGGAGGAAACGTTTCATGAGCCTCTGACCTCTGTTTTACTGCGGAGCCAGACGCATACCGGGCCGTCGTCCGTGTCGTGAATGCTGCCGGTAAACCAGCCTTCGCCCGCTGGCCCGGACGGCTCCCAGCGGCTGCAGTCACCGGTTTTCCGGAAGGCCTGCATCATCCAGTCCGGCGCGTCGTTTTCCATCCAGGTGAAGGCGGCCGCCAGGTTATGTGCGGTAAGCCAGGCCTCAAACTCGCCGGGCTGCGGATATTCATTGCCGTCAGCGGGCACGAAAAATTCAGGATGCGTCCAGCCGCCCCAGCGATCGCGCACGACCGGCTGAGCCGATATTTCAGCAGGGTGTGTCATAGGGTGAGATTCCGTAAAGACGGCAGCGGAACTGCCGGGGTCAGACGTTAAACGGGCCTGCCTGCGAGGTGCAGGCTGAGGCGTACCGCAGCAGCGCGAGGAACGAACAGCCTGCGCACTGCGGGCAGAAAAGGTATTCAGGTGGCCGCAGCCACCCGGGGAGGGTTTACTTCACCGCGCGGCACAGCCTGCCGGCGATAGTGTCGAGCTCACGGTCATAGCTGGCACGCTCGGCCGCACTGAGAAAGCCCTGCTGCTTTACGTAGCCTTCAGCATCTTTTCTGACCCGGTCTGCCTGCTGCCACAGCTGTTCAGACTGCGCTTCCGTCAGGTGACGCGCCTTGCGGGCGTTACTGATATCGGCCTGCAGCACGTTTACGCGCACCGATACGTGCGCCTGAAGCGGGTCTTTAATACTTCCGCCGGTTTCCCCCTTTACGTCATGCTGAGCCTTTACGTCGCATGACGGCCAGTCCTGTGTAAATGACGAAGCCGCGGTGGCATGGCCGGCCGCAAGCAGTAATAGGCCGAATGTCATTTTTTTCATTGCCTGTATCCCTTTGTGTGAGTACTCACGCGCAGAATTATACACCAGCCGCTGGCAGTCACGGCCCCAGCCACTGCATCCTGGGTGTCGTTATTGTGCCGACTCAGGACCGTGGTCGCGCCTGACAATGTACCAGCCGGCCGCCTCCGCTCCCCGCAGACAGCAATCGGTCCAGCCACCGGTGTAGTCATCCTGTTCGGCATCGCGCAGCATCGCCTCTGCAGCGTCGTCACTCTGGTGGGGGTTCAGATAGCGGGTTCGCGCCTTTACGATGGCCACACCTACCCGGGCCCGGACTGCATAAGGCAGCAGAACCTTTGTCCGCGGCTCGGTGCGAAGCGCAAAGCCTTCCGCCTCCAGCGCGCCGCCAAATGCTGCCAGCATGCACTGCCAGTAGTGGCTGTTCGCCTCATCAGCTGCCAGTTTCGCCATCTCGCGACTGCCAAACGGTGCCGGAGATGATGAGACAAAAGCTACGCGCATCGTGTCTGGCCGCTCAGGATTCATTCTCCTTTCTAAACGGACAAGGACGATGGCCATCGCCATGAGGACAATAAAACCACCTACAGCCGGCAGGCCTGATGTAAACGCGTTGATGCTCTCGGGTGCCAGTGAGATTTCGGCACGACAGGCAGGCGGAACAGGATCAGTCCATACCGGTTGCATCACCGGCTCAGCGTGCAGCTGAACGGGCGCGGCCTCGGATGACGACGCAGAATACTGCCAGTCATTTACCAGTCTCTGCACAAGATCATACGGCGTTTTATCACTCATTTCAGTGCCACCTCCTCTACCCGGAGCATCCTGTCCGCGCGCGTGATGCGCACCGGCGTGTGCTCAAAGCCGAATTTTGTTGTTAACGTACCGTACTGGTCGAAGTACACCGGCTCGTCCAGCGCGATGCTGCTGTCGTGCACGTTGCCCTTTACCAGGATGACTTTAAAGTTTTGCAGCTCCGCGAGCTGCGGCTTCAGCCACGCCATCTGCTGCGGATTGTCACCGTCCACGAAGTACAGCGTCTCGCTGAAGGCGACTTTATCAAGCGGATTAATCTTGTCGCCTGCCCGGGCGATGACGTTGCCGCGCATATCACGGATGGTTTCCCGCACCGTAAAGGTCGGGTCATACAGGAACGCGCGGTCCGTTTTCGCCGGCGTCAGCCCGGCCACCGGGGCCGGACGAACGGCATGGGCTTTCACCCGGGCCTCCGCCTCACGCTGCAGGCGGTCCATCTCGCCGCTGTCCTCCATGCCCTTAAGGCGCTGACCGATAAAGGTCAGCAGGTCCGGCTCGGCGATCGGGAACAGGTGGCCGATGGTGCCGAGCTCTTTCGCCTGCACGGGCTGAGCAACCACTGCAGCGAGCAGAACAACCGCTGTGGCGAGTTGCCTCATGGCGCCCCCTGCATCTGCCGGGCAATATCGGCCTGAATGACCGGAGTAATATCGTTGACGCCGGCAACCACCGCGCCCTTCACCAGAATGACGCCGCCGTGCGCGGCCTGCCAGTCAGACAGGCTGGCGTCCAGCGCGGCGCCAAAGCGCTTCGTCAGCGTCTCCAGCGCTCCCTTTTCCACCGGCTGCTGCGCCGTCTGCTGCCGGAACGTGTCGATGGTGCCTTTCATGTCAAACACCACGTAATCGGGCTGTACGGCTCTGGCAACCAGCGCACTGACGCCGGTGCTGAGCGCGATGACCAGCACGGTAAACGCCGCCAGCCGGACGCCGCGGCTGCGCATCATTCGCGCAGCCGCTGTCACGCGAGCGCCGTCACTTATGCTATCCGCGGCTTCTGTGGCCACCTGCTGAGGCGGCTGTCTTTCTTCCTGCATCATTAATTCCTCTTTTAAGCAGTGGTCAGTCCGGCCCAGCGCTCCAGCTCCTGCATCTCGGCCTGGTACATGTGCGGCTCGCAGGCCAGCAGGTAGGCAGCCTCTTCGCTGGTCGCCCCGGCCTTCTGCGCCTCCGTCATGTACTGATAGTCTTCCCCGCGGGTGCTGAACATGGCGCGCGTGACCGGGTCAACAAAGACGCGGTGGAACGAGCTGTTTTCGCCCGTTGAGATCATGACCGAGCTGAAGCCGGTATCGCGCGCGGGCTGGAAGCCGCGGATGACCTGCGTTTCAACTTCGCTGAACTGATCCGGGTTGGAGTTGAGGTAGGTTTTGAATGCCTTCGCATCCTGCAGCAGGGTTACTTTGGTGCCCGAACAATCCCATGCCGCCGCCGCAGCTGGCGGTGCAGCCTGGTCTTTGGTGCCGGTAAAGTCCTTGATGCCCTGCGTGATGGTGATGAATGCCCCGCGATGGCGGCGGACCGTACGGTAGCCGGTTTCGATAAAGCGGGCTGCGTGCGGGTTAGAGCCGCTGAACAGGCGCCAGGCCTCATCGATAATGGCGACCTTCTTCAGGCTGCGCGGCGAGTGGTACATCTTTTCCTGAATCGCCAGAATCAGCGAGTACAGGATGGCGGAGAGCAGGTGCGGCTGGTTTTCCAAGCTCAGCAGCTCCAGTACGGCAAAGCGCGTGTCGCCGTCGAGCGTCGGCTTATCCGAGTTGAAGTAGTCGCCGTTGGCTCCCCACGTGCACCAGCGGTCCAGCAGCAGCACCAGTTCGTTAATGCGGTTCATGATGGTCGGCTGCTGGCCATATTCCTCTTTCACTGCCGCCGACTTCATGTACAGCACCACGTCGTCGATACGCGCGGTGTTCTGCTTCGATTCGTATGCCGCCACCACCCCTTTGAGCAGGATGGTTTCGCTGACCTTATCCAGCGGTTCGTTAGGGCTGGCCAGAACGGTCAGCAGGCCCTGAATGCCCTCGGCGGATTCTTTAATGTCCCGCACGTTGGCGAACGGGTTAAAGCGCAGCGTCGCGCCATCCAGATAGGCCCCGCCCGCCTGCCGGCAGAAGTTCTTATAGCTGCCCCCCATGTCGATAACCCAGCCGAAGCCGCCGGCGTTCAGCACCTGCCGCAGGATTTCCTGTATGAAGAAGCTCTTCCCCGCGCCGGTGGTGCCGGTCACCGCAATGTTGAAGTTGGTGGCCCCATTGCTTTCGCTGAACATGTCAAAAAAGGCCAGCGCGTTGCGATAGGTCGGCAGCGGGCTGCCCGATGCCGCCATCTGCCGCTCGGCCACGACCGGCATGAGGTTGACGGCGTTGAAGCTCTTGCAGCGCAGGGTGGCATTCATGTGCTTCATGTCGTCCCACAGCCCTTCCTGCATCACGAACGGCAGCGAGGTCATCCAGTTGCGCAGCTGCTGGTAACGGGGGGCGGACATTTCCAGGTCATTTTTGCGGAACACGTTGATGGCGGAGAGTTCACAGCGCTGCTGTTCGCTGTCGCTGTCGGGCGTGAACAGCGTCAGGTTGAGGTTAAAGCTGCACATGGCGATTTCGTTGCTGGCAAGCCCCATACGCAGGTCGCGCCACTCCTCATAGGTGCGCTGCGTATTGGGAAACAGCTTGCCGTAGGAGGAGTTGGCCTTCTTGCCCATGTCCTGCTCTTTGCGAAAAGCCTCGTTCTGACTGCTCACCTGATCCTCCACGCAGATGGTCCAGCTCAGCAGGAACGGACAGGGAATACCTAAATCCGGGAAGCGCATGTTCTGCAGGTTGTCCGCCGCCTGCCAGAGTGCAAACTGCCTCGGCACCTTCGTCAGCTGCATGTTCACGATGCGCGTGCTGACCACCGCTTTATCGCCGCTGTCGCTGACCGCCCGGTCACCCTGCTGCCGCGCGGTGATCAGCTTCAGGTGATCCGGATGAACCTCCATTTCGGTACTGTTATCCACGCACTGGCGGTGCAGCTCCTGCTCCGGGTTCCAGTGCTCGCTGCCGGTACTGACCTGCCCCGGCCGGTAGTTAAGCTGCTCGCGGATGACGGATAAAAACTCATTCGGTCCCACGCGGCGCGTGTCCATGTGTGCGGCCAGCATCGATACGCGGAGCGTTTCGCGAACATGCGCCACAGCGTCCATCGTTCTGATGCCGCCGGTGCCGGAGTGTGCGTACACCAGGAACACGCGGTAGTTACGCAGGTACAGCGGATACTCGCGCTCGTTGGCCAGCCCCTTGAGCGCCGACCGCTCCCAGAAGGCTTTGGTGATGGCGTTGAGGCGCGGCGCCATGTCACCCTTCCACATGTCCCGGCTCAGTCCGTTCTCCAGCATGTCGCCCACGCACTTGCTGGCCACCATCAGCACAGTGACCGGCGTTTTACGGGGCAGCTTTTTGCGCAGCAGGTCATCGAGCGCCTGTACCACCTGCTGATTTGCGCCGGCAAGCGGCGCCACCTCCATAATGAAGCCGACCGAGCGGCTGTTGATGAACAGCTCGGACTTTTCGTCGAACTCACGCCAAGGCAGCAGGCTGGTCAGCGACGGATAGCTGAAGCTCTCCTGCAGCCTCTGGCGCGCCTGCTTTGCGCCACCCTCATCCCGGCTGCTGCTGAAAATACCGGTGAGGTGATCGATAACATTATTGAGCATGCTGGCCTCCGGCGCGCTCTGTTTTCAGCACGGCCTTTATCAGGGCAGGGAAGAGTGCGGACTTTCCGGTACCAGGCGTACTGTGCGCAAAGATGTGTCCGTAACTGGGCGCATCCGCGAACATCAGCCCGGGCCGGACCCGGTGATGCAGCGCTGCAGCGGACGATGCAGATTCCGGCCGTTCATGCGCGCTGCTGAATGAAAAACGCTTTTTCATTACTCCCCCTCGCTGATTACGCGAAAGTCTTCATCCCAGCGGGACTTCTCTTTCACGAACTCAACCACGGCAGGCTGATGAAAGCTGTCCTGCTCATCCACCCAGGGCGCAATCCACAGGCGCTGCGTCGCATCCGGGATGCGGCGGGCGTCCACTTGACCCGGTCCGCTGTAGTCACCCGGGACCACAGGACCAGTGGCACCGTTACGGACCGGCACCTTGGATGCCCGCAGGCTGTCTGCGGTCCCGCCCTGCCCTTTAACCGTAAGCGGGGCAAGTGTTGCCACGCTTACCGGGCGGTAAGGGCTGACGGCGGGCTTCACGTTGCCGGGCGTCGCCAGCGCCTCAGCGGCAGGCTTTGGGGCGGCCTCCTTAGCTGCCGTCAGGTCGTCCAGGCTCTGGTGCTTTGATGCCAGCCTGCTGGCATCGGACATCGAAAGGCACTGGTCGGTCGCGGTCTTATTACAGTCAAAATCAGAGTTCATGCCGGCGCAGCCGGTCAGCGCAGCGCACAGCAGTGCGCACGCAAAAAGTTTCTGCATGGTGGAATCCTCAGTGGCGGGCGGGCCGCAATGGGTCAGGGAGATAAACGTGCGGGTCAATCGGGTGGTGCAGGTTGCCCTGGTGAAGGCACTAAAAAATCGGGTTCAGCCAGTATGTTTACCTTTCATGAAGGCGTTGATCATCTGCAGGTCCTTAAGCGCATCCTCACTCATAACGCGGGGGCTGCTGACAGCGGGTATGTTTTTCACCGGCGATTTTGTGCGTACCCAGACGTCTGCGCGCGGCGTGCCCGGTGAGACCTGATGAATGACGTCAGCGATGTACGCCGCCAGCTGCTCAATCGTGAGGTCTGTGAATGCGGGCAGGTGCCCGGAATTCTCAGCCATCGGGCGAACTGCCGCATCCGGCACCGGGCGGGTGTTAAGCCTTTCAAGCCGGAACAGCATATTCCCGGCAGGTTGAGAGACGCGGATGAATAACGCATCCGGCTCCGTTGCGGTTTTATCCTGAATCATCAGAAACCTCCGTTATGCTGAAGAGCGTGTTACGTCACCTGAGCCGGCGACGGAATCAGGTGCGCCGGCAGATAGTACCTTGAGGCATTCGGCATCAGGCGCGGCACTGTCAGACGCCAGACGCTGACGGACCATATCGATTTCGGTCAGCATAGCGGCCAGCCGGCAGCTGCTCGCCTGTGCCAGCCAGGCACGATGATAACGAAGCCGCAGTGCGCAGAGCCGGATACGCAGTTCACGCTGGTTGTATTCATTCATGATTGCCTCCGCAGCCGGATTTTCGTTATCTGATGTTAAGCAGGGTGAAGAGCAGCGTAAAAAAATACGCGATACCGGTGGTTAAGCCTGCAGTGGATAAGATGTCTTTTGGACTGGGTACCGGCACCACCCAATACCACACGCCGCCGATAAGATAATATGCCGCCAGTATCAGCCAGCACGCCGCCATCACCCAAAAGGTTACGCCAGCCAATCCCCTGAAAAGGTACGCCAGCAGAACAATAACAGGAGACGTGAACAGGGCCAGCCGCCAGACCTGCCAGCCCGGGAAGTCCGGGAAGCCGGTCAGTCCCTCACGCATCGTCAGACCGGATACGGTGAAGTTCACCGCCAGCGTGACTGCAATCAGAATCACAAACAGGTGCTCTCTGCTGTCCGGATGAAGCCAGCGTTTAATCAGCCCCTTCATGCTGCCTCCTGTCCGTGTGTTGACGTCCTGCGGAACTGGATGTTCTGAGACCGGACCTTTTTGAGATCAAGTTCAACCAGTCTTCCCATAAGGTTCAGGAGAAGCATTGCACGCTTTGCGCCCTGCGGCTCATGCCAGATAGCCTGCATGTTTTCAAACGTGCCGTTTGTTATCAGAACTGTATCGCCATGCTCAGGCGCCTGCATGTCTGCCTGCGCGGCCGACTCAGCTCCCCGCTTCATGCGCTCCATTTCCGCATCACCCATTATTGCGATGCGATTGCCAAAGCTGACTATGGTTGAGACTCCGCGCGTTGCTTTAATAGTCGTTGTGTGGATTTCTTCAGGATCGAATCGCGCAAACAGATAGCCAGGAAAAAGTGGCTGGGGTTTAACCGGTTTAACGCTTCCCCCGGCAACAAGCTGACAGGTGAAAAGTGGAAGGTAACATTCCACCCCCTGATTGATCAGATGGGCTTCGGCACGTTTTTCCTGATTAAATAACGACTTGAGTACATACCACTGTTTCATCTGTCATCTCCTTAATTAATAGTGTCGCCAAGGCGCAGCTGGCTGGCCTGACGCAGAACTTCGTCAGGATTCAGAACAGGCGCACTGCCGTTGCTGCTGCTGACTGCCGGTGCAGTTGCTGAGGCCTGCTGCACGGCGGCCTGCGGAGCCTCCTGCTTCGCCTTTTCAGCTTCGGCATCCTCAATCGTTTCCAGACGGAAGCCCTGCTGGAACACCACCGTCACCGCATTGCCGGCACCGATATCAATCACCGGGTGATACTGCTCGGCACGCTTAATCCAGTACTGACTCAGCGTGTCCGCCGCCTTGCTGGCACCGCCACCGAGCCCCTGTTTGAAGATGTCACCGGCACCAACTGAGGCGCTGCCACCCAGCCCGACCGTTGGCGTGGCGGCAGACTGGATACCTTCACCGAAGCCGGACAGCAGGCCGGCGGCACCGGCATTGGCGATAATGGCGCCGTTACGCATCACCGGCTTGCCGCGGATGCCCACCTTGCCCTGGAAGGACACGTGCCCGTCGAAAGGCATATCGATATGCTTGCCGTTATCCAGGATGCAGCTGATGTTTTTGGTGCGCACCTCACCACGCTCGCTGGAGATGTCACCGTACATTTCTCCGGTCACGCGGCACTGGTCCATGTTCCAGGTCTTCCCGTTAGGCATGGAGACCTCGCCGAGCAGGGTGATTACCACCGGCGAGGTATTCTGCTGACCGGTTACGCTGGCGTTGGCATCAGCGCCCTCAATCATCGTGGCCTCAGAAAAGGAGCCGGAAGGTATCCAGGGAAGCTTTGTTTTTTTCTCGGTAAGCGCAGCGTAGGTGAAGGTTTCGCGGCTCAGACCGCCCGGACGCACCGTACCGGCGCCGGGATAAAAGGCCTGCCCCTGCGGCGGGTAAAACTGCCCTCCCTGCCCGGCCGCCGGTCCGCTGCCCGGACTGTTGATGCTCCACTGCGCCGGACCGGACTGCCCGGCGGAGACCGGTGCATTAACTGCAGTGGTTCCGGCAGCCGGCGTGGTAGCGGCAGGACCGCTTGCCGGCCGGCCCGCCTGCTGCGTCTGCAGCTGACTGATTGCGTCTGCCATCGTGTTGAGCTTCTTCTGCAGCTCCTCATTCTGGCTTTTCAGCGTGCCGGTAAGCGTGCCGAGGTCGCGCTCAAGGCCGGCGGTCTTGTTCTGCTGCTGCTGCAGCGCGGCGGTGGCCACCCCTTCGGTAAAGGACGTATTCACCAGGCTGCCGGTCAGGTTCGGTGCCGCCTTTGGCGCGGGCCGGTTCAGCTCGGCCTGATGGTGTGAGTACGCCCAGATGCCCCCGCCGGTGGCCAGCATGACCGCGGCGGCCACGCCGGCAATCACCCACTGGCGCCGGCGCGTGGCGGTGTTGATGTTGCTCATGACCCGCCCTCCGCATCAGTGGAGAAAATCACCCACACGAAGCCTTCGCCGTTTGCATACAGGGTGCGGGTTGAGAGCATTACCGCCCGCACGCCCTTCTGCCAGAACTGTTTTTCACTCAGCGTCCGCGTCACGTAGCCGGTGTTTATCATGCGGTATCGCATCACCCGCAGGTGGGAGCCGGCAAGCTGGCGCTCAGGTGTCAGCAGCAAGCCCGCAGGCGGGTTATACGCGGGACCACGCGAGGCCTTTACCTCGGTGTAACTCTCCGGCACCCCGCCGCTGACAATGCTGCGCGCAACGCTTACCAGCGTTTTCTGGAAGGGCTGACTCTCCTCCCATACCTTTGCGTCCGGGTTGGGCTTCAGTGGCACATCCGCCGGTATCAGGTGCAGCGTGCGGCCGTTACCGGGTTTGGGTGACACGTCGATCGAAACGCCTACGCCGCCGGCCGTTTCCAGGAAGATGGTGAAGTCCTGACCGGTCTGTGGCGTAATCAGCAGCGCGCCGTCGGCAGTGTTGCTTTTGAGGTAGGCATTGTCCGGACCGGTGATGCCGGTAATCAGCTCGCCGTCGATAATGATTTTGTTAGGACTGGTATTACTCATCTGCGCCTTAAGATGCGCATTATTCTCAAACGGGGTCCCGGCCGGGCCGGGTACGGCTGCCTGCCCGGCGGCAGGCAGCAGCGCCAGCGCGCCGGCAGCGGCCAGGGCGGAAAGGGTCTTTTTCATCGGTTCAGTCCTGTTGCGGGCGGCGTTCAGGTTGAGTCCAGGGCACCTCGGGGAAGGCCGTCAGGCGGATAAGGCCGTCCACGTAGTGCACGCTGAGCCGGTAGGCTTTACTGGCATCCGGAAGCGAAATGTTCAGGTTACCGTTCGTGGTGCTCGCGCTCAGCGTGCCCTGCACGGTGATGTCACCGGTGGTGGAGTCGGTGATTTCGTCATCGATGCGGAACACGGATGAGACGCCATTTTTTTTGATGTACTCAGCTTCGGCGGCGAGCTGTTTTTTCATGTCGTCACGGTACTCAGCGGGAACGAAGCGCAGCAGGGCGGCATGCTGGCTGTCCACGGTTTCGGGCGTGACTGAAAGGCGGAGGTTGACGAAAGAGCGCACCAGCATGCCGTTTAAGGCCGCATCTCCGGAGGCGGAATCGGAGATGAATGGGCGGTCAAACATCATCGGGGTGGTCAGGGTCTTCTGCTTTTTTGCAAAGTGCCACGCCAGCGCGCCGGTGACGACGTTGCTGACGGCGAGAATAAACACGAGCAGCGAAAGTGCGCACAGGGCCAGAATGATTACCCGGTTGCGCCCCTCCCGGACCTGATACTTCATAGCGTTATCCTTTTAATAAGCGCCATCCGGAGATGGCGCGTGGGTTACTGCATCCAGTGCCGGTTGCCCGAGTCGGGCACGCGGCGGAACTGCAGCCGGAGCAGCGTGGTCGGCAGGTACCAGTAAAGAAGGTTCATGAGCCACCAGGTGCCCTGCCCCTTCTTCAGATGGCGGACTAACAGCCAGAGCACGCCTGCCACAATCAGCATCACAATGAACAGGTCGCAGAGCAGGCCGATGCCCGCGCACGCAAGGATGAGCACGGCCTCCTCTGTGGGGAGTCCGCCAAGGCGTTTCTGCTGATTGAGGGTTTCCGGGAACTGGTACTGAAGCGATTCCCCGTTCATGCGGGATTAACCGGCCAGGGCGAAGAAGGTGCGGGTGATAACGATGAGGAAAGCCAGACCGCCGACGAAAAGCATCGGGTTGCGCGTTTTAATGTATCCGCCAATCGAGATGATGATTTCGCCGATGTAAAACCCCCACTCAACGGTACTGCCATGACCGAACGTGTCTTTGGCATCCTGCTTCTGAGCGGCCAGCAGGTCAGTAGCTCCTGCAAAATGTGGCAATGCAAAGAACAGCATTGCGAGAGCTACAAGGGTTACGTTTGCACGATGCCGGTAAACTTTCTTACAGGCGGTATGAGTAAGGCCTTTCAGTATTTGTTTAATGGAGGGATATTTACCAGAAGTGGGTTTCTGGTAGACATCAGACAATGCTACCGCCACGCTATCCGTTTTACCGGAAGCGAAAATCGAAGTTTGCATTATTTAATCCTTGATCAGAATCAGGTTCTAAAATAAAGGACTCACCATTTTAAAATGGCGAGCAGTATCCTGTATCAGCAATATCTGATGCAGTCTGGAAAAACATTTTTTAGCAACTATGAATAGTTTTCAGAACGAGCTATGTAGATTCACCTCCTTATAAGCAGAAAATTTATAATGGCGTTATAAAAATACTTTTAGATGAGAGGCATGGGCGGCGAAAAAACTCAAAAACTACTCACAATCAGTGGCAGATTCGAATCTCCGACCGGTGGCGGCTAAGTCGGAGAATGATCTGAGTGAGTCTTCAAGTCTGATTTTTGCCTCTCGGGTCTTACTTCTTCCTGAACGCTTCGATGATTCCACTAGGAGCTGGTTAGTCTCCTCTGACAGGTGGACTAATACTGAACCTCCCCTGATGGATTTTGCATTGGCCATAAGGCGTCTCTTATGTGACTAAAAATTAGTTTTTTCATAAACTTAGCTATTAACATTTGTCTCAAGCCGTTTCACGTACTGATAAAAAACTTAACAAAACAACTCAAAAACAACTCGGTAGTGATGTGAATCTGTAAAGAATTATGCATGTATTGAAAAGTATTTCGAGTAGTTTTTGAGTATTTTCCTATATAGAAATTGAGAATATCGAAAAAACCATTATTAAACAGATGGTTACGAGACCAAAAAACCCTTCAAAAGATACTCATTAGTGTATCATCTTTCGTTTAACCCAAATTCTTGAGTCATGGGGCTAACTGCGTAAAACGTAACCGATGGGCGGGAGTAGACTTTGGAAACATCTAATAAAAACCTCAAAAAGGTTTTAGAAATTTTTGAGCGGAAAGGAATTGAAAAGAGGAAACAGGCCTCAACAATGGCTGACATCCTCGGTATCAAATATCAGAGCGCTAAACAAAAACTCGATGGTAAAAGAGGGGTTTTCTATAACGAGTTAAAATCGATTTATAATTACTTCCACGAATCTTTTGAAGAGTCAAAACCGTATAACGGGATATTTATTGTTAACGACATGCATGTAAGATGCAATATTGTTGTCAGTGAAGAAAAGGTGGATATTAAAGAGCCAGGTATTAACTATGCTTACTTTCATAAAAATTATTATGTAGTTAATCCAACGGGTATTAAATTCAGTAAAGATATGAAGCGGGTAATCAGAATGGATTTTCTACCTGCACCTAAACTGGCAATTCTCGATAATGATAAAGAACTCCTCGAACTATTAAAATCAGTATCTAACAGATACGGTATAGATGCGTCAGTTTACGAGACTGCCCAGGAAATGATCCAGGCAGTCGACAGGGAGGATTATGATGGATATGTTATTGACTGGTTACTGGACTACAGCGAAACCTCTGAGGCAGTCATAAAAAAGATCCGATCTAAAAGCGAGACAGTACCAATAATCCTGCTAACCGGACAACTGAACCAGCATGAACGTCAAATAGGAGAAACCATTATAGAACACGGTGTTGAACTGGTTGAAAAGCCGACTCGTATTTTTATACTTTCCTCCATATTACTGGCAAATCTCTTTTTTTAAATGGACCTAAAATGGAATTAATCAAATTAACGGCTACACATATAAAGGAAATGTACGACATAAGATTTTCCGTCACCGAAAACCCTGTCCATGCCCATCAGATTGAGTTTCTGCAGAGAGAAGTAATTCTGGCTGATGTTGCCCAGGGTGGCGGTTGGATCTGCAGGATTGATGATAGCTATGTAGGTTATGGCCTCGGCATTCACATACCTCATGCATTGATAGGTGGTCTGTTTGTAAAGCCAGAGTACCAGGGGCGGGGAGTTGGAGGAGCGATACTGGAAAAAATCACTAAGTGGTTTTTTGAACAGGGAGACACTGAGATTGAGCTGACCACTGACGAACATTCATCAGCTGCTCGTTTCTATCAAGTAAGAGGCTGGCAAAAGTGCGGTCACGATGAACATGGACAATTGATTATGAAGAAAAGGAAAATGACCAAATGAAGTTACTTACAGCTCTTCTGTTCTCTCTTCTATCAGCCAAAGCAGCTTATGCAGACTCCTTTGTTCTGGCAGATGGCAGTAAAGAAATTAAGGTCTCTACCGAGGATTTGGTCAAACTTCCAGTCACTTCGATAACGACAGCTACAAATTTCACGCCCAACGCTACTTTTCAGGGTGTGACCTTCGCAGAGCTGCTATCAAAGTACTCGATTAAGGCGTCATCGCTGAGAGTCTACGCACTTGATGACTACAGCTATACCCTGCCAGTAGGAGAGCTCATAAAATATGGCGTTATACTGACATACCGGAAAAATGGCCAACTGATCCCGGTTTCTGACCTGGGGCCCTTTGCAGTAATCTACCCTAGAGATGAGCATCCGGAACTCAACAAACTGGAAGTAAATGCCAAAACTGTCTGGCAGATAAACAGGATTGAGGTTATCAAATGAAACGCAGGGTTGTTCCCTTCACACTTGGCTTGTTATTGACTCTTTTTTTTTCTGGTTCAGTTTTTTTTACTGTTCAGAAATTCAATGAAATTAAAAATCAGTATAAGAGTATTGAGCCAAATCTTGATAACTATTCGACGGCTGAAATCCTCTTCCTCGCATTTGAAAGAACCCGAACATCTGTTTATCAGACAGAAAGTCCTGATAACTTCGTAACAAAGAAATCTGTTTTTGATTCTAAAGTTAGAATCCTTAAAAACAAATCATTACGCATAAACTCGTTTTATTATGAGCCTGACTTTCTGAGTGCACTAGAACTTCTCGAAAAGCAAAGCGATGAGTTAAGCAGATTGAATGAAGAGACTACAGATCCGATAAGAAAAGATGTGCTATTACAGCAAATGAATAAGATGCAGCCCACTCTTATAAATCTGCAGGAAATCATCTATAAAATTCAGATAAGAAACTTCAACACAATAAAATCTCTAATTATTGATAACTCCTCTTACACGGAACTTGCTGCTCTCTCCTGTATATTCCTTCTCTTTATATTAATAATCTTGCTCTGGGTGCATATAGCGAGATTAAACACAGCGATAAGGGATAAAAATATTTTCATATCCGCCATATATCATGAACTGTCAGGCTCCATTCAGAAAATTCAGTTATCATCAGATATGATTGATGTTAGAGGAGATATTTTAAACTCAGAAAAATATCTAGCAAAAATCACGTATCATTCTAATAAACTTTACCTTCAGACTAAAGAAATACTAGAATTTTCGAAAATTGAAATCGGTAACGTTGGCCTGAGTAATGTTAGTTTTTATACAGAAGACGCTTTAAATGCAGGTTTGTCTCTCTATAATGAAAGCAATGCAAATAAAATTGAGTGCAGCGTATACCCGGAGAATATTCTTGTTAATGCTGATAAGCAAAAAATCATATCCATAATTCATAACATCATAGATAATGCAAACAAAAACACACATTCTGGATTGATTAGAGTAAAGCTCCGGATCACGAATTCTCACTTGTTTTTAAGAGTGAGTGACACAGGCTGCGGATTTGACACTAAAAAAATTCATCTTCTTTTCAAACCATTTAATCAGGGCGTTGAAAATGAAACGCGGCAAGGTTTAGGACTAGGACTGTCGATTGTTAATAGCTACCTTAAAACGATGAAAGGAAGGATCAGTGCGCACTCAGAGATTGGTAAAGGTTCTACTTTCATGGTCAGAATCCCGATTAACATTGTTAATTGATTTCATGAAAATAAAATGAAGTCCGGTCTTTCCGGACTTCTGTCTTACTCAACAATAAAGTGCTTACTCTCCGCTTTATCTTCTGCAGAGCTCATACCTGTCAAATTCTGGTCAATCATCTCTTCAAGAGCCTGTGGCCCGGACTCACCGCGTATATGCAGATACATTTCCGTCAGCATCGCCATCATGATGCTGGTTCCTTCGCGCGTTCCTGCAACACGACGTATTAAGTCACGGTTAAATTCCTCTATATCGAACTTATTTCCTTCACCCTGGTGTTTTTTGACCATCAGACCGATACCCACCAGTTCATTCACCACAGAGGAGAAGTTAACCTCACCGTGGGTTGCACCGTTCTGCAGCTCTATCTGCACCAGCTCCTGGACTTCTCTTTCGGTTTTTTCTTTGAAGTAAATATTTCTGCGTGCCATTATCGTATTCCCTGTAAGACAAAGTTAATTTACCCTGCCTTTTGATTGATTTATTTATAAATATTGCCTTGATGGCGCAAGCCTGACTGCCCATTCGGATAATTTTGCTCTTCCTGTATTATTTACCCCGGTTTCAGGGTGTGTCAATCCGGCACCGTTCATTTAAGCCAGAAGTGTGTTAATCCGGCACTGCACCTCAATTCTGTGTGTGTTAATCCAGCACCATGCACATTTTTCATACGTAATTTACGGCTTAAATCTATGAATGATGTGTGTCAATCCGGCACTCTAACGGCTTTTGATGTGAGTCAATCCGGCACTACAGGCCTTTTTTATGTGTGTTAATCCGGCACTGCACACTGACATACCATGCATAACATTATGTTTTTAATCAATAGCCACAATCAGCACACACTACAGTGCCGTTTACAGTGCCTGATTAACACACAATCCAGCACCGTAATGACACACAATCCGGCACTGCATAAACACACAATCAGGCACTGCAAGGTGTGTTAATTAACACACAATTTTCATCATACATCGAAAAAACAGCTCAAAATTCAATTTAACTTCATGATTTTAATGAAATAAACTGCAAGATTTTATCTTGCGTGGGGTGTGATGAAATTTTACTATCGAAGAGCGGCTTGTTAATTGATCCTATCTTCCTGGATTCATTATATTCCCGACGCGGTTCAGCATCTGCCCGTCAGCGCATTGTGCGCGTCTGTAACGAATTATCTTGCAAGCGCTGATCCGAACGCGTATTTTTCACCGGAACCCGCCTGGCGCATTACGCGCACGCACGTGAGATTATCAGAATGAAATTATTGGCTGCTCTCTCGCTTGCCGTTGTATTCAGCGCGCAGGCCGCGCCGGAAATGTGCTTCACAAAAGCCGGTAAGGATTTCGGTATTGATCCGCGTCTGCTGATGGCGCATTCAATTCAGGAATCACGCATGCGTAATAACGCACTGAATACAAAAAGCAGCGGCGGCACGCATGACGTCTGCAATATGCAGATTAACAGTTCCCACTTTAATCAGCTGAAAAACTTTGATATTACGCGGGAAAGGCTACTGAAAGATCCGTGCATCTGTATTTATACCGGTGCATGGATTGAGGCGAGAAACTTTAAGCAGTACGGCAGGAACTGGGACAGCGTCGGGATGTACAACACTGGCCCGAGTCCGAAGCTGATCAAACAGCGTCGTGAATATGCGGCCATTATCAAAAGCATTTACCGCGTACTGATTGCACGGGATGAGGTTTATAACGCTATGACGCAGCGGAATAAAAAATCGTCCGCGCCGGAAACGTTTCTGGCCGCGGACGTGATGCCTGACAAAAAATAACCCCGGCGCGCCGGGGTTATTTTTATGATTTGAGTTTTGCGAACTCCTCCGCCATTTTCCACAGCGCCTGATTCAGCTTTATATCGCCGTCGATGCCGGTTACCGGACGGGTAGTGGTTCTTTTTCCCTTCGCCGTTCTGCCGGGCACGCCCCCCTTAATCAGATTCTCCTGCACGATATTAAACGCGGTCCACAGGTCGGTGCCTTTATCATACCAGGCGCGCGGCTTGATAATACGCTCAGCGGATACCGGCGGCTCTTTTCCGTCGTATTTATATTCCAGCGCCAGCTGCCCCAGCAGGCGACGTTCTTCGCTGTTAACCTGAATACCTTTCATCATGCCTATATTATTTTCCACCTTATCGAATACGCCCAGCACCTCATAAGCGCCTTCAATAACCTGCGACACAATATCACCTTTGTGCGGCACGCTGATTTCACCAAATGATTTCCAGCACACCAGGCCATTGGTGCAGACCTGCCGGAAAATACCGGGGATCATCTTATAACTGCTGGAGCCGTCATGGCTGTTCAGCAATACAATTTCCGGCACCTCTTCGCCACCGTTGTTATTTCCACGACGCAGGCGGATCATGTGTTTGGTAAATTCACGGCGCTCAGGATCGCGCACGCGCGACTGGCTGGCAAAAAAGGGCTCAAACCCTTCTTCCCGCAGTTTATCCAGCAACGTAATGGTCGGAATATAGGTATAACGCTCAGAGCGCGAATCATGCTTTTCTGCAGAAAACGCGCTCGGAACAATGCGCATCAGCTCGTCGTTATTCAGCGGGCTGTTTTTACGGATAGCGGTCGGGGCGGCATAGCGGGAAGCGAAACGGACCATAATTAATTACCTCTTAAATTTGAGTGTCAGCAGTGAAATAAATAACGGTTTATAAAGCGGCCAGCGCTTCACGGAATATCAGGTAACCGGTGTCGTACTCATATAGCGCCAGCGGCCAGCCGTTGTGCATGTAAATAACCGCCGCTTCAGGCTCCTCTGTGGGTTCCTCCAGCACATCGAGCTCAGCCAGCTGCGCACCATTAACGCCGCTGATGCCGGTGAACACGCCGTGCCTGTGCAGGTGATCGTACAGATCGCGAAACTGCGCCGGACTGAGCGTCCCGCCCTGCTTTTCAACGCATGTTTTGGGAGATTCTGGCGTGGCGGTTTTGACGTTGACGTTCTGTGTGTTCATGGCATTTCTCCTGCTCAGGTGGGTTGTCATGTTTCGGTCGATCCAGTCGCGGCAGAGGGCAAAGGAGCAACGGCAGGCGGCAGGTGCAAGGGCGCCGCAGGCGTGCATTTCACCCTTGCAGCTGACGAATGACGGTGCTACGACCAGCCCTCCGCGCCTGGACTGACCGGAACAGGCCCGCCGCGCGCGAAAACGGCACGAACACACCCCGGACGGCTATGCCGGTCCGGTCCTCAGCGACCACGGTTTTCCGTGGCCAGTGAACGCACCGGCGGCAGCCGGTTGCAGCCTTTGACCTCAGCCATCAGGCCCTATGTCCGAAACCCGAAGGGGTTCGGCGGAGCTTACCGGCAAAGCCGGTTAGCGCAGTAGGACTGACGACCCGGCAACGCCGGGGAGCCGAAGGTGGCCATGTCCCGGCCCCTGACGTTGATGTTTAGTCAGTAAGGGCAGCAATCGCACCTGAACCGGCATAACCGGCAACGCCTGGACAGCAGTGAGACACCTGACATAACTGGCAGACGACAAAGAACGCGGAGGGAGAGAGCCGGTGCGTCAGCACCGGGTTTTTGCCTGGCCTGAAAGGCCTGCAGTTTTTTTTCGCGGTTCAGCACCCCGCACATGGCCTAATGGCCGGTTTAAACCGGCCATTAGCTCCCTAGATTATGACCTTCCTGTTATAGGTCGCTTTCCAGTCCATATACTCTGGTCCGTCACGAAGCGGTGTAAGACTGGTGAGATTCTCGGCTAAACCGTTCATGACCAGAATCCGCTCCACGGCCGCAAACCAGTCTTCCTTGTTGCCAATAGGAAACCAGAGATTCGAGTTGTCACCGCTCAGCAGCGGATGATTGCAGAAGTGAACCCCCCTGCCCTGCGCTGTTATGCAGCCCGTCACGATGCAGGAGGCCCGTACCGTTTCACTCAGGGCACTGCGGGCGAGGTTTTCCGCTATATCACCCCAACACCACTCGCCATCCGGAACCGGCAGCTCGATGCACCGTAACGAATGACAACCCGCCCGTGCGGTCAGTCTCGCAATATCCGACACACCCGTGTCACCATATGCACCGTTTGCCTCGCAGACATAATGGCCATTGTGCCAGAAGGACTCAGCGCCATTATCCAAGCGAATCAGGCAGTACTTACCCATCACTCTGCTGATATCGTCCTGCTGAACAGGAGCGGTGAATGCTGTGGAAAGTGGATGCGCGATAATCTCATTCATGGCTGTTTCTCCACCTGACGCGCTACCTGCATCCACTGCGAAAACAGCATTACCGTTAAATGCGCCAGCTGGCGGCTGCGCATGGCGTTTACAATCGCGATGGCATGTGCGACGATTTGCATGTCAAAAATCATATATCTCTCCAGATTCTGGTTTTGATGTTGCCGGTATCTCGTAAATACCGGCGGTGAAGAAAGCAGAGGAAACTCTGCTTTTTTTACATCTGCTGTTTGCTCATCAGGCAATATCCGCTTTATGCATGGCGTATCCGGCTTTGAGAAGCAAAGCCAGTTCACTGCTTGCGTATCCCCATGCCGCATCGCCTATCCCGTCTGGATAGCCGTGCACAATGTGTGCCGCCTCAATCCACGCTTTAAATGACGCCAGCGGGATCATCGGGCGCGGGCGCGACCAGTCAGTAACCGTGTTACAAACCTGCTCAGCCATATTCATCAGAGTGCCTGTGAGAAGTTCAAAACGTTCATCCCCGGTCATGCTCTCCGACTTCAATAACCTGAGATAATCCAGGCTCTGAGCCAGTGCCGGAGCAAGGTCGTTATTTTCCTGTCCGTTAACCCCTGTTTTGGAAGATTCTGAAGCGGCGGTGTTGACGTTTTGTGTGTTCATGCTGGTTCTCCTGTTCGGGTGGTTTATCCATGTTTCGGTGAGTTCATCGCGGCGAAGGGCAAAGGAGCAACGGCAGACGGGCGAACGCGGGGGCGTCACCGGAGGCCGCAGCGCAAGCGAGCCGTCCTTATGGCGAGTGCGAACGGGCGAGGAACGGCGAAGCGTACCCTTGCGGGCGATCGGATGACGGTGCTACGACCAGCCCTCCGCGGGGAACCATCCGGAACATGAAGCACCGGGGATGAGATGAGCACGAACACACCCGGCACGGCGGAACGGCGTGACGTCCTCAGCGGCCCCGTTTTCGGGGCCAGTGAACGCACCGGCGGCAGCCGGTTGCAGCCCTTGACCTCAGCCATCAGGCCCTATGTCCGAAACCCGAAGGGGTTCGGCGGAGCTTACCGGCAAAGCCGGTTAGCGCA